>CAYYWA010000255.1:0-8394 GCA_964475255.1 uncultured Sorangium sp.
AATTCCGTCTTCCGCATGGCCCCAGCGTGAGGCCATTCCTCGCACGCGCACTCAGCCCGGCGGTAAGGGGCTTACGCCAGATGCACGGCATCGAGCCGTGGGCCTACCTGCGCGACCTGTTCCATCTCTTGCCCGACTGGCCCCGTTCCCGCGTGCTCGAGCTCGCCCCCGCCTACTGGAAGCAGACCCTCCAGAACGGAGAAGCTCAGGGGCGGCTCGACGAAAACCCGCTCCGTCGCGCTCTGCTCGCCTTCGCTCGCTGATCTCGGCATCGCGCCGAGCCTTTTACATGCCGGCTCGCGACCGCGTCACGACGCGGTTTCCCGAACGCGTACGCGCGTGCCTGCAACCAGGCGGGTTTCGCTGTCGCTTCAATGAGGCCGTCGCTCGTTCGCGACGGAGTGCTCGGAATGCGCTCGTGAGGACGCATACGGGCGTTGACGCGGCGGTGAACGGACTTGCCGTCGACGGTGAAGGCGTTGTCGGCCCATTCGCCCTGAACCCACTCGAGGTACATGAGCCGCTCGCAATACAGGACCTCGTTGATCATGCGCGCTGGGACGAGCGGCAGATCGGAGACGGTGGACGGGTCCGATGGCTCGAGGAGCTCGGGGAGGCGGCGCGGGAGAGGTTTGGCGCGGGCAGAGGGGGGATCGTCGCCCTGCGACGGGATCGCTGAAGCGGAAGAAGGCGCTGACGACGCTGCCCGCGGCGGATCGCTCATGAGCGCCTCGGTGGTTGGTCGTCGTCGGGCACGAAGAGACCGAGGCCAAAGTGGGCGCCGTAGCCGAGCGCGATCGGCCCTCGCACGGGTTGATCGAAGACGAGGCGAGCGCCGATCGCCCAGTCGGGGCCGCGGTGGCCACCGCCGTTCGAACGGCGCCGGCGGAAGCGGGACCACCAGGCGCGATCGCCGTAGGGCGTGACGGACGTCGGCGCGACGCCGAGGAGCTGCTGGCACGCGAGCCGAAGTTGTTGCTCGATGCTGTCTTTGGGTTCGCCGCGCACGACTTTGGGGTGGCGCGTGGGAACGAACGGGGTGAAGCTGCGCCAGGCGCGGCTCGCGGCGAGCACGGGGGCCCTGGGCGCGGACGGCCCGCCGTGGTCGGCCGGGTCACCGAGGCTCACGAGGACGAGCTCGAGGTCGTGCCCGCCTTTTCCCCAGAGGCGGCGAACGCTCTGCAGCACTTGGACGTCTTCCGGCTCGAAGCCCATCTTGGCGTGGACGACGAGGTGGTCGATGAAGCCGTGCGTGACGTCGCTGGTCGGCAAGTACATCGCGTGTGGATGGCTGCCACTCAGCCCATGTCCGGAGAAGACCGGGCGTGCGTTGCCGCTGACTCTCTCGGAGTGCGACATGACGGCCTGGCGCAGGCGCTCGCCGATGAAGAGCGCTTGTTGGACGCGCGGGAGGACCGCGGAGCGGATGGCATAGCGGGCGACGGTGGGGAGGCGGGTGCTGGACACGGCAGCGTGGGCCGAGCGAGGGACGATCGCCCGTGCGAAGGGCGCGTCGTCGAAGACATAGCGCGCGAGGCGTGTGCCCGGGACTCTGGACCAACCCTCGCGCCGAAAGCGGTCGCCGTCGAAAGTCAGCACGTCCCACAAGCTGCGCGGGATGTCCCGGCCGCGCTTGGGCTTTGGGCGGCTCGCCACCCAGGCCTCGAACGCTTCGCGGGGTTCCAGCGCCAAGAGCGTCGTGGCGTGCTCGGCCGGCGCCTCGTCGTCGGGCCAGCAGTCCCAGCGGCTGCCGTCGACGTCGACGAGCCGGAGCTCACACCACGCCTCGGCGCGGCCGAGGTACGGGACACGCCGGCAGAGGCGGTCGAGCAGCGCGCGCTCGTCAGTGGTCAAGTCGGCGGACCAGGCGATGGTCAAGGGGGCGGGGCGCTCCGGCCCTCCCTCGACGGCGACGAAGGCGTCGAACACCTTCGTCCGCTTGTGGTTCGGGTCGTGCGCGTCCGGCATGTAGTGGCGGAGGTGCGCCTCCGCGGCGCGCGGCAAGCGATAGCTCGGCAAGCCGCGCAATCTTTCGAACAACGCCGCGGCCGCCGACGGGACCTCCTCCGCGTGCGCGGCGCTGGCGAGGGCTCTGAGTACCCGCCACGGCGAAGGCGGCCATTCGGGGACTCCCTCGTTGTGCGCGCTGTTCCAGGCCGTGCCGTGGAAGCGCCCGGCCAGGAAGCGAACTTCGATGCCGATCACCTCATTTCCCCTTCTTGGCCTTCGGGACGTACGTGGCCGTCGTGACGGGCGGTGACGCGAAGTGCTTCTTGGCGGCGGCGATGAGCTCCGGGAGCGCCGCGCTCGTAGCTTCGAGGGTCGGGATCGTGAACCCTTCGGGCGCCTTGACGGTGAGGCTTTGGGCGGTGAGGTCGCAGGCCGTCCGCAGGCGCAGGCCCGAGGTCAGGAAACGCCGGATCTTGAACACGGACAGCGCGTACAAGAGGCGCGTCACTTCGGGCCCGAGCCGGTAGCTGCGCAATTGCTCGAGGTCCAAGTTGAAGTAAGCGACGATCTCGTCGGCGGCGAACTCGGTGCGATGGAACGGCACGTTGCCGAAGCCCTCTGCGGCGGTGCGGCCTCCCTCCTCGTCTTTGGTGGCCTGGACGCGGTCGTTCTTGACGCCACCGGTGTTGACGCGAGTCACGCGGCTCGCCTCGACGAACCCCGAGAGCGCACGCGGCACGCGCAACACGCCGGCGATGCTCTCCAGGAAGACGCCGTGGAGCAGGCACCCGACATCGTACCGGCAGAGCGCTCGAATGAGCTTGTCGCGGTCGGCGGGCTTCTTGTCGTCGAAGTCGATGGCGGGCTTGAGCTGCTTCTCGAAGAACTCCGTCTTCTCGATGTAGGGCGAGTTCAGGCGGTGTGCTTCCTGGAGCGAGGTCGTGAGCGGCTCCCCCTCGGGCCCCACGACGCGAACGTACGGCAATCCCTGGAGCTCACTCACCAGGTCGTTCTTCGCGTCGTCCCAGCACGCCGCCTCCAGGCGATTGGCCACGCTCTGCGCCGATTCGACGAGGAGGTGCTCCTCACCGTTCGGCAGCGTGTAGACGCCAGCGCCGATGTCGGGGAATCCGGTGGGTTGAAAGCGGTGGCCCTGGACCGGCTTCAAGTCGGCCTGCAGTAGCAATCGGGGTGCTTCGGGAAGTTCGAACTGGGTCATGCTGGCTCCTGGGTGGGTTCGGTCATGGTTTCGAGTGGCGTCGGTTCCTCGACTTCGCCAAGCACCTGGCGCTCGAGCGTTCGGCGCTGGGTCGTGCGCAAGGGAAAGGCAAGGGCCGCCGCGATTCGTCGCGTCGTCGCCGGTGCCTCGAACAGGGAGCGCACCGGAAAGGGCCGCGCGGCGGCGTTGAGGCGGCGGATCGCGGCGCTCGTGGCCCCGACGGCGTCGCCGGCGCAAGCACGGCTGAGCAGCGTGGGCGTTCGGGGCAACGAGGCTTCGCCCAGCCGGCGGCCGTGCACGAGCGCCAGCACCGCGAACGTGGCGGGCGGCAAGACGGTCTCGCGGGGCAGGGGCGGCCAGAGCCCGCCCTCGACGAGGATCGCCGCGCGCAGCCAGCGCTCGATCGATGTGTCGTCGACCGTCCCGGCGATGAACGCCGCGATGTCGCTCAGCGTGCAGCGCGCGGCGGTCGGATCCGCCGCCGGGCGCGGCGTACGCACCAGCGCCTCGACCTCCTCACGCAGGAGCAGGGCGTGCAGGTTGTCGACCAGCGGGCGGTCCGTGAAGACGCACTCCGCCTGATCGGCTTGACCGAAGCCACGGCCCGACTCGTCGAGCGGGATGAGGCGGGCGCGCATCCCGACTCGGGAGGCCAGCGCCGCGCCCAGGCGTTGCTCTGGCGAGCTCTCCAGGACCGCCTCCGCCCACGCGGCGCGCAGCCGGGGCACCGGGCGCAGCAGCGCCTTCTTGGCGAACGCCAGCGATTGCGCCAGGGCTTCGTCGGTCGCTCCGAGCTCGAGCAAGACGCTGGTCAGCCGCCCCGTACGCACGGCTTCGAACAGCGCGTGCTCGAGGCGACGCTTGGCGACGGCGACGCGCGCGGGTGCGTTCGCCGCCGAGGCCTGACGGCGCAGGCGGTCGAGCCACTCGCCGGAATCCAGATCGTCCAACAAGCGGCTCTCGGGGACGTCGCGCGTCTCGAAGCGGCCGAGCGGCGTCGCGAAGTAGGCGAAGCCATTGCGGACGTGGAAGCCGACGCGCACGAAGGCCTCCACGCCCCGATCCACGCCCAGCGCGCTGACCGCTCTCGCGAAGTCGAGCGCGGTCGACGCCGGGCGTGCGTGCTTGCCTGCGCCGACCGTGGCGCGGCCCTCGGCGAAGAGGTGCCGCACTTCACGGTACGTCGCCGGGGCGCTCCACAAGGGGAGCCACAGCTCGCCACGGCTGTCCGCCTCGTCGCTATCCGCGAGCGTCGCCACGCCGCCGGCCGCACGGGCGTGAAATGGGAATGAGAGGCCCGTGGGGCCGGTGTTTTCGTAACGCCGGGTGGCCGCGGCGGCGAAGACCATCGCGCCTTCGATGAGCAGCACGAAATCCCAGGGGTTCGTGCGCTCGTTCGCAGCGGGGGCGTACTGGCCCATCGTGCCCTTGAACTCCACCGTCTCGAGTGAGCCGAACAACGACGACTCGAGCTCGTCGACGCGCGTCGCGCTCGTCAGCACCTGGATGACCCGCTGCTGGAAGTTGTTGCTGAAGTCGAGGCGGCCGTCGTTGCCGCCGGTGCCGAGCAGCGGCGGGAACAGCGGGCGGTCGTCCCCGAGAACGAGCGCGGCGTCCAACCACTCCAGCGCCGACTCCGGCAACAGCGCGCGCATCGCGGCGATGAGGAAGGTCTTGGCGTCGTCCGCCGGGCGCTCTTGCCAGCCCTGGGCGGCCACGAAGCTCCGCGCGAGCCGGATGGTCTCCGCGAACGGCGCGAGGCGGGGATCCGCCGACGCGAGGATCGCCTCCGCGGCCGCCCTGTTGTCCTTCGGATAGAATCCGCTGCCTCCGTTCCAGGGCGCGACGACCGGCGTCGGGCGCCACTCGGACGCGAAGAAGTCGACCAGATCCTGGCGCGTCAGCCGGCTCGTCAGCACGAAGTGCTCGCCGCGCCAACGGCCGCGCGCGCTCGCGTCTTTCTGCTGCGCGACCAGGCGCAGGACGCCGAGCGCCTTGAGGTACGAAGCCAGCGGCTCCGGCCGGCAGCCGGTCAGGACGACGTCCACGAGCTCCGTGATTTTCGCATCAGCCATTCACGCCTCCTCGCGCCGCGCGCTTCTTGCTGGCGCGCCAGTCCGCGACGCGCACCAGGGCTTCCAAGTAGGCGAGCCGAAACGGCCCGAGCCGTTCGAGCAGGTCGAGCATGCGCTCCGCCCAGGACGGCCCCGGCGCCCCGAGCTCCATGCACGCGAGCGAGAGCTCCTGCCGGGAGACCGTCGTTCCACCACCCAGGTTCAGCTCGGGGAGCACGTCGCCGTCACAGACGCCGTGCGCGAAGCGGGCGTTCTCGGGGGCGTCGGCGGGGCGCTGCTCTCCAGGCCGCGCGCGGATAGACAGGCGCACCTTCCCGTGATGCGCGGCGATCAAGAACGCGCCGAGCGAGGACTTGCCCGCGTTCAGCCAGGCGAGCGCGCTCGCGAGCTCGTGCCGGAAGAAGCGCCGCTCGTTGCGCGCGCCACGCCGCCCGTCGCTCTTGGCCCACGGCCCACCGTCCCTCCGCGGGTCCGCGCTGGGAAGAGCGGACACGAGCATGGCCTGGAACGCGGGATGGCCCTTGCCGGCGTCGTGCCAGCGCGCGGCTTCGATCAACTCCTCGGGCGCCGCCTCCGGCGCGACCAGCTCGGACAGCTCTCGAAGGAGCCGCGCCATCTCCTCCGCCGTGTCCTCCGCGTGCATCTTCAGCGTGATGTAGTCGGCCGCGCCGTACGTCAGCGCGTCGGAGTCGTCGGAGTCCGGTTCGTCACCGCTGACTTCCAGGGGCGAGGGGACGTCGCTCTTGTCCCCCGTGAACCCGAGCTCTGCGTCGTACCCGCCGACCGCGACGTCGAGCACCACCGTCATCCCGGGGATCAGGCGATCGCGATCGATGGCCTCCCAGCTCCGCCGTAGGCTGTCGAACCGCCACACCTTGTGGTCTTTCGTCAGGCGTCTCAGCGCGTCGATGGGCACCGAGCACAGCTCGTCGCGTTGCAGCTCGGCGGCGTCCTCTTGCGGGCCGTCTTTGCCTACCTTGCGCCACGCTACCTGCACGTCGCGGACGTCCGTCGCGCGGACGTAGCGGGACACGTCGATGTCGTGACCGGCCAGGTCAGGCTCCGTATCGAAGAGCTCCAACACGTCCTTGCTACGGATCACCGGCAGCGCGACCGCCTCCTTGTCCTTTCCAACCGTCGCGAGCGATTCGGGGCCGACGTCCCGCCGCTTGGCCAGCCGGGAGCGCGCGAGCTCCAGCGCCTCGCGCTCGTAGGGGAGGCACAGATCGCCGTCCCGGGTATCCAAGTCCACCCAGAAGGCGCGCGCGGCAGCGTGCTCGCCCGCGCGGTTCAGGCGGCCGAAGCGCTGGACGAGCGACGCCCACGGCGCCAGCTCCGTGAACAACGTCTTCGCCGACACGTCCACGCCCGCTTCGATCGCCTGCGTCGCGACCAAGACACCCTGGAAAGAGCCGTTCAGCGCCGCCTCCTGAACCCGGCGCCGATCGCCCGGGCGAAAGCGCGAATGAATCAGCGCGACGTTCTCGACGCCCTTCTCCTTGGCGAGGAGCGCCCGCAGCTCCTGCGCCCGGCGGACGCGGTTCACGATGGCCAGCGTCAGCGTCCCGGGCTCGTGCGCCTCGGCGATCTCCCGGGCGAGCGGCCCCAGCGACCCACGCTTGCCGCTCGTCGCCTTCGCGCGCGCCAGCGCTTTCGGGGCCCGCAGCCGCCGCAACAGCGGCTCCTCCGTCGCGCGGAACGGCGACGACCAAGAGGGGCTCGCCCGCAATGCGCGCCTGCATGAACTCGAAAAGGAGGAGCGTCGTTTCGTCCGCCGCGTGGAGGTCCTCGATGACTACGACGAGCGGCGTCGTTTGCCGCGCGGTTTCGATGAGGAAGCGGGTGATGAGATCGAAGAACTGAAACCGCGTCTGAAGCGCATTTTCCACCTCCTTGGCGGCCCCTCCCGCAAGGCCGACGAGGGCCGCAATCTCGGACGCCAACCCATCGTCGGCATGAGGCGAGGCGCTGGGGCGCCATGCCAATACCGACCGCACCGCCTCGATCCATGGCCAGAGAGCGGGGGCACCGCCGCTCTCCCAAGTCCAGCCCTTCGCCGTCTTCGCGCCAGCTCGCTCCACCTCCGCCGCGAACCGCTCGACGAGCACGCTCTTACCAATGCCCGCGACACCAGTCACCAGGACGAGCGCGCCGTGCCCCGCTCGCGCTCGGGAAAGAGCGGCGCCGAGGGCCGCAAGCTCACGCTCCCGTTCCACCAACGGTTCGGTGTTGGCGAGACCCGCCGCGGGCACCGTGCTTTCCGATGCACCAGCGGCTGACCCATCCATCCCTTCCTCCAGAACCTTCACCTCACCCGTGAACCGGAAGCCGCTCCCGCGTACGGTCTCAATCGGCGCGGGGGCATCGCCTGCTTGCAGCACCCGGCGGGCCAGCATGATGGCGCGGTGAATGGCGGCGTCCGAGACGGCGGCGCCTCCCCATGGTCCCGCGATCAGCTCCTCTCGACTGACGAGTCGGCCTGCACGACGCATGAGGTGGATCAATGTCGCCAGCACTTGGCGCTGGACCGGAACGACGACCCCAGCGCGGCGTACGATCAGCTCCTCCTCTTCAATCTCGAATGGTCCATAGACGAGCATGCACTTCCCCAACCTCGAACAGCAGCGCTATTTCTCCCGAGGTCATGAGGAAGTCAAAGAGAAGTTGAGGAGGGCTAATCAGAAAGAGGGTATGAGAAACGAGTTCGGTGCGAGGCCCGGGGCAGCCCTGGGGAGTGTATTGGCGGGGCAAACCGCGATGCGGCTCGCAGAACGCTGAATGCCGGAGGCACCGGATCCCACGGCGCCGTTTCGATGCCGTGCCGGGCACGATCTCCGCTTTTGCGTAGTACTTAGCTCAGGCGTCGCGCCTTCCGGAGGCACCGTGCGCTACGCCAGCACTCGAGATCCTGCTCGATCCGGGGCTCAGCCTGGGGTTCGGGCCGATGCGGGAGGATAAGGCCCAAGCCGAAATCGTGTTCGGCCCGCGCGGCGATGGCAGCGCCATCTCGAGCACGATGAGCACGAGGACGGTGAGGACACGAGAGGACACGAGAGGGGCAGGCCCCCCGGACTACGGAGCTCGACCCTAGAACGCCGATCGGTTTGACCGATCGCCGTTCTAGCCTCGTTTCGTAGGGGCGGCACGCGC
>CAYYWA010000256.1:0-8351 GCA_964475255.1 uncultured Sorangium sp.
GCTGATGATCTATACGACCTTCTCCGATCGTAGCTACGGCTTCCGGCCGGGGCCCCGCGCCGTGGGCGCCGGCGGGGGCGCTTCGGGCGGTTCCGGGAACGCGGCAGACGGCAGCGCGGGCTGCGGCGCCGGAGCGGGAGCGCGTCGTACCGGTGTGGACACGGGGGGCGCCGTGGGGAGCGTGACGTCGCGGACGGGGTCGTCGGAGCCGCGGCTCACCTCGTACACGCGAGCGACCGGATCGGCGCGGAACGACACCATCACGGCGCGGTACACGCGCCCCGGCTCGGCCATGAACGCGACCGGCTCGGGCCGTCGCTCCGGGAACTCGGAGCTCCACACCGCGAGCGTGTGCCGCCCGGGGAGCACCTCGATGTGCAGACGCGCGTCGTCGTCCACCCGAACGTCCGTCGGTTCACCGTCGAGGGTGACGACGTGCGCGGGATCGTCGCCGTTCATGCGCAGGATCGAAATCGTCTCCACGGGCCGCACGGGTCCGTCGTATTGCTGCACGACGAAGGTCGGCCCGCCGCAGGCCTGCGCCGGCAGCGCGAGCGCCGCGAGCACGAACAGGCCGAGGAACGGCGGCGTGTTGCGCGGGCGCGAGCGCTCGGGCTCTTCCACCGCGCGCTGGGGGCTCGCGCCGGCCTCGGAGGGCTTTCCGACGAACCCGCGCTCCGCGTGGGCGTCGGGCACCTCGCCGCGTTCTTTTTCGAGCTCGTCTTCTTCCTCTCGCTTCAGCCCACGTCCGAAATGTTGTGCGTACACTTGAGTAAACTCCGCCCCGAACAGGAAGATCTGTCCGGAAAAATAGAGCCAGAGGAGCACCACCACGGCCGAGCCCGCCGCACCGTAGGTCGCGGAGACCGTGGCGCGCCCGAGATAGAACCCGACCAGCACGTTGCCGATGTTGAACAGGATCGACGTGACGAGCCCTCCCACCCACGTCACTCGCCAACCGATGCGCGTGTCCGGGACGATCTTGAACACGAGCGCCGACATGAGCGCGACCACCGCGATGGAGAAGAGGAGCTGCGTGATCTGAACGAGGGTGCCCGCGAACGGCGTCCCGGAGAACAGCACGCCGTGGAGGCCCGTGAGCAGCGCGCGCGAGGCCACGACGAGGAGGAGAAGCGGGCCCGCCGCGGCCGCGACCGCAAAGGCGAAGAGGCGCCGCTTCACGAACACCGCGACGCTCGCCTTGAGGCCCTCCGCCTCGCGCGGGCTCACGTTGAAGATCTGATTCAGCGCGCTCCGGAGCTGCGCCACGAGCCGCGAGGCGCCGAGGAGGAGCAGCAAGAAACCGATGATGGACGCGACGCCGCCCGAGCGCGACGCTTGCTCCACCCAGGAGTCGATGGCCGCGGCCGGCCCGCCTCCCATCGTTTCCTGGAGCAAGCGCCGGACCTCCTGGCGCGCCTCGCCTTCGCCCAAGATGGCCCCCGCGATCGCGACCGCGATGATGATGAGCGGGGCGATCGAGAGCAGCGTGAAAAACGCGAGCGCGGCAGACAGCAGATCGGCGCGATCTCTGGAAAACTGTTGGACGGCCTCGCGGGCCAGGGTGAAGACCGTGTGGGCCTTGCGGAATAGGGCGTGCTGCCGCATGCCGGTCCCTCCGGGGTTCTGCGAAGCTCGTGCCAGGCGGGCGGCGCAGGACCGACCGCGGGGCAACGAGGGGGCTGCCGCCCGCTCGGCGCCAGGGTACTCTCTCGAAGGAGGCGACGCATGAGTGGATGGACTTCCGCACGAGGCGGCGTGGTGCTCGCGGGGCTCGGCATGGCCGGGCTCGCGGCCGGGCTCAAGGTCACGGGCGTGGCGGTCTTCGCCGCGGGCGCACGGCTCATCGAGCGCGACTGGCGGCGGCGGCATCCCGAGTTCTGCGGTGGGGCGCGAGAGCGTTGGGCGGAGGCGCTGCGCTTCTACCGCGAGACGCACGAGAACCGGACCAACCGCGTGCTCCACCAGGTCGGCATCCCCCTCATCCTCGGCGGCGTGGGCGGGCTCTTCCTGTCGAGCCCCACGCATCGTTCGAAGCTCTGGCTCGCGTCACTCGGCGCGTTCGCGGCGGGGTGGGCGGCGAACCTCGTCGGTCACGCGGTGTTCGAGCGGCGCGCCCCCGCGTTCAGCGAGGACGCGCTCTCGTTCGTGGCCGGGCCGGTTTGGGATTTCGAGCAGATGCTGAAGCTCGTCCGCGGCCGGCGCGGCGAGCAGACGGGCATTCAGATCGTGTCCCAGGAGAACCCTTCGGCCTCGAACGCGTGATCGGCGAGCGCCTTGATCTGCTCGTCTTCGTTGTCGTCGATCTCGCTCACGTTGCTTCGAACGCGGCGCCGCGCCTGACCCGCGAAGGTCTGCAGGATCTCGAGCTCGTGCGCGGCCTTCTCCACGCCCTTCTTGCGGATGGAGGCGTCCACGCGCGACAGCACGCAGGCGAGCACGAACAGGTCGATCATGATGTCGCCGAGCCGCCGCGTCGCGAACTGCTTGTCGATGATGCTCCGCCCGTGCTTGCGGAGGATGCGGTCCGCGGCCGAGGCGAGCTCGCGCGTCGCGTCCTCGAACGTCGCGGCGGAGCGCGAGAGCGCCGGGTGCAGGCGCGTGAAGCTCGTGCCCTCGCGGCGGATGCCGGTCGCCATGGACACGCGGCGGAGCGCATACTCGCTCAGCACGCCGAACCCCTTGATCGGATCGTTGAAGACGCCCTCGAGCGACTTCGCGATCTCGCGGAGGTTCTGGCCGACGTCGTTCATCGCGGTGAGGGCGATGAAGAGCCGCAGGATCTCGTTCGTGCCCTCGAAGATGCGGTTGATGCGGCTGTCCCGCACGATGCGCTCGTACGGGTACTCGGACATGTAGCCGTTGCCGCCCGCGATCTGCAGCGCTTCGTCCGCGGTGCGGTAGAGCGCCTCGCTCGCGAACACTTTGCTGATGGCCGCCTCGACGGCGTAGTCCTTGTAGCCCTGGTCGATGAGCCCGGCGACCATGGTCACCGCCGCCTCGGTGGCGTAGCAGTCGACCACCATCTGCCCGACCTTCTGCTTGACCAGGCCGAACTCGGAGATGGGCTTTCCGAACTGAACGCGGCCCTTGGCCTGCTGCGACGCGAGCTGGATCAGGCGCTTCATGCCCCCGACCGAGCCGCCGCCGAGGCCGGTGCGCCCGGAGTTCAGGATCATCATCGCGACCTTGAAGCCCTTGCCCGGCTCGCCCAGGAGGTTTTCCGCGGGAACCCGCACGTTCTCGAGCGTCACGGTGGTCGTGGAGCTCGCGCGGATCCCCATCTTGTCTTCGTGAGGACCCGTGGACACGCCCGGCATGTCCCGCGTGACGATGAACGCGCTGAGCTGACCGCGCTCCTCGGCCTTGCCGGTCTTCGCGAATACCGTGAAGAAGTCGGCGATACCGCCGTTCGTGATCCAGATTTTGGTGCCGTTCAGGATCCACGAGTCGCCGTCGCGCACCGCCGTGGTCTTGATCGACGCCGCGTCCGAGCCGCTGCCGGGCTCCGTCAGACAGAACGCGGCGATCATCTCGCCCGTCGCGAGCTTCGGGTAGTAGCGCTGTCGCTGCTCCTCGGTCCCGAAGAGGAGCAGGCCGCGCATGCCGATCGAGTTGTGCGCGCCGATCGTCACGGCCACCGAGGCGTCGTAGCGGGCGACCTCCTGCAGCGTCCGCGAGTACGCGGTGTTGCCGAAGCCCATGCCGCCGAACTCCTCCGGCACGACCAGACCGAACACGCCGAACTGGCGGAGCTCGTCCACGAACTCCGCGGGGAGCTCCCCCTGCCGGTCCCACTTGCGAAAGTCCGCGTCGCGCGAGCCGAGGAGCTGCTCGAGCGAGCCGATGACGCCGTGGAGCGTCTCCTTCTCGGCGCTCGAGAGCTCCGGGAACGGAAGAATGATGTCCTCCTCGATTTGCCCCATGCAGAGGGAGCGCATGAAGCTTGCGGTATTCTTGTCGATCACCCGGGCCTCCTCGAGCTTCCGATCACGCGGGGCGCAAAAGCGCGCCGCTTTCGGACTATGCGGGGCGCGCCCCGCTTTCGCAAGCGTTCGTCCGAGCGCGCGCTCTCGACATCGCGGGGGCACGGGTCGATGATGGGGCCGCCCGCGTGACGCTCCCCATTCTCGCACCGCCGCCCACCAAAGGGCATCTCTCGATCGCACGCCTGACGCGTGAGTGGTACGTCGCCTGTCGCGCCGAGACGCTCGGCAAGCGCCCGCTCGCGCGGACCGTGCTCGGCGTGCCGCTCGTCTTGTTTCGTGACGGCGAGGGCCGCGCCCGCGCGCTGCTCGACCGCTGCCCGCACCGGAACGTCCCGCTCTCGCTCGGGCGGGTGACCTTCGAGGGCCACCTCGAGTGCGCCTATCACGGGTGGCAGTACGACGGCTCGGGCCGCTGCCGGCTGGTGCCCGGCCTCGCCTCGGACTCCGAGCGCGACCGCCCCTGCCCGAGCGCCGCCGTGCGTGAGCAGGAGGGGCTCGTCTGGGTTTGCCCCGCGCTCGGCGAGGAGCCCGAGCGGCCGCCCTTCCACGTCGGCACGCGGGAGCTCGAGCGGGAGGGTCATGCCGTCGTGATCCGCGAGGTCGAGGCTCCGGGCACGCTGCACGCGACGATCGAAAATGCCCTGGACGTTCCACACACGGCATTTCTGCACCGCGGCTTGTTTCGGGGCGTCGAGCGGCACGAGGTGTGCGCGCGCGTCCGGCGCACGCCGGTCTCGGTAGAGGCGGAGTACGTCGGGGAGCCGCGACCGAAGGGGCTCGTCGGGCGGCTCCTCTCGCCGAGCGGCGGCCAAGTCGAGCACTGGGATCGGTTTTTCCTCCCGTCGATCGCGCAGGTCGAATACCGCTTGGGCACCGAGTCGCGGTTCATCGTGACGGCGTTGTGCACCCCGGTGAGTGATTTCGTCACGCGGCTCACCGCCGTTGCGGCCTTTCGCACGCTGATCCCGCCGCTCGTGCTCCGCCCCGTCCTCGAGCGGGTGGCGCTGCGCATCTTCGCTCAGGACGTCCGGATGCTCCGCGCGCAGACGGAGAACGTGCTTCGCTTTGGGGGAGAGCAGTACATGTCCACGCGCCTCGATTTCTTGGGACCCCACGTCTGGCGCCTCTTGCGCCAGGCCGAGCGCGGCGAGCCGGGCGAGACGGTGGTCGAGCAGGAAGTGAGATTCTTCGCGTGACGGGCCATCCCGGCCTCGGCGTGGACGAGGCGGACCGCGCCACGACGGTCCAGACCCTCGAGCGCGCGCGCCCGCTCTCGCGGCGGCTCTCGGGCGCCTTGTTCGGTGCGGCGGCTTCGCTCGGGCTCGCGCTCGTCTTCGCGCCGAGCGAGCTCGCCTTGCGGGCGACCCTCTTCGCCGGGTTCGCGAGCGCGCTGGTGCTCGGCGGGTATGCGGTCGCACGCCGTGTCGTCGCGCGACGGCGCATTCCGGAGCCCGGACGGCCCGCTCCGGGGATCCTCCGCGAACGCACCGAAGAAGACGGGCGCGTCGTGCTCGACATGCCTGCCGACGGGCTCGAGCCGTGGGGCTCGGACGCGTGGACGCTCTTCGTCGCGACGGGCGCGGTGCTCGCGATTTCCTTGCTGCTCGGCACCTCGGCGTGGGCGCTCCCCGTCTTCCTCCTCGGGCTCATTGCCGCGCTCGCGCTCCGGCTCCGCACGGCGGTCGAGGACGTAATCCGCATCGAGATCGAGCCGGGCGAGTGGTCCGTGCACGCCGTGGAGGGCGGCCGGGTCGTGCACTGTCACGGCCGCGGCCTGCTCTTGCCGGAGCTCTTGCCGCACGCGCTCCTCCTGTGGTCCGAGACCGGTCGGATCGGCACCTTGCGCTGGGAGCTCGAGCCCGAAGAGCGCGCCTGGCTCGCCGAGCGGCTGCTCGCCGCGGCGCACGCGTGCAAATCAGGACCCAGTGAGCGTCGCCACGAAGTGGACGAGGAAGAGCCCGACGAGCACCGGCAAGAGGAGCAGGGCGAGAACGAACGCTAGCGCGATGCCCGCGACGACGTAGTCGCCCGCCGTGGGGCGGCCGGTCGCGGAGTGTGCGTGCCGGCGAAGCAACGCCAGGTTCTTGTTCGCCGAGCGGAAGACGACGTCGAAGACGTCGCCCGCCAAGGGGATGCTGCCGAGCACCGCGTCGATCGCGATGTTCGCGAGCATGCGCAAAAGGATCACCTTCGGCACGCGCATCTGGAACGCGAGCACGAGCAGCGCGGCGCTCGCGATGCCCGCCGCGGCATCCCCCGCCCCCGGGGCGATCAGGCCGAGCAGGGCGTCGAGGCCTACGCGAACGCGCACGCCCGGGATCACGAACGCGGAGTCGAGCAGGCGCGCGAGCGCCTCCGCCCAGGCGGGGAGCTGGACCGCCCCCGTCGCTGGAGCGTCGCGTTGGGAGCGCATTTCGAGGGCGGTCGCCATTGGCTGCCGACGAGTGTGACACGAATCGTGATAGGGGGCGGCCATGCGGGCCGTCGTTCAGAGAGTGCGTCACGCGAAGGTCACCGTGGACAGTGAGGTGACGGGGAGCATCGAGCACGGGCTGTGCGTGCTCGTCGGCGTCTCCCGGGAGGACGAGGAGCGGGACGCCGTCGCGCTCGCGGACAAGGTCGTCGGCCTGCGCATCTTCGAAGACGACGCCGGGAAGATGAACCGCGCGCTCGCCGACGTCGGTGGACGCCTGCTCGCCGTCTCTCAGTTCACGTTGCTCGGCGACGCCTCGCGCGGCCGGCGTCCGAGCTTCGCGAACGCGATGGAGCCCGAGGGAGCGCGCCGCCTCTTCGAGCGCTTCTGCGCCGAGTGTCGAACGCGCGGCGTCGAGGTGGAGACGGGCCGCTTTCGAGCGCACATGTTGGTCGAGCTCGCGAACGACGGGCCCGTCACGCTGATCCTCGACACGCGCGGCTGACGCACACGAGGGATGCCTGCTCGGCGCGTGCTTGCGCCGCTGCGGGCCAAGCGCTATCGGGTGCGCTCGTGCCGACGATCGAATTTTCTGGCAGCCGGATTGGGCGAACGAAGGTCGTCGAGGCCGCGGAAGGGGGCGAGCTCGTGGACATCTGCGACCATCACCTGGCGCCGATCCCGTTCTCGTGCCGCTCCGCGAGCTGTGGCACCTGCCACGTCGAGGTCCTCGAAGGGGCAGACCTGCTGGAACCGCCCGACGAGCCCGAGGCCGAGCTGCTCGAGCTGCTCGGTGGCGGGCCTTTCCGTCTCGCGTGTCAGGCGCGCGTGCGCCCGGGTGCGGGGCTCTTGCGCCTCCGTCCCGTGCTCGCCGATTGATGGCGCCCGCGCCGGTCAGCGGAGCTTGACCACGAGCTTGCCGAGGTTCCGGTTCGTTTCCATCCGCTCGTGCGCCTCCCGTACGGCTTCGAACGGGAACACGGCGTCGAGCTGCGGGCGCAAGCGGCCCTCGGCGAACCACGGGAGGAAATCCTTCCGGAACGCGCGCACCAGGGCCGCCTTCTCCGGTAGCGGCCGCGTGCGCATCACGATGCCGCGCACCGTCTGACGGCGCGCGAGCAGGGCGCCGAAGTCGATGGTCGCGCGCGCCCCGCCGAGCAAGCCGACGACGATCCAGCGGCCGCCCGCCGCGAGCGCTTTCTGGTTCTTCTCCGCGTCCGCGGCGCCCACGAAATCCACGAGCACGCCCGCGCCGCGCCCCCGCGACTCCTCCCGAACCACCTCGGCGAAATCCTCTTCGGTCGTGAGCACGGCGCGGTGCACGCCGAGGTCGCGCAGAAAGCCCATCTTGTCGGCGCTCCGCGAGGTGGCGATCACGAACGCGCCGAGCTCGCGCGCCAGCTGGATCGCGGCCGAGCCGACCCCCGAGGCCCCGGCGTGGATCAGCACGCGCTCCCCGGGCTCGAGCTCGCCGGCGTTCACGAGCGCTTCGTGCGCCGTGAGGAACGCCTCCGGAATCGCCGCCGCCTCCTCGAACGAGAGCTCGTCGGGCACGGGCATCACCAGGTTCTCGTGCACGACCACTCGCTCGGCGTATCCGCCGCCCGCGAGCAACGCCATCACGCGGTCGCCGACGCGCAGCGCCTCCACCTCCGGTCCGAGCTCGCTCACGACCCCGGAGCATTCGAGGCCGAGGATTGGGCTCGCTCCCTCGGGTGGCGGATACAGCCCACGCCGCTGCAAGAGGTCGGCGCGGTTCAGCGCCGTCGCGTGCACGTCGATGACGACGTGCAGACGCGACGGGCGAGGGTCCGGCAAGCTCCGGATCTCGAGCGTTTCGGGGCCACCTGGGGAAGCAACGACGACGGCGCGCATGACGGCAGCGACACCAATTTAGAGCGACAAACGGTTAGGAACGCGCCGAAATATGCGGAAAACAGCGTCGAGCA
>CAYYWA010000257.1:0-8346 GCA_964475255.1 uncultured Sorangium sp.
GTCTGGGAAGTCGTGCCGACCCTCGCGGAGACGATGATCCGCGAAGAGATCAAGCGCCTCACGAGCGACTGATCCGCACGCGGCGCTCCGCGCGCCGCGTCCCGACACACCTGGAACGCCGATCGGTTCGACGGATCGGCGGTCTGGCCTTTCTCGCAAGGGCGGCTCGCGCCGCCGCTCGCCGCCGAAGTGAGCTCCGGCGGGGCGCCTCCCCACGCGGGCGCTCCGTGCGACGCTGTTTCCGCGTGTCTCGGCGCGTTCCCAACCGTTCGTCGCTCTGGAGCGCGCGGTCCGAGCGCCGCGCAGCGACCCGCGTCCGTCGTGCTCCGGGCGCCGCGCGCCGAGCGCGGCGTGGTCCCCGAACTCCACGTCGCTCCCCTCCGGCGCCAGCGCACAATCCAGGCTAAACCTCGGCCCGATGACGAGCGAAGCCGATCGAAGCGAGCTGCCCAAGGCCTACGAGCCGCGCGAGGTGGAGCCGCGCTGGTACGCGTTCTGGCTGGAGCACGGCGTATTCCGTGCGAGCTCCGAGCCGGGCGACACGCGCCCCGTCTACGTCGTGACGATGCCGCCGCCGAACGTGACGGGCTCGCTGCACATGGGCCACGCGCTGGGGAGCACGTTTCAGGACGTCCTCGTGCGTCACAAACGCATGCAGGGCAGGAACGTGCTGTGGCAGCCCGGCATGGATCACGCGGGCATCGCGACGCAAACCGTCGTCGAGCGGCAACTCCGACGCGAGGGAAAGACGCGTCACGAGCTCGGCCGCGAAGCGTTCGTCGAGCGCGTGTGGAAGTGGAAGGAAGAGAGCGGGGGTCGCATCGCCCAGCAGATGCGCGTGCTCGGCTGCTCGGCGGACTGGGATCGCAGCAAGTTCACGATGGATCCCGGGCCGTCGCGCGCCGTGCAGGAGGCGTTCGTTCGCCTCTACGAAGAAGGGCTCATCTATCGCGCGACCCGGCTCATCAACTGGTGCACGGAGTGCCGGACGGCGCTCAGCGATCTCGAGGTCGAGAACGAGCCCGCGAACGGTGAGCTCTACGAGTTCGCGTATCCCGTCGCGGACGCCGATCCGAGCCGGGGTGCGACCGAGCTCGTGGTCGCGACCACGCGGCCCGAGACGATGCTCGGGGACACGGCCGTCGCGGTTCATCCGGACGACCCGCGCTACACGCACCTGCACGGAAAGACGCTCCGGCATCCCTTCGTGAACCGGGAAATCCCGGTCATCACCGACCCCGTGCTCGTGGACATGGCCTTCGGGACGGGCGCGGTGAAGGTCACCCCCGCTCACGACTTCAACGACTTCGCGACGGGGAAGCGGCACCACCTCGCCGAGATCAACATCCTGAACCTCGACGGCACGCTCAACGCCGAGGGCGGCCCGTTCCAGGGGATGACGGTGCAGGAGGCGCGTCGCGCCGTGAAACGTGCGCTCGAGGAGAAGGGACTCGCTCGGGGCTCGAAGCCGCACACGCTCGAGCTGCCCCGCTGCCAGCGCTGCAACACCGTCGTCGAGCCGATGATCTCGACGCAATGGTTCGTGAAGATGGAACCGCTCGCGCTCCCCGCGCTCGAAGCGGTGCGGGACGGGCGCACGCGCATCGTGCCCGAGGAGTGGGTGAAGACCTACGAGCACTGGCTCACGAACATCCAGGACTGGTGCGTGTCGCGCCAGCTCTGGTGGGGCCACCAGATCCCCGCGTACCACTGCGAGAGCTGCAGCGAGATCCAGGTGAGCCGCGAAGCGCCGAAATCCTGCTCGAAATGCGGCTCGGATCGGCTGCGCCAGGACCCGGACGTGCTCGACACCTGGTTCTCGAGCGCGCTCTGGCCGTTCTCGACGCTCGGCTGGCCCGATCGCACGCTGGAGCTCGCCCGCTTCTACCCCACGAGCGACATGGAAACGGGATACGACATCCTGTTCTTCTGGGTCGCCCGCATGATGATGATGGGGCTCAAGTTCATGGGGGAGGTCCCGTTCCGCCGCGTGCTCCTGCACGGGATGGTGGTGGACGAGACGGGCGACAAGATGAGCAAGGTCAAGGGCAACACCATCGACCCGCTCGATCTCATCCACGGCGCCGATTTCGAAGCCGTGGTCCAGAAGGCCCTGCCGACGGCTCCCATCGCGGAGGCGCTCGCCGCGTTCAAGAAGGCGTATCCCTCGACCGCCCAGATGGGCAAAGGCTTCGCGCCGTACGGCGCGGACGCCCTGCGCTTCACGCTGTGCAGCTATTCGCCCCAGGCGAAGCGCATCGCGCTCTCCCCCGGGCGCATCGAAGGGTTCCGCAAGTTCTGCAACAAGATGTACAACGCGATCCGCTTCGCGCTGCCGTACGTCGCGGGCGGGGCCCAAGGCACGGGAGAGACGCCGAGCGGCGAGCTGTCGTTGCTCGTGAATCGCTGGATCCTGTCGAGGCTCGGCGCGGCCGTGGAGGCCAGCACGCGCGGGATCGAGAACTACCGGCTCGATGACGGCTCTGGCGCGCTCTACCACTTCTTCTGGGACGAGCTCTGCGACTGGTACATCGAGATGGCGAAGCTCGTGTTTCAGGCGGGGACGGAGAACGAGCGCGAGGAGCTCCGGCGAACGCTCGCCCAGGTGCTCGAGTCGTCGCTCCGCGCGCTGCATCCGTACATGCCCTTCATCACCGAGGAGCTCTGGCAACGCCTCCCCCGCCCCGCTTCGCGCCCGCTCTCCATCGCGCTCGCGCCCTATCCGAGCGCACGCGACGGGAGAACCGACGCGACCGCGGAGCGAGAGATGACGATCGTGATGCGCGCGGTGTCCGCGGCACGCAGCGTCCGGAGCGAGCACGAGGTCCACCCGACCGCTCGCGTTCCGCTGGAGCTGCGGACGGCGGACGCTGCGGTGCGGGAGCTCCTCGTCCGCGAAGCGCGGTTCATCGAGTTCCTGGTTGGCACGGAGGGGGCCCTCACCGTGGCGGAGCCCGGCGGCCCGCGCGCGCCGGGCACCGTGGTCAGCGTGGCGGGTGACGTGGAGGTGCTCGTCGGGCTCCGCGGGCTCGTCGAGCCCAACAAGGAGCGCGAGCGCGTTCAGCGCCGGCTGAAGAAGGTCGAGAAGGACATCACGGTGCTCGAGAAGCGCCTCTCCAACCCGAGCTTCGTCGACAACGCCCCCGCAGAGGTCGTCGCGGAGGCGCGGGACCAACGCGCTCGGCTCGTCGGCGAGCGCGCTCGGCTCAACGAGGCGCTCGCCCTCGCGAGCGAGCTCGAGTAGCGCGGCTGCCCGTCCCGCACTCCCACCCCCGGGGTGACGGAACGCTTCGTCACCCGTTGGTCGGCCACACCACCGACTCGTCTCCCGCGTAAACACGTCGGACCTGGCCTGGCCCGGTCACGCGCTGCTCGACAGAAACGGCAGCGTGCTGTGGTCCGCTGTAGGGGGCAACGAACGGCGCCGATGGAATGTTCTTCCATGAGCGCCCGGCCGGGTGGCTCGAACGGAGCCCGGCGAATCGAAGAGTCGGTGGTGCGACGTTCACCCGAATCCTCAGCGGCACGGATCCCGGCGCCCACACCAAAGCCGACGCCCGCGGAAACCGCGCGTGTTGTCGTGGACTGTTTCACGGAAAAGGGTAGCTTCAGGGGAGCTACTCCCGTGCCCGACGATCGCGGTCCGAAGACGTTCGCGCTAGGCGATGACGAAGAATGCACGGCGATCGTCTCGCTGAAGGATCTGCCGTTCCGGGGGCGCCGCGAGCCGAAGGATCGGCATCTGCTGGTGCGCGTGAACGGCGCGCAGATCGGGTTCGTCATCCGGCTGCCGGAGCAGCCGTGCCGCATCGGGCGTGCGCAGGATGCCGAGGTGTTCCTGAGCGACGACGGCGTGAGCCGAAAGCACGCGCGCATCGTCCCGGAGAACGGCGTGTACGTGCTCGAGGACACGGAGAGCGCGAACGGGACGTTCGTCGGTGGCAAGCGCGTGGAACGGCACGTGCTGCGCGATGGGGATCTCATCCAGTTCGGGCCCTCGACGGTGTTCCGCTACGCGCTGTCGGACGAGAGCGGAGAGGCGCTGCTCCGCCAGCTCTACGAAGCGAGCGTGACGGACGCGCTCACGGGTGCGCGCAACCGTGAGCACTTCGACCTGCAGCTCCGCGCGGAGCTGAGCTTCGCGCGCCGACACAAGAGCGACGTGTCGCTCGTGCTCTTCGACGTCGATCACTTCAAGCGCGTGAACGACACCTATGGGCACCCGGTGGGGGACCAGGTTCTCGTCGAGCTCTCCCGCGCCGTCGCACACAGCTTGCGCAACGAAGACGTGTTCGCGCGCTACGGCGGCGAGGAGTTCGCGATCATCCTGCGCGGCATCGACATCGCCGGCGCTCGGAGCGTCGGCGAGCGGGTGCGCACCCTCGTGGAGGGCCTGCAAATCACGACGGATCAGGGCGTGCTGCGCGTCACCGTGAGCGTCGGCTGCGCTTCGCTCGGAGGCCGTCCGGACATGACTCCCGAGATGCTCGTCGCCGCCGCAGACGCCCAGCTTTACGCGGCGAAACACGCGGGGCGCAACCGCGTGATGAGCGAAGCGTGAGTCCGCGCCGCCGCGCGGGGTCGCTCCTGCAACCGCTCTTGTAACCGCTCGCCCCGAGGGCATGCAGGTCTTTTGCTCGGTCGTATCGGCTGAGGCGCGCGACGTCGTGTTCGACTGCACCCGCGCATCCGCGGCGAAGCATCGCGTGCGGACAGCGCGCGCTGCCGCGCTGCTTCAGATTGGCGACGCTGGTGAAACCTCTTGAAACCACGGGAATGCCGGCCTACTTCGCGAATGTCCGTCTTCAGTGCGAATGTTTGCCCGGGACTTCCCGGCGGCCGGAGGACCCTTCGTGCATCGTGCGTATCGCTTGCTCATCTTCCTGCTCCTCTGCGTCTTTCCGCTCACGGCCTTGGCCGTCGAGATCGAGGAAGTGACGCTGGAGGAGGAGCCGGTCGCACAGCCGAAGAGGAAGACGACCAAGACCAAGAAGAAGACGACGACGAAGAAAAAGAAGAAGACGAGCAAGACGAAGAAAAAGAAGAAGGTAAAGCGCCCGAAGCCCGCCCCGGTGAGCACGAGCGAGGACGACGACGAAGACGACGAAGGGGTCGCGCTCGACATCGAGGACTCCAAGAAGAAGGAGCGCGACGACGAGGACGACGAGGACGAGAAGGAAGACGCTCCCGGCACGACCTCGATCGAGTGCAGCCTGCTCCCACCCGAGGTCGAGACGCGGCGCGTGCTCCCGATCGCGTGCACGGTCAAGAAGAAGGTCTCGCGCCTCGAGGTTCGCTACCGCCCTCCCGGGGAGGACTGGAAGTCGGAGCGGATGAAGAAGTCGGGCGACGAGTGGTCCGTCGAGATCCCCTGCGCCGAGACGGCAAAGACCGGCGACTTCGAGTACCAAGTCCAGGGCGTCTCGAAGAGGGGCAAGGTCACGACGAAGACCGAGGAGATGAAGCTCGTCATCGTGGACAGCACCAGCGAGCCCGCTCCGTCGCTGCCCGGCAAGGAGCCCGCGGCCCGTTGCTTCGACCCGTCCGAGTGCCCGGGCGACCTGCTCGGTTCAGCGCAGTGCCCCGGAACGAAGAAGGGGGTCGGCGTTCGCGGGTGGGGCGCCGCATGCGTCGCGTCCGTGGAGTGCCAGAAGGGTCTGGCGTGCGTCGCTGGCACCTGTGAGAGCCCGCCGAAGTGCGAGGAAGACGCCGAGTGCGAGTCCGGCGAGTGCCGGGACGGCGTGTGCTACTTCCCGGATCCCGAGGAAGTGGCGAGCTCGCTCGGGCCCAAGAAGTACAACTGGATCGGGCTGCACTTCGGTATGGACTTCGCCTTCGTGCGCGACGCCGTCGGCGTCTGTGGCAGTGAGTCGGACGACAGCGAAGACTGGACGTGCTTCGCGGGGGGCAACCAGTACCGCGGCACGCCCAACCGGCGATTTTCGGGCAACGTCGAGTCCTCGTTCACCCGGGCCACGATGCGCGTGCTCTTCTCCTACGATCGAGCATTCGATCGCCTGCTCGCCGGCGGACGGCTCGGGTTTGCCTTCAACGGGGCGCCCGAGGGGTTCTTGCCCATCCACCTCGAAGCGCGCGTGGGCTACTCCCTGACGAAGGATCCGATGTCGAAGCGCCTGCGGCCTTACCTCGGGGTCGCGGCCGGGCTCGCCCAGGTCGACACACAAGCGGGCGTTCAGATCATCGATTGTCCGGATCCCGCGTGCGAGAGCGCCACCCAGGACACGCAGCTCGTGCCGTACGCGCAGTTCGCCCGCAACCTCACCGCTTACCACTCCGGCCCGAAGGTATTCTTCGGGCCCACCGCGCACGTCCAGTACGCGCTCAGCAACGAGTCCGCGCTCGCGTTCACGCTGAACGTGATGTTCCCGGATATCGTGTTCCAGCCGACGATCGGCTACCACCTCGGGCTCTGAATCCCAGGACGACCCAAGAAACGACGCCGTTCGCTCACGCCGAGCCCGGGTCGTTCGTCGAGCGGGCATAGTACCGCTCGAGCGCGTCCAACGCGCCGTCGACCGTGTACCGCTCGGCGGAGACGTCGACGTGAATGCCGAAGCGCTCCAGCGTCTGCGTGGTGATGGGGCCGATGCTCGCCACGACGACTCGGCCGAGCAGCGAAGCAGCGTCGTCGCCGAGCTCGCGCACCGTCTCGGTGACCGTCGAGCTCGACGTGAACAGGGCGGCGTCGATCTCACCGGCGTCGATGGCCGCGCGCAGGCGCTCGCGCACCGCGGGCCCGGCCGACCGCGTCTCGTAGGCCGGCACCACGTCCACCGTGAACCCGTGCGCCCGCAAAACCTCCGGGAGCGCCTCACGCGCGACGAGCGCACGCGGCACGAGCACGCGGCTCGGCGGACCCGCGGCGAGGAGCGCGCGCGCGAGGCCCTCACCCACGAACTCCTCGGCCGTCACGTCCGGGTGAATGCCGAATGGAGCGAGCGCCGCGCCCGTCTTGGGACCGATCACGCCGACGCGCGCCGCTCCGAGCGCGCGCGCGTCGCGGCCCGCCGCACCCAGCGCGGCGAAGAACCGTGTGACGCCGTTTGCGCTCGTGAAGAGCACCCAGCCATAGCTCGGGAGCTCTCGGATCGCGGCTTCGAGCGCGCTTCGATCCGGAGGGTCCGCGATCGCGATCAGGGGAAACAGGAGCGGCTCGGCGCCGCGCTCGCGCACCGCGTGCGCCGTTTGGCGGGCCTGCTCCTCCGGGCGGAAGAGGGCGAGGCGCTTGCCGAAGAGCGGCTGCCGATCGAACCAGGCGATCCGCTCGCGGAGCGCGACGACGTCGCCCACGACGATGACGGCCGGATTCTTGAGCCCGCGGGCTCGCGCCACCTCCGCGATCTCTCCGAGCGGCGCTACGGCGACGCGCTGCTGGGAGCGCGCCCCCCAGTGAATGACGGCGACGGGAGTACTCGGAGAACGACCACCATCCAGAATGGCGCGCGTGATCTCCTCGATGCGGCGCATGCCCATGAGCACGCAGATCGTGTCCGTCGCGGTGCTGAGCTTCTTCCAGGCCTCGGGCGACCATTCCACGCCGGCGCGATCACTGCCCGTGATGAACGTGACGCTGCTCGAGAGGTCGCGATGCGTGAGCGGGATCCCCGCGTACGCGCTCGCCGCGACGGGAGACGAAACGCCCGGCACGATCTCGAAGGGAACGCCGGCCGCAGCGAGCGCGAGCGCTTCCTCCCCGCCGCGAGCGAACATCAGTGGGTCGCCGCCCTTGAGGCGCACCACGCGCTTGCCCGCCCGGCCGAGCGCGATGAGCTGCTGATTGATGGTGTCCTGCGGTGTGCTCTCCTGCCCGTAGCGCTTGCCCACGTTGCGGATTTCCGCGCTCGGGCAGTGATCGAGCAGCGCCGGATGAACCAGCGCATCGATCAGCACCACCTCGGCCCGGCGGAGCACCTCGAGCCCGCGCACCGTGATGAGCCCCGGATCTCCGGGTCCTGCGCCGACCAGCCAGACTTTGCCGAGCGTCATGGCTGGTTCATACCCAAGCCCGCTTCGGGCCGCCAAAACCGGCCCAGTTGTGCGGGGAAAACGCGGGCGGCACACGATGCGCCGAGAAATGTTCCGCCACGGTGCACGACGCTTCGAGAAAATGCTTTGGGAAGGCGGTTTCCCTACACAAATGGCCGGACGCGCACCGCGCCCGCCGCCACGGTTTGCGAAGTAGGAGCCCGAGGGATGCCCCGCGCCCTTCCTCTCTTCTCTTCGCTGTTGGCCCGCGTCGGCGGCGCCTGCTCGAGCGACGACCCGGTGGGACCCGCCAGCCCGAACGGGGGAAGCACGGGCACGGCGACGGGAGGGGGCCCGAAC
>CAYYWA010000258.1:0-3875 GCA_964475255.1 uncultured Sorangium sp.
GACCTGGGTGGCGCTGATCGGAGCGCGTCACGTCGAGCCGCTCATCGCCCGCATCGGTCGCGCCCACGGCGTCTCCTTGCGCGAAGCGGGTCCGCCCCCGCCCGCCGAGGCGATGCGCGCGCGCATCGCGCTGCCCGAGCTCGGCGGGCTCGCGCTCGAGGCCACGCGCTCCCGCACGCCGATGGAGCGCGCCCTGCGCGAGCTCGACACGACGGTGCTCCTGATCGGCGGCATCACCGTCCTCGCCGCCACGCTCCTCGCCATGCTGCTCTCACGCGGGCTCGCGCGGCCGCTCGTCGAGCTCGCCCGCCAGGCGCGCGAGGTGATGCAGGGGGAGCCGCGCGCCATCGTCGCGAGCGGCCCGCGTGAAATCGAGGAGTCGGCGGCCGCCTTCAATCGCGCGATCGAGGATCTCGCGTCGCTGCGGCGGCGCCTCGCCGCGAGCGAGCGCATCGCCGCCTGGCGCGAGATCGCCCGGCACGTCGCGCACGAGATCAAAAATCCCCTCGCGCCGATCCGCGCCGCGATCGAGACGCTGCGCCGCCTCCGGGCGCGCAACGACCCCGCGTTCGACGACTACTTCGACGAGGCGACGCGCACCGCGCTCGACGAGGTCGGGCGGATCAACCACATCGTGGCGGAGTTCACGCGCTTCGCGCGGTTGCCGCCGCCGAACCCGTCCGACGTCGATCTCGTGGAGGTCGTCCGCTCGGTGGTCACGCTGCACGCGGGCGTGGGTGCGAAGATCGCCTTCCAACACACACCCTCTCCCACCGTGCGCGCCGATCGAGACCAGCTCGTTCAAGTGGTGACCAACCTGCTCCAGAACGCGCTCGACGCCGTCGTCGGCAGGGCCGAGCCGCGGGTCACCGTCGAGGTTCGCCCGGAGGACGCGCACCACGTGTGCATCGCCGTCCGCGACAACGGGCCGGGCGTCGCGCCCGAGCTGCGCCCGCGGCTTTTCCAGCCCTATGCGACGACGAAGGAGCACGGCACCGGGCTCGGTCTCGCCATCGCGCATCGCTTGGTCGTGGAACACGGTGGCGACCTCGAGTACCGGGAGGCCGAGGGAGGCGGGGCCGAGTTTCGCGTCGTGCTTCCGGTAGCCGGCCCGCCGCTCGAGCGACGCGCGGCGTGAACGCGACGCGGGGGAAACACCCCATTCTGCTCTTGTTGCGAGGGCCACCGCGCAAGTACGCTCCGACCCTGGGAAAAAACTATGAACCGACTCACGCCGCGTCAGGTTCTGGCTGTGCTCGGTCTCGCAGCCGTGGCGTTCATCATCGCCGCCGCGTTGGGGATGGAGCAGAGCACCGTCACTTGTGCTTTCGTCCTATGGCTCGCGGGCTCGGTCGCGATCGTGCTCGCAGGAGGGGATAGCAGCGCTTCGGACGAAGCGCTCACCACGCTTTCGGGTGCCGTCGAGCGCGTGCTCGACGGCAAGCGTCCCGATCCGCCCGCCAACGCATCGCCCGCTTTGCTTCGGGTGTACGAGGCGCTTCGCCTCGTGCACGCGACCCACGCCGAGCTCCACGCGAACGTGGGCGAGACGTCGGGTCGCCTCGAAGAGGCGTTGCGCGACGCGGGGAGCGCGCTCCGGCAGCTCAGCGAGGGCATCGCCACGCAGGTCGGCGCTGCCGAGGAGACCGCGCGCTTCATCAAGGAGATGACCTCGTCGCACCGCGAGATCGCGACGCACGTCGAGATGCTCGCGGGCAGCGCCGAGGAGTCGAGCTCTTCCGTGCTCGAGATGAACGCGACCACGGAGGAGGTCACCGAGAACATCGGTGAGCTCGCCTCGAGCGTCCGCGAGACGGTCGCGTCGATCGAGGAGATGGCGTACTCGATCAAAGAGGTCGCCAAGAACGTCGATGCGCTCTCGCTCACCGCCGAGGAGACGAGCTCGAGCATGAACGAGATGGACGTCTCCATCGACCAGGTGCAGTCGAACGCCAACGAGACGGCGCGGCTCTCCGAAGAGGTGGCTCAGGACGCCGAGCGCGGCGCCGAGGCCATCCTCAAGACGATCGGCGAAATCTATCGCATCAAGGAGAGCAGCCAGGAGGCGATGGCCGTCATCTCGAACCTCGGCTCGCGCATCGACGCCATCGGGCAGATCCTCAACGTGATCGACGACGTCGCCGAGCAGACGAACCTGCTCGCGCTCAACGCCGCGATCATCGCCGCGCAAGCGGGCGAGCACGGCAAGGGGTTCGCGGTCGTCGCGGACGAAATCAAGGATCTCGCCGAGCGCGCGGGCGCGAGCACGAAGGAAATCGCCGATCTCATCAAGACGATCCAGGCGGAGAGCAAGAACGCCATCCAGGCGGTCGAGCGCGGCGCGATGACGGTCGATCGCGGCGTCGAGGTGTCGAACGAGGCCGAGCGCGCCTTGAAGAAGATCCTCGAGAGCTCGCAGAAGAGCACGAACATGGTGCGCGCGATCGCGCGCGCCACGGTCGAGCAGGCGAAGGGCAGCAAGCAGGTGACGGACGCCATCGGGCGCATCGCCGCCACCGTGCAGCAGATCGCGGCGGCCACCGCTCAGCAGGCGCGCGGCTCCGAGCTCATCATGAAGAGCGGCGAGAAGATGCGCACCATCGCTCAGCAGGTGGAGCGCTCGGCGCAGGAGCAGTCGCGCGGCAGCAAGCAAATCAAGAGCTCGATGGAGAGCATCAACGCGATGGTCGGGCAATTGAACGCCGCGCATCGCGCGTTGAACCGCGGCTCGGAGCGGGCGCTCGCGGCCTCGACGCAAATCGAGGAAGCCGCGCGCCGCCAAGAAGCAGCGCTCCGCGATCTCAGCGGCCACGTGACGCGCCTGCGCCGCGATCGCAGCCAGGGGCAGCAGCGCGAGGCCGCCCTGCAAGAGTAGCGCGACTGCCACGCGCGCCGCGATCGGAGCGGCGCTCCCCGAACGGCAAGAGGCCCGGCACTTCGGTACCGGGCCTCTTCTCATTTCGGCTCTCGTTGTTGAGGGACCCCTCACACGAACGGGCGCGCTGTTCGGCGAGGGGCGTCGCTCGGTGACCCATATCGACAGGGTCTCGGCTCTGCAGCCCGCGGTCTTCTCGGTGAGCTACCCGTGGTCTTCGCAGTGAGTTAGTAGTGCGAAGTGATCGCGCCGAGACCGCGACATCGCCTCTCTGTGGCTTACCTGCTGATACTCGAGACGAAACAAAGAATCGGTGCGTGAGCGCGTCGTCGAAAACCGAGCTGGGTGGGCGGGCAAATTCGGGTTTCAGGGCTTGGGCGTGATTGACCCTGAGGCGGGCGTTGGATATTTCGAAAGGTCCCCCAATCGTGGGTGGAAAGAGGAGGCTCGATGACGGAATCGAATGAGCAGGGCGGTGGAGTGACGGGCGCGGCGGCGATGAAGCGGCGGATCATCAATCCGTGGACGTGGCAGGATCAGTTCGGGTTCGTTCAGGCGAACGAGCTGTTCCATGCGCGGCGGATGCTGATTTGTTCGGGGCAGACGTCGAACGACGCCAACGGGACGCCGCTGCATCCCGGTGACATGGCGGCGCAGATCCAGACGGCGTTCGACAACCTGGAGACCGTGCTTCACGCGGCGGACTTCGCGCTGAAGGACGTGATGCGGCTCACGTACTACACGACGAACGTCGACCTGCTCCTCCAACACTACGGGACGGTGGTGAGCCGGCTGCAGGCGGGGGGCGCGCGCCCCGCGAGCACTCTGATCGGGGTCACGCGGCTCGCGTTTCCGGAGTGGCTGATCGAAATCGAAGCGACGGCGTTCAAGTGATCGAGCGGTAGCGACGGCTCGAGGCGGGGGGGGGGGGGGGGGGGGGGCGCCCCCCGCGGGGGGGGGGGGCGAAAAGGGGGGGGGGGGGGGGGGGGGGGGGCGGCCG
>CAYYWA010000258.1:3885-8314 GCA_964475255.1 uncultured Sorangium sp.
CGGTAGCGACGGCTCGAGGCGGGCCGGCGCGGTTCGGCGCGCCGGCCTCGCTTTCTGCGCTCGCAATTCGGGGGGCGGAGGGGAGGAAGTAGCAGCGCCGCCCACCCGGAAAGCCCGACGCGTGCTTCGCGCCGTGTGCCAGGCTGTGCCAAGGCCGGTCATCCGATGCCGCCGGTTTTTCGGGATTCGCGGCGGCTCGATCGCGGCACGGTGCATGCTCGGGGGGTGGTTTTGGTACACAGGATGAAGCCATGATCCGCCGGTTCGGAGCGCTGCTCGGGCTCGTGGCGCTCGGGTGTTCGGGACGGACGGCAGAGCCTTCCGAGGTGGCGCTCTGGATCAACGAGGTGGTGTCCGACAACGAGGGGGTGTGGCTCGACGAGCACGGCGCGGCGGACGACTACGTCCTGCTCTTCATTGCGGGGGACGCGCCGGTAGGGCGCGGGGACTTCGTGATCGTGGATTCGTCGGGCATCCACGCGCTGCCCGCCGTCGAGGTACCGCCGCGAGGGTTCGTGCTCTTGTGGGCGGACGACAGCCCGGAGCAGGGGGCGCTGCACCTGCCGTTCAAGATCGACAACGACGGCGAACGGCTCTCGCTCGAGCGCTCGAACGGAGCCCTCGTCGATAGCGTGGACGTGCCGGCGCTCGAGGAGCACCACGCGTTCAGCCGACTCCCGGACGGGACGGGGCCGTTCGCCGTGTGCGGGTGGGCGACCCCGGGGCGGAGCAACGGCGCGGAGTGCGGGCCGCCTCCGGTGGTGGACACGAGCAACGACGAGTCGTTCTTGCCGTACACGTGGCCTGAGCGGTGGCCGGAGCCGTCGAGCCCGCTCGTGATCACGGAGCTCGCGCTCCGGCCGGCGGCGTTCATCGAGGTCCTGAACGGCGGCGATGAAGCGGTGCAGCTCGGCGACTACTCGCTTCGCGTCGCTCCCCACGTGGTGGGGCACCCCTGGCCGGACGCGGCGAGCGGCGTCGCGGTCGCCTGGCCCGAGGAAACGGAGCTCGAGCCGGGAGAGCGCGTGGTGCTCGAGGTGACGGAGGAGGACGTCAGCACCATCGCGGAAGGGCCGGACTTCGAGGGCGTCGTGACGGTGTTTCACGCGGACACGGGTGAAGCCGTCGATCGCCTCGACTTCGCGCACTTTCCCGAAAACGCGGCGCTCGCCCGCGTTCCCGAGCTCGGCGGAACGCCGCGCTACTGCATCGCGGGCACTCCCGGCGCCGAGAACGACGCCTGCGAGCCGCTCCCCGCGCGAGCCGTCGGCGATCACGTGCGCGGCTTGCGCACGCCGGGCGACCTCGCCGCGCTCGGCGCGGGGGAGGCGACGCTCGGGATGACCGCGGCGAAGTTCCTGGTGGACATGACCTCGGGCGACGTGGTCACGCTCCTCGACGGAAGCGATTGGGACCTCCACTACACGTACATCCGCGAGCGCATCGACGGGCTCCCGGCACTCGATCGCTGTGAGCCCGCTCAGCGGGAGGAGTTCAACCTCGGGTGGTGGGAGTTCAGCGAGCGGGAGTACTTCCGCGTCGAAGGACGCCGCTATCTGCTCGGCACGCTGGTGCACCACGCGGGCGCGGATCTGTATACCGTCGAGTTCAGCCCGGGGGACGTGCTCTCGGGCGAGCAGATGAAGCACGCCTTCTTCACGGTGATGCGGCACGTTCCGGAGCCGGAGCGCTGGGTGATCCGTCCGCAACCGGAGCAGGTCGAGCGGGCGCGCGCGATCGACGGCGAGGCGCCGATCGTGAGCTCGGACGCGCCGTTCCGCGGGCTTTCCTTTCAGCTCCTCACGCCCGGCGTTGCTTTCGGCACGCTGCGCTTCGTGCCCGCGGCCGCGCTGAAGAGCACGGCGCTCGGCCCGCGCGACATCGTGGTCACCGATCAGGTGCCGAACGACATTCCGCTCGTCGCCGGGCTCATCACGGAGGCGTTCCAGACGCCGCTCTCTCACGTGAACATCCTGAGCCGCGGGCGCGGCACGCCGAACCTCGCGCTCGCGAACGCGCGCGCCGACGAGCGCCTCGCGCCGTACCTCGAAACGCTCGTGCGCTTCGAGGTGACGGGCTCGGCGTTCACCATCGAGGAGGCGGACCCGGAGGAGGCGCTCGAGTTCTGGCAGAGCCGGTTGCCGTCGGGGCCGCCGCTCGCTCCGCGGCTCGATACGACGGTGCGCGGCGTGCAGCCGCTGCCCGAGCGCTCCATCGACGACATTCCTTCGATCGGTGGCAAGGCCGCGCAGTTCGCGGAGCTTTACCGCGTGCCGCTCTGCGCGGGCGCCAGCGTGCCGCCCTCGGCCTTCGCCGTGCCCGTCGTGCACTCGATCGAGCACTTCGCCGCGAGCGGCGCGGCCGAGCGGTTCGCGGAGCTCCGCGCGGATGCGAGCTTCGAGGCCGATCCGCTCGTGCGCGGCGCCGGGCTCGCCGAAATTCGGGAGCTCATCGAGGCGCATCCCGTCCAGCCGGACTTGCTCGCCGAGGTGACCCAGGCGATCGCCGAGCGCTTTCCGGGCATTCGCGTCCGCTTTCGGAGCAGCAGCAACGTCGAGGACCTGGGGGGCTTCAACGGCGCGGGCCTCTACGACTCGACCGGGGTGGATCCCGACGAGCTCGACGGCGGCATCGAGGACGCCCTTCGAGAGATCTGGGCGAGCCTCTGGAATTTGCGCGCCTACGACGAGCGCGCCTACTACCACATCGACCAAACCGCCCTCGGCATGGCCGTGCTCGTGCATCCGGCCTATCCCTCCGAGCGCGCCAATGGCGTCGCGATCAGCCGCAACATCTTCGCCCCGAGCGAAGGGCACAAGTACTACATCAACGCCCAGGTCGGCGAGGCGCTCGTCACCAATCCCGCGCCCGGTGTCACGAGCGATCAAATCGTCTACCAGCCGGGCCGCCCGAGCGACCTCGTCTATCAGAGCCGAAGCAGCTTGAGCGGCGGTGAGCCCGTTCTTACCGCCGCCGAAGTCGCCGACGTCGCGTGCAGCCTCCGCTCCATCCACGACCACTACCGCGCGCTGCTCGATCCCGACGGCGAGAACACCTGGTTTGCGATGGACATCGAGTTCAAGCTGCTCGGCGCCTCCCGGCAGCTCCTCATCAAGCAAGCCCGCCCCTACTCCTTCGGCACCGAGCCACCGAGCGACTGGTGTGACTTCTGAGCCCGTCGGGGCCGCCGTTCGCCTTCGGGGAGCCGTGTGTCGGTTGGCGGTCCCAAACACGGCGATTGCCGCGATACCGGGGCGGGTCACCCGCCCTTTTGGCGGCAAGTGGCGCCGAAAAGACGGGTCACCCGCCCTCGTTTGCCGCCATTGGTGCTCGGATCGCGGCAATACCGCCGCCATTGGCGCTCGATTGGCGGCAAGTGAGCGAGTCACCCGCCGCCCATGACGGCAATTGCCGCGTTTCCGGGCGGGTCAGCCGCGATCAACGCGGCAAGCTGTCGCCTGAAATCGCGATCGGTGAAATCGCGATTGGTGAGTCACGGGCGCCACGATCGGAAAAACCACGCGATCGGGAACACCGCGATCGCCGAGACCGCAGCGCCGGGCGCGGGCGCCCCGTGGTAGGGGTCGCGGTGCGTGCGGGCCGCTTCGGTGCGCTCGAGGCACATGCAAGAGGAGGAACGCGATGACCGTGAAGTCGATCACTCCGTATCTCATGTTCGATGGCACGGCCGAGCAGGCCATCGAGCTTTATCAGAAGGCGCTCGGCGCGAAGGTCGACGGCGACATCATGCGCTTCGAAGACGCGCCCGGGGAGGGCGGAAGATCGCAGCCGAGTGATGCCCGGCGCGTGCTGCACGCGCAGCTCCGCATCGGCAACGCCGTGCTCATGCTGAGCGACGGCTCGTCGGCACACCCGCCGCCGAAGGCGAGCAACACGCACGTGTCCCTGGAGTTCGACGACGTGGACGAGATGGCGAAGAGCTTCGACCTGCTCGCCGCGGGGGGAGGAAAGGTGACGATGGCGCTCCACGACGCGTTCTGGGGCGCGCGCTTCGGGATGCTGACGGACGCGTTCGGCATCCACTGGATGTTCAACTGCGAGCTGAAGAAGGGGTGAGCGCACCCCGGCGTTCGGCGGGAGCGCGGACCGATTCACTCACTCGGTCCGCACTCCCCGGCGCCGGGGGTCGAGGCGCGGAGGACGTACTCGCCGACGTCGATGTCGAACGGGACGGTCACGGAGCTGTCGAAGCGGCCCTCGCGATCGGTCGGCACGGAGCCGATGAGCACGGCGCCTTCCGGCGTCTGCAGGGCGATGTCGACGCGCGCCTGGGGACAGGGAACGGAGGCGCTGGTGACGCGACCGGCGACGCGGAGGGGCGTCCCGCGGCGCACGTCGGCGTTGGCGACGCGGAGCTCGACCCGGGAGGCTCTGCCAGTGAAAGCGGGCGCCGTGGACGCGGTGGAGA
>CAYYWA010000259.1:0-8256 GCA_964475255.1 uncultured Sorangium sp.
TGCTGGTGGGCTTCGCCCTGACCCTGCTGAAGCTGGTGCTGAAGGCGGCGAGGCCGGTGCCGCGGGCGACGACGCCGTCGCTGGTGCGGCAGGCGAGGCTGGCAGCGAAGGCTGACGGCTCCTTTCGTCCGTCATCCAGGACCAGGCCTCGACATTCCCTTGGCGCGGCGCTTTGTCGCGCCAAGGGATTCGTCTATTTTGCGGATCGGCAGAAGTGAGCTGCAGTCGTTTGCAATTCCGAGCGGCGCTCGCGGGGCTTGCCCTCGCTCTCGGCTGTGGCGGTTCTGGCTGGGCGGAATACCGAGGCCGCTCGGCGCCCCCGGTGCTCACACCGGCCGAGATGGGGATCGCTCCCGTCGTGCCCCGTACGGCCGAGCGGCTCGGGGTGGTCGTGGCCTCGTGCGAGTCCCGCGACGGCTGGGAGGCGTTCGAGCAGCGCGCTCTGAGCGACGTGGATTGCTCGCGCGCCCGGCTCTCCGCCGTGATGCGTGAGCTTGCCGCGGCAAGCGGTGGGGATGTCCTGGCCGCCTTCTCCTGCAGCGGGCGGAAGCGCATTCGGTGCACGGCCGAAGTGGCGCGCTTTTCTCGTGCCAAAGGCGACGCACCCGTGGTGGCCAAGGCCGAGCCGGGCCCGGAGGGCGCGCTCGGGAACGCGATTCTCGTGAGCTTCGAGCCACACCGCCCGCGTCCGGTTCCGGCAAGGGCCAGCACGCGCCAGCCGCGCCAGCCGCGGGAGCTGCCCGCGCTCCCCGCGAGCCATCGCACGCTCGGCACGCTCACCACGCTCTGTGGTGCGGAGTGTCCGGAGCTCGCCGTGCGGGACGCGCTTCGCATCGCCGCGACGCGACTCGGCCTCGAGGACGTCGTGGGCGTCCGCTGTCTGCCGTGGCGCGACGGCTATCGCTGCACGGCACGTGGCGCCGTCTCCGAGAGCCGCGTTCGTCGACGACGCTGAGCAATCCGGAGAGCGGAGTGCAGAGCGCCGCCGTGGATCGTGGTTTTGGGTTCGACCTTCTGATCGTGCGCCATGGCCAAAGCGAGGCCAATACCGAGGGGCGCATGCAGGGGCGGTTCGATTCGCCGCTCAGCGCGACGGGACGCGAGCAAGCACGAGCCAGCGGCCGGTGGCTCCGCGATCGCCGGCTCGGGGGGGACGTGGCGTACACCTCGCCGCTCGCGCGAGCGCGCGAAACGGCCGAGCTCGTCGCGGCAACGTGCGGCGGCGCGCCGCCGGTGAGCGAGCCGTTGCTCTGCGAGATCGCGGCGGGAGCGCTCGAGGGTCGGCTCTGGACGGAGATCCTCGCCGAGTACCCGAGCTATGCGGCGCGTGGCGCCACCGAGCTCGGCGACTTCTCCGAGTTTGGAGGCGAGAGCTACGACGAGGTGCAGGCACGCGTGAACGCGTTCGTCGACTTCGTTCGGGGGCGCGTCGGCGACGGCCGCCGGCGGTTCCTCGTCGTCGGCCATGGAGGCTTCAACTTCCACCTGGTCAAGCGCCTGATCTGCGTGCCGGTTCCGCGGGTGTGCATCCTGCGCATGGAGAACGGCGCCGTGACGCTGATTCACGTGGAGAGCCGGCGTGGCACGGAGCTCGGCGACGTCGTGTTCCACGTACCGCTCGAGCTCATGGGCGCTCCGGTGAAAGTCCCGAGCAGCGAACCGCCGCCGGGCTCGGCGGGGTGAGCCGGTCGCAGCGAGCCGTTGTAGGCTCGGCGGGCGCATGACGACCCTGTCCTTCTCGAGCGGGACCCTCGAGCTCCGCGACGTTCCGGACGGCCTCGCCGTGCCCGAGAGCTTTCGGTGGGACGAACGGACGCGCACCTACCGCGCGCCGGCCGTCGCCTATTTCGACGTCGTGCGCCTCCTGCATCGCTCGAACGTGCCGTACACGGACACGGCGCGCGCCTACGGCGAGCTCGGGGCTCGTCTCGCGGTGCGGCGCGAGCCCCGCCCGTTCCAGACGGAGGCCCTCGGGGCCTGGCGCGCCGCGGGAGGGCGCGGCGTGGTCGTGCTCCCCACCGGCGCCGGCAAGAGCCATCTGGCGGTGCTCGCGATCGAGGACCGCCGGCGCGCCGCGCTCGTCGTCGCGCCGACTTTGGACCTCGTGCGGCAGTGGTACGACCTCTTGCGGACGAGCTTCGCGACGGACGTGGGCATCGTCGGTGGTGGCAGCCACGCGGTGCGCGAGCTCACCGTGACGACCTACGACTCGGCGTACCTGCACATGCAGCACCTCGGGGCGCGCTTCGGCTTGGTGGTCTTCGACGAATGCCACCACCTCCCGGGAGAGACGTATCGGCTCGCGGCCGAGCTCTGCCTGGCCCCGTTCCGCCTGGGGCTCTCGGCGACTCCCGAGCGGCAGGATGGCCGCGACGCGCTGCTCGATCGGCTCGTGGGGCCGCTCGTCTACAGAAAGGACATCGTCGAGCTCTCGGGCGCGTACCTCGCCGACTACGAGACCGTCTGCATCGAGGTCGAGCTGAGCGCCGAAGAACGGGAGGAGTACCAGAACGAACGCAAGATTTACGTCGATTTCCTGCGCTCCCAGGGGATCCGCATGGACCGCGGCAACGGCTGGCAAGACTTCGTGATGCGCGCCGCCCGCTCGAACGCCGGGCGCCGCGCCTTCCAGGCCTATCTCCGGCAACGCGAGCTCGCGCTCGCCGCTTCGGCCAAGCTCGCGACGGTGGACAGACTGCTCGACCAGCACCGGAACGAGCAAACCCTGATCTTCACGCAGGACAACGCGACGGCGTACGCCGTCTCTCGCCGCTTCCTCCTTCCCGTGATCACGCACCAAACGAAAGTGAAAGAGCGCAGCGAGATCCTGGAGCGGTTCGCGCGCGGGGAGTACGGCGCCGTGGTCACGTCCAAGGTTCTGAACGAGGGGGTGGACGTCCCGGACGCCAGCGTGGCCATCGTGATCAGCGGCAGCGGTTCCGTGCGGGAGCACGTGCAGCGGCTCGGCCGAGTCCTCCGCCAGCGGGGGGACAAGCGCGCGATCTTGTACGAGCTCGTCGCCAAGGGAACCGGCGAGACCTTCACGAGCGAGCGGCGGCGCGATCACGCCGCGTATCGGTGATCCCGTGCTGACGCCCGAGCACGTCCGCGCTCGCCGGGAAGGGACCCGCCTCGTGCTGCTCGAGCTCTCGGCCCAGAAGCGGGCGCGCGCCGCCGAGCTCGCCGAGCGGCTCCTCGAGCGCTGCCGCATCGGCGTCGGGAAGCCGCGCGAGGAAGTCGAGCGAGCGCTCGCCGCGGAGGACGTGCGTGCGAGCGAGCGACGCGTGGCGCAAGGGCTCGCCAAGCTCGTGCTCGACGGGTGCGTCTTCGAGCAGGCCGAGGGCGTCGAGCCGTCGGCGCTTCGCCGAGAGGTGTTCCTGCGCTCGGCAGCGGCGCGACGCGCGGCGTCGCCCGAAGCGCCGTTCCGGAAAGACGCCGTGCTGGCGGCCGCGGCAGAAGCGCTCGGGCTCGAGCCGTCGCGGATCGACGAGATGCTCTACGCCGATCTGCGGGGAGCGCACCGATTGATCCGCGCCCCGAGCCTGTCGCCCGAAGCGCTCCTGGAACAGTACGAGCGGGCTCAGGTCCAGGCGGTCTTGTTGCGCGCGGTGACCGTCGTCGCCACGGTGCGCTGCAGAAACCCCGATGCCGTCCGTCAGCTGTTCCACAAGCTCAAATTCCGGCGGCTCCTCTACCGGTGCGAGCCGCTCTCGAAGGGGGCGTACCGGCTCACGATCGACGGGCCGTTCAGCCTCTTCGAGGCCGTGACGAAGTACGGGCTCGAGCTCGCGTTGACGCTGCCCGCGCTCGAAGCGTGCGACGAGCTCGAACTCAGCGCGCGCGTGCTTTGGGGGAGCGCGCGCGTGCCGCTCGAGTTCGAGCTCCGGCGCTCGGGCGGTGGCGCTCGCGACGACGACGTCCGCTTGCGCGACGAGATCGTCGACCTCCTCCACGACTTCGAGAAGCTCGGCTCACCGTGGCGCGCGGAGCCCGCGGACGACGTTCTCGAGGTGCCAGGCGTCGGGGTCTGCGTTCCGGATCTGGTTTTTCGCCACCGTGAAGAGGGCGACCCCGTGTACTTCGAGCTGCTCGGCTACTGGAGCCGCGATGCGGTCTTTCGCCGCGTCGAGCTCGTGGAGGGCGGCCTCGCGCATCGGATGCTCTTCGGCGTGAGCGCGCGACTTCGCGTGAGCGAAGCCGTGCTCGATTCTACCGAGCACGCGGCGCTCTACGTCTTTCGTGGCAAGCCGAGCGCCCGAGCGATCGAGCGCAAGCTCGACGGGCTTCGCGCGCCCGACCGCTGACTCACCCGAGCTTTCTGCTCTCCTCGAGGGCGAGCCCGGGGCCCGCCTTGACCACCGACGGGCGCAGCCCCGAGCCCGAGCCAAAACCCGAGGCGGAGGAGAGCGGCGTGAGCACCGTGAACATCATCCCGAGGAAACGCCGGAGCTCCGTGGAACCGCTCGGCAGCAGCGGCTCGAGCCCCGACAACCGGGGAAATCGGGAGAGCACCCCTGCGAGCTCTCCTTTGTGGATTTGCGGCTGCCCGGCGAGCTGCTCGAGCTGCGCGAGCAGGTCCGTGACCTGGAGGCGATTCAAATCGGCTTCGTGGATGGCGGCTTCGGCGGCTTCGAACTGGGCGCGGTCACCCTCGAGGTAGTACGCGCTCGGTATCAAGAGCCCCTCCGCACTGCAGCGCGGGCAGGGCGACTCTGCCTGGGAGCTGGCCAGCGGCAGCTCCACCCTCACCAGGTAGGATCGACGACACTCGCGGCAGTACGCTGGGAAGTAGCGCATCGGTTCGCCTCCTCTGCTATCCGAGTAGCCCCTGCGCACTCGGGGCGCAACCGAAGAATGCTTCAGAGTGCGTTGTTTTCCGTTCGCTGCGCACGACTCGCGAACGCCGCGTGAAGCGTGACCATGGAACGCAGCTCGACCGGAGCGAGCGCGGGATCCGGCACGCCGACGAAACGCGTCGGCGACGATCCTGCAGCTTGCGCCAGAACGCCGCACGAACGCGCTTCCGTGGCGCACGCGCGCCTGGACGCAGGCCGTTTGGTGCGCGAATCCGTGCAGCATGCGCGTCTTCTGCGCCGTCGGTGAACGAGCCGCGTATGACTTTCGTTGGTCGGACGAACTTCATCACAGACCGATCCTTCACGGTGAGCACACCAAAGCACGCGTGTGCGATTTCCCGGTGATGGTTGTGGATGACGCCTTGTTCGCGCGTTCGCGCGTTCGCGCGTTCGCGCGTTCGCGCGTCGCTCGCTTCTACTTGGCGCTCGTCTATCCGGCTCGTTCGAAGCGAGCCGACGAACGCGGGAACAAGGCTCACGCCCGCCTTATTCCTTGGTGGCCCCCGCGGGCTCACCGCGCCCGAACCCGGGAACCGACCGGATTGCCCGGGCGCGGTCACGAGCCGCGTTCACGCGCTCGCCGACCACGCCGATCCGTTCGCGACCGCGCTCGGAAAGACGGGCGCACCAAGGGCACCCAAAGCCGGCCGAGCTTCGACCCGCCCCATCGTTTGGACGCCGCGACGAGCGAAGGCGGAGCAACTCCGTGCGCGCTGCGGTTGCCCGTGCGATTGGAAGCAACGACGAAGGCTAAACCGCAACGGCAGCTTCGCCGCACAGCGATCCCATTCGGAGCCGCGCGTTGCTTGCGAACACCGCTGCCTCCCGACGGCGAGCGACCGCGAGGCGAGCTCGCGAGAATCGCTGGAGCGGGAGGCTCGGTGTCCAGGGACGGAATTGAACCGCCGACACGAGGATTTTCAGTCCTCTGCTCTACCGACTGAGCTACCTGGACATCGGCGTGTGCCGAGCCGCGAGGGGGTCCGCGCGGCGCGGAGGTATTAGCGCAGACCACGGAGGGGGTGCAACCGGTCCGATGAAGGCGCGTGCGTTTGGCCAACGGGTTGGGGTTCGGGCAAAGCCGGCCAGGGAGCACGCCCTCGTCCGGTCATGCGCGGCGCGGGACGGCGGCCAGGTGGGAGCGGCTCGCCCAAATCACGGGTCGGCGGAGCCCCGCAGGAACGCCGCCCCGAACCTCTTGTGTATCCTTCCGAATCGTGGAGAGTGCGCCGCCAGGCGAGAGCGCGTACGGCTCGGAAGAATACCTGCACCAGCTCCTGCAGAAGGCGCTCGCGGCCGGTGCCCGGGACGTGCACCTGAAAGTGGGGCAGCCCCCCGCCGCTCGGGTTCGCGGGGATTTGGTGTTTTTCCGGTTGGCGAAGCTCCGGCCCGAGGACACCGAGGCCGCCGCCCGCAGGCTCGTCCGGAGCCCGGAGGTGCTCGCGGCGCTCGACCGCTTGCGCGAGCACGACACGGCTTACGCCGTGAAGGGCATCGGCCGGCTCCGCGTGAACGTGTATCGGCAGCGAGGCTCGCTCGCCGTGGTGATGCGCCTGGTTCCCGAGCGCGTGCCGACGCTCGACGAGCTCGGTGCGCCCGAGGTGTGCAAGCGGCTCGCGGAAGGGGAGCGCGGGCTCATCCTCTGCGTGGGCGCGGCTGGAAACGGAAAGTCTACGACGCTCGCGGCCATGATCGGCCACATGAACCGCACGCTCGCGCGCCACATCGTCACGATCGAGGACCCCATCGAATACCTCTATCAGGACGAGCGCTCGAGCATCAGCCAGCGGGAGATCGGGCACGACACCGAGAGCTTCGCGAGCGCGCTCCGGGCCGTCCTCCGACAAGACCCGGACGTCATCCAGATCGGCGAGATCCGCGACGCGGAGACGATGGAGATCGCGCTCAAGGCCGCGGAGACGGGCCACCTCGTGCTCTCGACGCTGCACACGCCGGACGTCGCGCGGACGATGAACCGCATCGTGTCCCTGATGCAGGGCAACCCCGACGAGATCCGTGAGCGCCTCGGTGACGCGCTGCAGGGTATCATCGCGCAGCGCCTCCTCCCGCGGGCCGACGGGCGTGGCATGGTGCTCGCGGCCGAGGTGCTCGTGGGCACGGGCTCGGTGCGCGAGACGATCAAGCGACCGCTCGGCAATCCGCCGCTCAAGGAGCTGATGGAGACGGGGGCCGACATGTACGGCATGCAGACGTTCGAGAGCGCCGTCCGGCGGCTCGTGCGGGAAGGCATCGTCGATCGCGAGGCCGCGCGGATCGCGCTCGGCTCTTGAGCTCGAGAAACGGCCGGTACGAGCCCAGGTCCCGCGCTCCCCGAGCACGTGGCAGTGGACGCGGTGCTCCGGTCTCGGTAGACGGCAGGGGATGTCCCGAGACGGCGATTTCGCACCGGCCCTGCGCCACGACTACTCGCTCGCCGAGGTTCGCGCGCTGCACGACCTCCCGCTGTTCGAGCTCTTGGACCGCGCGCGGCGCGTCCACGTCGAGAACCACCCCGAAGGGCGCGTCCAGCTCTGCACGCTGCTCAGCGTGAAGACCGGGGGGTGCCCGGAGGACTGCGGGTATTGCTCCCAGTCGTCGCACCACAAAACTTCGGTGAAGCCGGAGGCCATGCTCAAGGTGGAAGACGTCGTGGCCGCGGCGCGCCGCGCTCGGGAACAGGGAGCCACGCGCTTCTGCATGGGCGCCGCCTGGCGTGAGGTGAAGGACAACGCGGCCTTCGACCGCGTCCTCGCCATGGTGCGGGAGGTGAAGGCACTCGGGCTCGAGGCGTGCGTGACGCTCGGCATGCTCACGGAGGAGCAAGCGCGCCGCCTCAAAGAGGCGGGGCTCGACGCGTACAACCACAACCTCGACACGTCCCGGGAGCACTACCGCTCGATCATCTCGACGCGCACGTTCGACGATCGGCTGCGAACGCTCCGCAACGTGCGGGCCGCGGGCATCACGGTGTGCTGCGGCGGCATCATCGGGATGGGTGAGAGCATCGACGATCGCTGCCGGCTCTTGATCGAGCTCTCGAGCCTGGATCCCCATCCGGAGAGCGTGCCGATCAACGCGCTCGCGCGCGTGCCGGGCACGCCGCTCGAGTCGCTGCCCCCCGTCGATCCGACGGAGCTGGTGCGCATGATCGCGACCGCGCGCATCCTGATGCCGCGCTCGCGGGTGCGGCTCAGCGCCGGGCGTACGGAGCTCAGCCGCGAGGCGCAGCTCCTCTGCTTCTACGCGGGCGCAAACAGCATCTTCTTCGGTGAGCGCCTGCTCACGACGAGCAACCCAGGCGAGAGCGAGGACGACGCGCTGCTCCGCGCCGCCGGCCTCGTGCCGGAGGCTCCCGCCGGCGCGCTCCCGGCCTGCGCCGAGTAGGCCGGCGGCCCGGGGT
>CAYYWA010000260.1:0-8208 GCA_964475255.1 uncultured Sorangium sp.
TCGAAGACGTGGCGGAAGGCATGGTGCCGACGGGCGGTCCCTGGAAGCCGCTCGACGACTCCTGCCAGTATCAAACCGCCACCTTCACGATGGGCGTGACGACGGCGCTCGCCAACGGCGGCAGCAAGTCCCTCAAGGTGACGAACAAGCACTTCGCGCAGTGCCGCCTCTCGGGTGAGTTCCAGGCGACGGACGAGTTCTGGGTGCGCGCGTACAGCTACTGGGAGCCCGGGCTCGACATCAGCAACCGCGAAACCCTCGATATCGATCTCACGCCGGGGCATCGAACGGCGGACGATCCGGCGGTGCGCTTCGGCTATCGCAGCAAGGCGCCGTGCGAGGAGTACGCGGGCCCGCAGATCACGATCATCGGCATCGGGGGCGGCGAGGCGACCGGCTGCGGCTCGCGCGAAATGCCGAAGGGGGAGTGGTTCTGCTTCGAAGCGCACGTGCAGCAGGCGAGCACGCTCGTCGTGTCGACCTACATCAACGGGGAAGCCCTCTCGTATCAGTCGACCGGAAAGCCGATGACGGCGTCCATCTCGACGGAGAACGCGATCACGCAAAAGCTCGATCACATCCGCCTCGGCATCTTCTCGACCGGCGAAGCGCAGGGCAGCATCTATCTCGACGACATCGCGGTCTCGACGACGCGGATCGGTTGCGCGGAGTGAGCGCGAACGAGCCGCTCCCCGAAGCGGGGTGAGTCGCGCGGGATTTCCTGTCGCGCTTCGATCCGCCTCTTTCCGACCGGCGAAGCGCAGGGCAGCATCTATCTCGACGACATCGCGGTCTCGACGACGCGGATCGGCTGCGCGGAAGTGAGCGCGAACGAGCCGCTCCCCGAAGCGGGGTGAAGCGCGCGGGATTTCCCGTCGCGTTTCGATCCGCCTTTTTCCGACCGGCGAAGCGCGGGGCAGCAGCGACGTCGCCGCCATCGCGATCGCGACGACGCGCATCGGCTGCGGCGTGCCTCGCCGGACTTTGGCGAGGAGCGCGTTGCTTTCCGCGTCGGCGTTCGATGATGAACTTTTGCTCATGTGAAAAGCCAACACGTTCGAGCGGACTCGTTCCTCGGCGCGGACGTTTCTTGGGCGTGGAAAAGACGCGACGAATCGGCCTTTCCCAACGAGGGAGCCCGAATCCGAGCTTCGAAGTGACTGAACGGTGCGGATGAGCTGCACCGTTGATCGGGGCGACCGCGGGCGGCCGCCTTCTGCTAGTGTCCCCCGCCGGGAGCGTGACATGAAGACTGGGACGGCACGAACGGGGAGCAGCGACCTTTCGTTTCTCGATTGGAGCGCGCGAACGCGGAGTATCGGCGTGCTCGCGCTTCTGGGCGCGACGTTCGCGACCGCGTGCGCACCGGAGGCGGACAGCGACGGAACGCGGACACCGTTGTTGCTCGATCCGAGCTTCGAGAACCCGAACGATCCGGACGACCGCGCGCGACCGGCGACCGACTACACGCTGTTCGAGGCGGACCCGGTGCGCCCCGTGGCGGTGCTCGAGCGGAGCGGCCTCGTCGCGGTGACGAACACGGTGGACGACACGCTCGAGCTCCTTCGCTCGCACGCGCGCGGGGTCTCCGTGTGCGGCGCCGTGAAGGTCGGCCTTCGTCCCGTCGCCGTGGCGAGCGTGCGGGAGACCTGGCGAACCGCGACGCTCTGGGTCGTCAACCACGTCTCGGACAGCATCAGCGTGGTCGAGGTCGACGTGCCGTCGTGTCGAGCGGAAGTGGTGGACACGCTGCACGTCGGCGACGAGCCGCGGGACATCGTCGTCACGCGCACCGGCTCGGGCGCGCCGCGGGTGTTCGTGACGACCGCGCACCGCGGGCAGCATCACCCGATCGAGTCGGCGCGGCTCGGCCGCGACTTGGTGACCCCTCCGGGCGAGAAGGCCGAGCGCGGGCTCGCGGACGTGTTCGTGTTCGATCCGCGCGCGCCGCGGCCGGCGCTCGAGGTCGTGAACCTGTTCACGGACACGCCGCGCGCTCTCGCCGTGGGGCCCGGCGTCGTCTACGCGGCGGGGTTTCACACCGGGAACCGCAGCACCGCGATCCCGGCCGAGCGGGTCGCGCTCCGCGGCGTGCAGGCGCTCGCTCCGCTCCTTGCGCGCGACGCTTCGGGAATGCCGATCGAGGAAAATGGCGAGCTCGTGCTGAACGACGGCGTGCGCGGCACGGTGCGTATCGAAGGCGGCCTCCCGGCGGCCTCGGGCAAGGGGCGCTGCATGCCCGATCCACGGCCCGACCGCTTCGATCTGAACACCCAGCAACTCTGCGTCGCCACGGACGACGAGCACCGCATCACCAACGTGTTCGTCGAAGTCTCCGGAATCGTGCGCCCGGAGTGCCAGTGCACGAGCGGCGACGGGACCCTGCAGCCCACCACCGCCGTCATCGTTCGGTTCTTCGACGACCGGCGGGACTGCGGGGACGCGTTCCAGACGTTCCCCGACGCCACGCGCGGCTGCTGGCTCGACGGAACGCCGGGCGGCGTCGCGACGCCCGCGGCGCGCGCCGACGCGCAGACGCCGCCCCGGGACTGGAACGACGCGGGACGGCTGAGCTTGCCGGACCAGGACGTGTTCGCGATCGACGTGGACGGCCTCGAAGTGACCCGGGCATTCTCCGGCGTCGGCACGATCCTGTTCGGAATGGCGGTGCGACCCGGCTCCGACCAGGTCTTCGTGTTGAACACGGAGGCGCAGAACCTCACGCGCTTCGAAGGGCACGGGCAGAGCTCGAGCACGAGCGTGATCGGCCACCTGCACGAGAGCCGCGTGACGGTGCTCGACGCGCGGCGCGGGCGCGTCCGACCGGTTCACCTCAATACGCACATCGACTACGGCACCTGCTGCGAGCGCGACGCGGAGGAGAACGCGCGGAGCCTCGCGTTCCCGACCGCCGGTGTGTTCTCCGAAGACGGACGGTCGTTCTATTTCACGGCGCTCGGCTCCGACAAAGTGGTGCGCGTGAACGCGGACGCGTTGCTCGGGCCGTTCGACAACGTGCGCGCGCGGAGGCGGGGAGCGCTCGAAGAGCTCTACGCGGGCGAGGACGTGCTGCGGCCGAGCGGGCCCGTCGGACTCGCGCTCGATCCGCGCTCCGACCGCTTGTACGTGAAGACGCACTTCACGAACGAGCTGCTCGTGCTCGACGCCGACGGAGGCGCCGTGATCGACCGCGTGCGCTTCCACAATCCCGAGCCCTCCTCGATCCGCCGCGGGCGCCACGTGCTGTACAACGCGCGGCTCACGTCGTCGCACGGGGATTCGGCGTGCGCGAGCTGTCACGTGTTCGGCAATTTCGACAGCATCTCGTGGGACCTCGGTGATCCCGACGCGCCCACGATCAAGAACCCGGGGCCCTTCGCGGTCTCGCCGGAGAATGCCGACGTGGGCTTGCTCGTCTTCGACCCGTTCGGGGAAGACCCGTTCCAGCGCCCGCTCACGCCGGATTTCCGGAGCAACAAGGGGCCGATGGCGACGCAAACCCTGCGGGGCATGGCGAACCACGGCGCGCTCCACTGGCGCGGCGATCGCACGCGGCGCTTCCAGGACGCGCCGGGCGCGCAGCCGAATTTCGGGAGCCTGAACGAGGACAACTCGTTCGGCGAGTTCGACGTCGCCATCGTGGGGTTGAACGGCAGTGACGAGCTGCTCGACCCCGAGGTGTTCCAGTCGTTCACGAACTTCGCGCTGCAGCTCACGCTGCCGCCGAACCCGATCCGCGCGCTCGATGACTCGCTCCGGCCCGACGAGGCCGCGGGGCGGGCGGTGTTCTTCGGGTGTCGTAGCCAGACGGACGAGCAGTTCGAGTCCGGAACGTGCGTGGCGCTCGACGGCGCCGTCGTCTCCGTCGATACGGAGACGGAGCGCTGCAGCTGCGACTCGAACGTCATCGTGCGCGCGCTTCGACAGAGCTCCCGGTTCGTGGAGTTCGCGACGGTGCTGCGGGGCCTCCTCGCGGAGCCGACGCTCTTCGCGGCGTTGTCGCCGCTCGTGAGCTCGACGGAAGGGCTGCCTCCGGAAACGCTCGCGCAGCACGAAGCGGGCCGGGTCGCGTTCCTCGCGGGCCGCGACGGGCTGCTCGGCGCCGAGGTGACGCTCGTCCCACCGGGAATGGTGCCGGCCGAAACGGCGGGCGCGCTCGTCCAGCTCATCGGCGGCCTCGACGCGATCCTCGGGCTTTCCGCCCGCTCCGGGACGCCCACGGGCCAGCAGATCGTCGGCCTCTTGCTCGGCGCAGCGCCGCCCGAGGTACGAGCCCCCGGCATGCCGTTCGAGACGCCCGAGAGCTTGCTCGACTCGCACGGGCTGACGGTCGGCTTCTCGAACCTGACGCTGCGTACGTGGGCCGACGAGGCCGCTCGCGGCACCGGCGACTTCCGCAACCTGCGCCAGGACTGCGCGCTCTCCGGAGAGAGCGGGTGCCGCCTTCGCGTCTCCGACACGCTCGAGACGTGCCACGGGTGCCACCGGCTCGATCCCAAGGGCAACGCTGAGCTCGACGTCTTCCGCCCCGGGTTCTTCGGCACCAGCGGCGAGTATTCGTTCGAGAACGAGAGCCAGGTGCTCAAGGTCCCGCACTTGCGCAACGCCTACGCGAAGACGGGCATGTTCGGCACGCCCGCGCATCCCTTCTTCCTTCCCGAGTCGGTCCATGGACCGCGGCTCGGCGGGTTCTTCGCCCCGGAGAGCCAGTACGCGGGCCCCCAGGTGCGCGGGTTCGGCTTCTTGCACGACGGCTCGACGGACACGCTGCATCGCTTCCACGGCGCCGAGGGGTTCGCGCGACGCGCGGCGACCGGGCCCTTGTTGCTCGATCCGGGCAGCCTGGGCGGCATGGACGCGGTCCTTCCCAGGGAGGAGACGCGCGCGGCCTGCGTGGAGCGCTTCCGCGCCGTCGCACCGTCCGACCTGCCGGAGAGCGGGTACGGGGCCGAGGCTCTCCCGTTGTGTCTCGAATCGAGCGGGTTGCCGGACGTCTGCTTCCTCGACGTGACGGATGCGGCGTGCCAGGCGGCGCTCGCAGCGCTCGCCGAGGAGCTCGAGGACCCGACGCTCCCGGCCTTGTTCGCCGAGCAGATCCTGCCGCTCTGCTACCAGCTCGGCGCGACGCTCGAGGGCGGTGTGCCGAGTGGCGCCTGCTTCCCCGACGGGTTGCGCGAGCGCACCGAGCTCGAGGCGTTCATGCTCGCGTTCGACTCGAACCTGAAGCCCATGGTGGGCCAGCAGCTCACCCTCACCGGGCACGAGGACGACCGGGAGCTCTTGCGACGCATGGTGGCGTCGGCGGCGCGCGGGCACTGCGACATCGCCGCGATCCAGCGAGGCCGGGGCTACGTCATGACGCGCCCGAACCCGGTGGCCCCGGGGCGGAGCTGGCTCGAGGGAAGAGGACGCGAGGGCGTCTCGCTCCAGGCCTTGTCGCCGCGAACGCGCGGCCCCGTCACCCTCACGTGTCATCCGCCGCAGAAGGGCCGCGCCGAGGCGCGGCGCGCCGCGCGGGGTGCACGCTGAGCCGAGTCAGCGTCGAACCGGGGCCGCCGTGCCGAGGGCGCGCGTGAGCACGTCGAGGAGCACGCGGCCCGCGGTGCCGTCGGGATCGAGGCTCGGGTTGTAGATCGTCACCTCGAGCCCGACGGCAGCGCCGCTCGCGATCGCCGTGCGCAGCGTGATCTCGAGCTCGTCGGGGGTGAGCCCGTCGGGCAGGCGGTAGTCCACGGCGGGCATCACGGTGTCGCTCAGGCTGTCGGCATCGAGGTGGATGAAGAAGCCGTGGAGCGTGTCGCGCGCGAGGAGCTCGACGGCCGAGCGGGCCGCCTCGAGCGCGCCCACGCGGCGCACGAAAGCGAGGTCGAACGCGCGCAGCTCGCCGGGCAAGGGTTGGCTCCCGAACCGTCGCTGCTCGTCCGCGTCGCGAAAGGCATAGGCGACCGCGTCCTCCGGCCGCACGAGCGGCATTCGCCCCTCGAGGTCGGTGAGCAGAGGAGGCCCGAAGCCCGTGGCGAACGCGAGATCCATCGAAGCCGCCTCGCCGTTTGGATTGACCTCCGGTTGGTAGAAGTCCGCGTGGCCGTCGACGTAGAAAAGGCCGTAGCGGCCGCGGCGCCGCAGCGCGAGCGCGGACCCGAGGAGGATCGAGCAGTCGCCGCCCAAGACGATCGGGAACTCGTCGCGCGACAAGATGGACTCGACGGCATCGGCCAGGCGCGGAGACCACGTCGCGAGAGCGTGCGCGTTGAGCGTCCGGGTCGTCTCGTCGCGGTGCGGGGTGTAGGGCGGCGGTGCTACGCGTCCGGCGCGGTGAGCGTTCGTGCGGGACTCGAGGCCGAGCTCGAGGAGCCGCTCAGGGAGGCGTTCGACGCCGTGCGGCTCGAGGCCGAGGCTCGAGGGCGCTTCCAGCAGCGCGTAACGACGCGTTTCGGTAGGCATGGCGGGACCCGGGGCAAGGCCCGTGCCTCACGGACGCCCGGCGTGCGAACGCTGGTGCTCGGCTCGGGCGCGATCAGTAGACGATGTTCGGCGTCGCCTCGACGTCGTCGGGAACCACGATCTGCCGCGCGGTGACGTTGAACGACGTGAAGCTGCCGAGCCAAAACAGGCTCTCTCCCGACCCGAAGGCGACGTCGTCTCGGCCATCGCCGTCGTGATCCGCGACCGTCATGACGGTGCCGTGCGACAGCTTAATGAAGCGCTCCGGCTCTTCGGGATCGAAGTCGGTGTTCCTCCAAACGATGGCTCCCGAGATGCCCGCGCCGACGAACACTTCCAAGGTGCCGTCGTTGTCGAAGTCGAGCGCGCGCGAGACCGCGCCGAGCGCGTCGGGGCTCTCGAGGACGACCGACAGCTCGTCCGGGACCCCGGCGCCCCCGTGGACGAGCCCGAAGACGTTGCCCGCGTCGCCCCAACAGGTCACCCCCCAATCGCCCTTGCCGTCCCCGTTCACGTCGCCCAGCGAGGCCGTCCACACCTGGGAAATACACCCCGCGTAGTCGAGGCTTCCGGCGAACGTCGTGCCGGGCTCCGCGCCGCCCTGAACGAGCGCATACCGATTGAAGCCCTCTCCGCGACCACTCGACCCGACGAGGATGTCCACGAACCCGTCGCCGTCGAAGTCTCCGTAGCCGTCGAAGCTCATCTCGATGCTACCGGTGTACGCGGCGTCGCCGAGCGTCGTGTCGAAGTCCAAGAACGGCGTCTGCTCGACCTCGCTGCCGCCAGCGAGGACCATGAAGTTGTTCTCGGTGCTGCCGAAGCCGCGCGCGATGGGAAAATCGGCGAACCCGTCGCCGTCGAGATCGCCCACGAGCCCCGAGCGTTGCTGCACGGAGGGGGAGCCGCCCGTTCGGCAGATCGACTGCACGGTCGCGTTCTCGACGTCCGTTCCCCCGTAGAGCACCTCGAGGTAGTTCCCACTGGTGGCGCAGAGCTGGTAGTCGGTGCCGAGCAGCGCGAGGTCGGCGAAGCCGTCGCTGTTCACGTCGCCGACGTGGAAAGCTCCGATGCTCCCGTGCTCGATCCGCGCGTCGCTCTGGAAATCGACGGCCGCGCTGCCGAAGTAGACGAGCAGCTCCGGGGTCGTGTGCAGGAGCAGGTCCGCGTAGCCGTCGCCGTTGATGTCCTCGAGCGTGCGCCCCACGTGCAGGTACGCGACGTCGGACCACGCCGAGCACCGCTCGCTCGCGTCGCACGCGCGAACGCGCCAGGCATAGAGCGCTCCGACGGGCGGCTCGGACGAGACGGGGAGATCCTCGGCGATCGCGAGCATCGGCGCTTCGACGACCTCGGACAGCTCGGGGCTCGCGAAGGCGCAGTCGTCGAGGCTCCCAGGCTCGCAGGAGTCGTCGAGCTCGACCTCGTAAACCAGGTCGCCGCAGTCCGTATCGCTCTCGGACCAGCGGAGCGTGGGTCGAAGCGTGCGACGGCTGCTCGGCGCGTGCAGGCTGCCCGTGTAGGCGCCGCGGAAAGGTGCGAGCGGGGTGACGGCCGCGGGCGGCGCGACGTCGACGGCTTCGCAGCCGTCGTCCGGATCTCCATTGCAGTCGAACGTGTTCGGGGCGCACGCCTCGGTGGGGCTCCCGGCCGCGCCGCCGTCCTCGCTGCCGCCCGCGCCGCTCGTGCCGCCTTGGCCGGCGGCTTCCCCGGCCGCGCCGCTGTCCCCCCCCCGCGGGCGGGGGGCCGCCGCCCCGGGGGGGG
>CAYYWA010000261.1:0-8169 GCA_964475255.1 uncultured Sorangium sp.
GATCACGCCGGCGCCGTTGCAGCTCGGGCACGCGCCCTCGGAGTTGGCGCTGAAGAGGGCGGGCTTCACGCCATTTGCCTTCGCGAACGCCTTGCGGATCGGCTCGAGCAGGCCGGTATAGGTCGCGGGGTTGCTGCGCCGGGAGCCGTGGATGGGCCCCTGGTCGATCGACACCACCCCTTCCCGACCGGAGACCGAGCCGTGGATCAACGAGCTCTTGCCCGAGCCGGCGACGCCCGTCACGACCACCAACACGCCGAGCGGAATGTCGACATCGACCTTCTTCAGGTTGTGAGTGCTGGCGCCGCGCACCTTCAGCGTTCCCGACGCCTTGCGCACGGACGGCTTCAGGACGGCCCGGTCGCTCAGGTGACGGCCGGTGAGCGTGCCGCTCGCCCGCAGCGCGTCGACGGTGCCTTCGAACACCACCTCGCCGCCGGCACTGCCCGCGCCCGGACCGAGGTCGACGACGTGATCCGCGATGGCGATCACCTCCGGCTTGTGCTCGACGACGAGGACCGTGTTGCCCTTGTCGCGCAGTCGGAGCAAGAGCTCGTTCATCCGCTGGATGTCGTGCGGGTGCAGCCCCACGGTGGGCTCGTCGAAAACGTACGTGACGTCGGTGAGCGACGAGCCGAGATGGCGAATCATCTTGGTCCGCTGCGCCTCACCGCCCGACAGGGTGCCCGAGGGACGATCGAGGCTGAGATAGCCGAGCCCGATCTCCACGAACGAATCGAGCGTTTCGCGGAGCTTCGCCAAAAGCGGCGCGACCGAGGGCGCGTCCAGGCGGCGCACCCACTCGGCGAGATCGCTGATCTGCATCGCGCAGGCGTCGGCGATGCCGATGCCCGCGATCTTCGAAGAGCGAGCCGTCTCGCTGAGGCGGGTCCCGCCACAATCCGGGCACGTCGTGAACGTCACCGCTCGCTCCACGAAGGCACGGATGTGCGGCTGCATCGCCTCCACGTCCTTCGACAGGAAGGACTTTTGGATGCGCGAGATCAAGCCCTCGTAGGTGATGTTGATGTTGTTGATCTTGACCTTCGTCGGCTCGCGATAAAGGAAATCGTGAAGCTCTTGCTTCGTGTACTTGCGGATGGGTTTCTTCGGGTCCAAAAACCCTGACTCCGTGAACATCCGCACGGACCAGCCGTCCGCCGTGTAGCCGGGCACGGTGATCGCGCCCTCGGCGAGCGACTTCGTCTCGTCGTACACCTGCGACAGGTCGATGTCGTTGATCGACCCCGTTCCCTCGCATCGCGGACACATGCCGCCGGTGAGGGTGAACACGCGCTGCTCGGACTTGCCCGCGCCCTTCTCCACCGAAATCTGCCCGACCGCGCGGACCGACGGCACGTTGAAGGAGAACGCGTTCGGCGAGCCGATGTGCGGCTCGCCGAGCCGACTCCACAGCACCCGCAGCATCGCGTTGGCGTCCGTCGCCGTGCCGACCGTCGAGCGGACGTTCGCGCCCATGCGCTCCTGATCGACGATGATCGCGGTCGTCAGCCCCGACAGCACATCGACGTCGGGACGCCCCAGCGAGGGCATGAAGCCCTGAATGAACGCGCTGTAGGTTTCGTTGATCAGTCGCTGTGACTCTGCCGCGATGGTGCCGAACACCAGCGACGATTTGCCCGACCCCGACACCCCGGTGAACACCGTGAGCCGTCGCTTCGGGATCTCGACGCTGACGTTCTTCAGGTTGTTCTCCCGAGCACCTTGTACGCGAATCGTGTCGTGGCTGTCGGCGCGATGCGAGCTCGTGGAAGCCATGCCGCGAGCGTTCGATCGAGCGAAAGAGGGTGTCAAGCGCTCGGTGAGCGCTGATGGAGCGCGCAGAACGCGCGCACGACGCATCGCCTCGATGGCAGCGCATGCCGTCGAGACGCGGTCGACCTCGACGGGCAGCGAAGCGACGGTGACCGGCGGCGGAAACCGCGGGGGGCCGACGTTCGCCCCGCCGCGGCAGTCCCGTCGTCCCCGTCGTCCCCGGAGCGAACGGCATCAGCGTGGTATACGCCACGCATGCTCCGCTCGCTGTTGGTCCCGCTCGCCCTGTCGCCGGCCCCGGCGCGCGCGCCGACGAGCGGCGCTCCTGGCCCATCCGGAATCCCGGCGCTCGGGACGCACGGATATACCGGGCTCGAACGGGCCTTTTTGGGGACGGTCGCCGGCGACGTGCTGCGCGCGGTCAAGTGCGACGTGCCGCTGGTGCCGCCCCGCACCAAGGCTGCCGAGACCCCCTGATGAAGGATGGTGGACTGCTCGTTCACCTCGTCACGGCGCTCGGCGCGGCGCTGATCGGCGCCGCCATCGCGCTGCGCCTTCGTCAGCCGCTCATCGTCGGATACGTCCTCGCTGGCGTCGCGATCGGCCCATTCACCGGGATCGTCGACCAGCCAGACACGGTCACCGAGCTCGCCGAGGTCGGCATCGTCTTTCTGATGTTCGTCATCGGCGTGCAGCTCCCCCTGAAGGAGCTCGTGCGTGCCAGCCGGATCGCGGTCCTCGGAGGCCTCCTGCAGGTCGCCGTGCTGATCGGGATTGGGTTCTTCGTGGGACGAGCCCTTGGGTGGAGCCCCATCGCCTCGTATGCGTTCGGGGCGGTGATCTCGAACTCCTCGAGCACCGTGCTCGGCAAGGTGCTGTCGGACCGCGGCGAGCTCGACAGCCGCCACGCGCAGCTCGGGCTCGCGTGGTCTTCCGTCCAGGACATCTCGACGGTGCTGCTCGTGGCCGCGCTCGCGTTCGTCTCGCCGAGCCAGCGCGCGATCGGTCCGCTCCTCGGCAAGGCCGCGCTGTTCTTCTTCGTGCTCATGCCGCTCGCGTTTTGGGCGCTTCCGTGGCTCTTGCGCCGGGCGACCGCGGTCCGCAATCGGGAGTTCTTCGCGCTCTCGGTCATCACCCTGGCCCTCGCCATGGCCGGCGGCGCCTCACTGCTCGGCGTCTCGTTGGCGCTCGGGGCCTTCCTCACGGGTATCGTCGTGGGAGAGGCCGATCTCGCTCATCGCATCCTGGGAGACGCCCGGCCGCTGCGCGACGCCTTCTCGGGCGTGTTCTTCGTCTCCATCGGGATGCTCCTCGAGCCGAGCTTCCTCGTCGACGCGTGGCCGCTCGTCCTTTTCACCGTCGGTCTGATCGTGATCGTGAAGGGCGCCGTGACGGCGGTGATTGCCCGCCTCCTCGGCTCCCCCCTGCGCTTGGCCGTCCTGATGGGAGCCGGGCTCGCGCAGTCCGCCGAGTTCTCGTTCTTGCTGGCCCGCGTCGGCCTCGAAGAGGGCGCGCTCACGACGCCGATTTTCAACCTCCTGCTCAGCGCGACGATCGTGACCATCCTGCTCGCCCCCTGGGTCAACGATCTCGCCCCCGCCTTGCTCCGCGCCGTGGCGCGCCGCCATCCCCACGCCGCGGCGGACAGGGGCGCTCCCCTTCCCGCCGGGCTCGCGGGCCACGCCATCGTCTGCGGGTACGGGCGCGTGGGCAGCATCGTGTGCAGGCTGCTCGAGCAGCACGGAAAGCCGTTCGTCGTCATCGAAGAAGACCTCCACATCGTCGAGGCCCTACGAGCCCGAGGCGTCACCGCCTTGTTCGGCGATGCGGGAATGCCGGACGTGCTCGATCGCGCCCAGCTCGCCACCGCGCACGTGCTCGTCTTGTGCATTCCCGAGCGAATGGCCGTGCGGCAAGCCCTGGAGCACGCCCGCGAGGTGAGCCGAGCCGCAGCCATCCTAGCCCGGACGCACAGCTACGACGACTGCCGTTTCCTCCAGGAGCAAGGCGTGCACCACGCCATCGTCGGCGAAATGGAGCTCGCGCTCGCCCTCGGCCAACGCGCCCTCGAGCAGTTTGGGGTCCCACGGGACGACATCGAGCGCTCACTCACCGAATCGCGTCGACGGGTCGACTGATTCCCCGGGCGCACCGTCGTGCTCGCGACGGCGCTGCTCTCGTTGCTCCCGCCCGACGGCGCTCAATGCAGCGGACGGGCCGTGTCCTCGAAGGAGCTCGAGAGGCCCTCCGGGACGGCGAGCCGCCTCGGCAAGAAGACGCGGAAGGTCGACCCGCGTCCGCGGGCACTCTCGAGCTCGATTCGACCGTGATGGGCTTCGACGATCTTCCGCACCACGAACAGTCCGAGCCCCACGCCAGGAATCGTTTGCTGAGAGAGGCCGACGCGCCGAAACGGCTCGAAGATCCGCTCTCGATCGTGCTCCGCGATACCGACCCCTCTGTCGGTGACCCTCAGCTCGAGCTCCGCTTCGTTCGCCTCGAGCGCCACCTCGACAGGGCTCCCCGCCGGCGAGTACTTGATGGCATTGCTGACCAGGTTGATGAGGACCTGCTCGATGCGCAACGGGTCACAGTCCAAGTAGAGCGGAACGTCGGGGAGGCGCACGGTTAGCTGGTGCTCCTGGGATGCCCCTTCGAAGAGGGAGACGACCTCCTCGACGAGCGTTCGCGCATCGTGCACCTCGCTGCGGATTTCGAGCTGACCCGCTTCGATCCTGGCAACCTCGAGGAAGTCCCCGAGCATCCGCTCCATCCGCGTGATCTGACGGTCGATCTTCTCGGCCATTCGGCGGAGCTGCTCCTCGGACGGGCGCCGACCATCGAGGCGGAGGATCCCGACGGCCATCCGGAGCGCGGACAGCGGGTTTCGCAGATCGTGCGCGACGCCTCCGAGGAACGCGATCCGCGCCTCCCGCTGCGCCGTGAGGGCAGAAGCCATTTCGTTGAACCGCGCGCACATGGCGCTGAGCTCCCGCGCGCCGTGCTCGGGCGCGCGCGCCTCGAAATCACCGCCGGCGAAGCGCTCCATCGCCTCCGCGAGAGAGAAGATCGGCGCGAAGGCACGGCCCCGGACCCAGACGAGCAGAGCGCCGGAGACGACGATGACCAAGGCGCCTCCCCCGAACCCGATGACGCTGCCCAGGGTGCTCCAGCGCGCCGCCTCCCGCTGCGCGGCGCTCGATTGAGCGATGTTGATCGCGATGAGTCTCTCGAGGACTTCGTAGGCGTCCTGCTGGCGAGCGGTGCGGTCTTGAGGGCTCGAATCCGGATCGTGAGAGGCAGCGATGTACGCTTCTACCTTCCCCTCGGCCTCCGTGAGGACGCGCGCCTCTTCCTCGCTCACGACGAGGCGCCGGGCCTCGCGGAGCCTGGTCCGGAGGTCGCCTTCGATATCTCGCGTGATGATGGGATCGAGGGCCCGTCCGTGAAGCAAGAGATCGATCTCGGCCCCTTCCGTGAGCCGGACGCTCCGAAGCGCGTTGCCGGTTCGGATGGTCGTGTGATGGAGAATGCTCGTGAGCGCAACCACGGCTCCGGACACGAGCACGGCGAGCACGGCTCCGAAGACGGTCGCGAGCGCCAGAGTCGACCGGAGACTCGCCGGACGCTTCAGGGCGGGCCCCTCCGTTGACGAACCGTCCATGGTTTTGCCTGTATCACCGGCCGCCAGCGTTGCCAGCGAACGCATCCGAGCGTGCAGGCGCGAAACGAGAGCTCCATCGTGCTCTCGTCTACGGAGTTACCGAGCTCGCTCATGGCACCGCCCTTGCTGCTTACCGGACATGACGCCTCGTTGCCGGTCGCGCTCGCGTGTCGTCTCGAGCAGCAGCGCGCGAGTGAGTCCGAGCACGAGCAAGAGCACGAGTGGTGCACGCGAACAGGAGAATTGGACGATGCCGACGATGTCCTCACGACGCAGCGCGGGAGCCGCGCGTTCGAAGAGCCCACGCGAACGCGCCGACGAGCTGCTCCGAGAAATGACGCTGGAAGAGAAGGCGATGCAGCTCACTGGGGTGTACCCGATGGCGCTGTTCGGCCCCGAGGGGCCGATCCGGGAGCAGCTCGAGGCGCAGCTCGGGCGCGGCATCGGCCACGTCTCGGGGCTCGGCACCATGGGGCACAAGGCGCCAGAGGTCGTCGCGAAGACGGTAAACGCCATCCAGCGCTACCTCGTCACGGAGACACGACTCGGCATTCCCGCCATCTTTCACAACGAGGCGCTGAACGGCGTGGTCTCGCCGGGGTTCACGCATTTTCCGACGGCCATCGCGCTGGCGGCAACCTGGGATCCCCCGGCGATCCAGCAGATGGCGGACCTGCAGCGCCGGCAATTGCGGGCCGTCGGGCTCACCCAAGCGCTCTCGCCGGTGATGGACGTCGCGCGCGACGCGCGCTGGGGGCGCGTCCACGAAACCTTCGGCGAAGATCCGTATCTCGTCACGGCGATGAGCGTCGCGTTCACACGCGGCATGCAGGGGGACGACCTGCGCCAAGGAGTGCTCGCGACGGCGAAGCACTTCCTGGGCTACGCGGTGACCGAAGGCGGGCAGAACATGGCGGCGACGGTGGCCACGCCGCGCGAGCTTCGCGATGTGTACGCGCGACCGTTCGAAGCGGCGATTCGCCTCGCGGGGCTCGGCTCGGTGATGGCCTCGTACTCCGAGTGGGACGGCGTGCCGATTCACGTCTCGCACGAGATCCTGACGCGACTCTTGCGCGAAACTCTCGGGTTCTCGGGCACGGTGGTGTCCGACTACGTGGGCGTGAGCTGGGCGGAGACGCGGCAGCGCGTCGCGGAGAGCGCCGAACGGGTCGCCGCGCTCGCGCTCCGAGCCGGCATGGACGTCGAGCTCCCGATCGCCTACGCCTACGGCGCGACGCTGGTGAAGGCGGTCGAGAGCGGGACCGTGCCGATGGCGCTCTTGGACGAGTCGGTGCGGCGCGTGCTGCGCGACAAGATGGCGCTCGGGCTCTTCGACGATCCCTACGTCTCGGAGGGGGCCCACCGAGCTCCGCTCCATCGCGAGCGACGGAGTCGCTCTCTCTCGGCGGCTCGCGGCGGAGTCGATCACCTTGTTGAAGAACGAAAACGGCCTTTTGCCGTTCGACTGCGCCGTCGGCAAGGTCGCGGTGATCGGCCCGCACGCGGAGAGCGCGAAGCTCGGGTTTCCCGCGTATACCTATCCCGCCGGGCTCGAGATGCTGCTCGGCCGCATCGGTGGCGGCGAATCGACGATGGCCGGCGTGGACCCGAGCGAGGCGTTCCTGCCCCGCGAGGCGAAGGAGGCCATGCGGGAGGAATTCGAGGGCCTCTTCGGCGCGAACCTCGAGGAGTACGTCCGATCCGAGTACGGGGCCGTGCCGCTCAGGGACGCGATCGAGAAGCTCCTGCCGAACACGACGGTCACGGCGGTCGCAGGGACCGGGGTCGTGCCCTCGGAGCCCACCGACATTCCGGCCGCGGTCGCCGCGGCGCGAGGCAGATCTGGTCGTCCTCGCCGTGGGCGGACACTCGGCGTGGTTCGGGAGCACCGTCACCGAGGGAGAGGGTCGCGACACGGCGAACATCGATCTGCCCCCGCAGCAGGTGGCGTTGATCGAGGCCGTGACCGCCGTGGGCAAGCCGACGGTCGCCGTGCTCTTCATGGGGCGCCCGTACGGGCTCGCCGCGGTGATCGATCGACTGCCCGCGGTGCTGACGGCGTACTACGGCGGGCCGCATCAGGGCGCCGCGATCGCCGACGCGATTTTCGGCGTCACGAACCCGGGTGGAAAGCTGCCCTACACGCTGCCGCGACACGTTGGGCAGGTGCCCATCCATCACGCGCAGAAGACCGGGAGCGGCTACCGACGAACCGCGGTCGACATCCACAAGGGCTACCTCGACCTGCCCTCCACGCCTCTCTTCGCGTTCGGACACGGGCTCAGCTACACGACGTTCGACTACGGCCCCTTGACGCTCGCGAGCACCTCCGTCGACGTGAGCGGCGACCTCGAGCTCTCGCTCACGATCACGAACACGGGCTCGCGACGCGGGACGGAGGTGGTGCAGCTCTACGCGGCCGACACGGCGACCGGCGTGACCCGGCCCGCACAGCAGCTCATCGGGTTCGCGCGCCTCGACCTCGAGCCTGGGGAGGCGGAGACGGTGACCTTCGTCGTGCCGCTGAGCCTGCTCGCGTACACGGGGCTCTCGGGCGAGCTCGTCATCGAGCCCGGCCGATCGTGGTGAGCGCGGGGAGCAGCTCGAACGACATCCGCTCCACCGCCGAGCTCGTGGTGACGGGGGAAACGCGCGTCATCCGCCCCGAAGAGCGCGCGTTCCTCTCGATCGCGAGGCTCGATGCGCGCGAGGCGCGCCGGGTGCCGGCT
>CAYYWA010000262.1:0-8161 GCA_964475255.1 uncultured Sorangium sp.
CCAAAAAAAGGGACAAGAACGACGCGGGCCAGCCCGGATTCGATCCGAAGCCGGTCCACGTTGGAGGCGAGACGCTCCTCGAGCGGCTGATGCCGTACCGCTACAAGATCCTGACGGCCGTCGTGCTCGGGTTCGCGGTGTGGGGCGTGATCGCGGTCGTGTTCTACTTCCGCACCAGCAAGCGGGAGGCGAGCACCGCGCAGCTCGCCAAGGTGCTCGAGATTTCCCAGCGCTCCGTGCGCCCCGAAGGCGTCGAGCCGCCGCCGAGCGATCCCGCGCGCCCTTCGCCCTGGTACCCGTAGTCGATTCGGGCTTTCTCGGCTGAGCGCGGACGGCGCTTGCCGTGAGCCCTCCCCTCCCCGAGCATTGGGAGCCGAGCCTGAGCCCGTTCCCGCCGGTCACGGTGAGCGGGTTCGCGCCTAGGAACAGTGTCGCTCGTCGCGACTCCAAGGAAGGATGGTTCCCATGAAGCGTTTCACTCGGCTGTTCGTGCTCGTCTCCGCCCTGGCCGTCCCGCTCGGCGCCGCCGCGGCCGCTGTGTGTCCGTGCGGGTCCGACTGCCCCTGCGGCTCCGACTGCCCCTGCGAGCACTGAGCACTGATCGAAGCGGCCCCGTGCGGGTCCGGGCTGCTCCGTCCGTCCTCGTGAGCCGGGACTCGAGCAGGCTGAGCCTGGATTTCGGCTGAGATCGGGCCCGGACGGTGGCGCTCGGGGCGGGGGCCCGCGCTGCCCTCGCCTCGAGCCGCAGCCCTCGGTTTGACGTCGCCGAACCGAGCGCCGAGGCTAGGGGCATGCACTTGCTCATCAATACGGGCGGCGGCGACGCGCCCGGGCTCAATGCGGTGATTCGCGCGGTGACGCTGTCGGCCGTGCGGCGCGGGTTCCGGGTGACGGGAATTCGTCGTGGATACGCAGGGCTCCTCAACGAGTACCCGCAGGGGCTGATCGATCTCACGCCCGACGTGGTGCGGGGGATCGCCGATCGCGGGGGCACCATCCTCGGCACGGTGAACAAGGGGCATCCGTTCGAGTACCCGACGCGCGACAGCGGGCACACGGTGCTCGCGGATTTGAGCGAAACGGTGATGGCGCGCTACCGCGAGATCGGCGCCGATTGCCTGATCGCGGTGGGCGGCGACGGCAGCCTCCGCATCGCCGCGCGCTTCGTCGAGAAAGGCATGCGCGTCATCGGCGTTCCGAAGACCATCGACAACGACCTCGACAGCACGCAGGTCACGTTCGGCTTCGACACCGCCATGAGCTTCGCGACCGAGGCCATCGGGCGGCTGCATCCAACCGCGGAGTCCCACAGCCGCGTGATGGTGGTGGAGGTGATGGGACGCTACGCGGGATGGATCGCGCTTTTCGCGGGGATCGCCGGGGGGGCCAACGTGATCCTGATCCCCGAGATCGACTTCGACTACGACGCGGTCTGTGAGGCGCTGCGTCAACGCTGGGCCGAAGGGCGGCAGTACGCGATCGTGGTCGTCGCCGAAGGGGCCAAGCCCGTCAACGGCTCGATGGTCGTCCGCGGCAAGGAGCTCGGCAAGGAAGTGACGCTGGGCGGCGTCGGGGAGGAAGTGGCGAGCGAAATCACGGCCCGGACCGGCTTCGAAACGCGAAGTCTCGTTTTGGGGCACTTGCAGCGCGGAGGGTCGCCCACCGCCTCGGACCGGATCCTCGCCTTACGCTACGGAGCGGCGGCGGTGCGCATGGCCGCGGAAGGCCGGTTCAACACGATGGTCTCGTGGCAGCCACCGCGGATTACCGCCGTCCCCCTCTCGGACGCGGTCGCCCGTCTGAAGACGGTTCCCCGCGACCACGATGCGCTCGAGACCGCGCGCGACCTCGGCATCTGTCTCGGACGGTGAGCGGCGCTCGCACTCCGAGGTCGACCCACGCCCGCAAAGACGAGTACAATCGGTGCCCATGTGGGGTTTGCGTTTACGTGCCTTCTCGACCGTCGTGATCAGCTTCGCGTGCGTGGCCTGCGGCGGCAGCACGCCACCCGCAGAGGCGCCCGCCATGGAGCCCATGGACTCCGCGGCGGACCTCGAAGCCCCTCCTCCCTCGCCCGCGGAGCCGACGGCGCTCGCAGAGCCGGGTGCCGAAAGCGGAGCGGAAGGCGCCGAGCCGAGCGCGCCGGCGCCGAGCGCGCCTTCGGCACCGGAGCCTCAGTTCACGGAGAAGATGTCCGTCGAGGAGTCGATCCGCGCGGTGCCCCAGGGCGGCGAGCGCCGGAACATCGATCCGGAGACGCTCGCCAAGCCGCTCCAGGACCTCTCGATCTACGAGCCGTGCAAGCCGGGCACCGCGCGCGTGAAGGTGCGCGTGGCCGTATGGGACGGCAAGGCCGTCGGCGTCGATGTGACGACCACTCCGCAGAATGCGACCCTCGCCAGCTGCATCGATGGCAAGCTCCGCGAGCTCGACTGGGACAAGAAGGTCAAGTCGCTGAACACCGTCGAGTATCAGTTCTGAGCGCGGCGCGCGGCCGCTCTCGCTGGCGCGCAGTCGCAGGCAGCAACGAAAGGACACGCGGAGGGATGGCGAGCCCGAATCCGGTGGTCGAGCGCCTGGACCTGCTCTCCGAGCAATGGGAAGCGTTTGCCACGGACGAGGAGCCACGCCTGCTCCTCTGGCAGCTCGACCCCGACGAGCTCAGGATGGTCGATGCCTTCCTCGCGCGCGAAGGGGACGAGCGCACGGGCGTGCACGACGACGTCTTCGTCACGCTCGAGACTCCGTTCCAGCACCCGGAGACGCACGGGTACGCGCTCTATCAGACGTTCGCGGCCGGGTACCTCGAGAGCCGTGAGGCGCTGAGCGCGGCCGGCGTGGACGCGGAGTGGCAGCTCGCGCCGTTCGCCGAGCGCCCCGGGCACGACATTCCGTTTTTGATCCGTGCCTGCGAGTCGTTCATCACGCACTACGAGCTCGGCCGGCACCTGGTGCTCGTGCTGCGCCCGCGCCTCGTCGCGGATCCCGACGCGTATCAGCTCTGGCTGCATCGGTTCGCGCTGGTGACGCCGCCCCACGTCCGCGCGCTCGTCCTCGACGACACGGACGCGCCGGCCTTCCTCACCCTCGCCACGACCGAGCGGGTGCGCGTGCGCGCCGTGCCGGCGCGGCTCGACATGCCCGGGGCGCTCGAAGCCGTGAGCCGCGATGCCGGCAACCTCGAGACGCCGGGCGGTCAGCTCCGCCATCGGCTGGTGCAGCTCGGCGCGGCGCTCAAGAAGCAGGACCTCACGAGCGCTCTCGAGCTCGGCAGCGCCGCGATCGCCATCGCGACGGCGCACGGCCTCTGGCACGCCGCCGTCCCGGTGCACTTCACGCTGGGCGGCGGCCTCGCCGGAGCGCAGCGCCTGAAGGAAGCCGAAGCCGAGTACACGGCCGCGGAAGCCATGGCGCTGCGTGGAGAGCGCGAGGGTCCCGACGAGGCGCGCGCTGCGTGTGCCACGCTGCGCGTCCAGGCGCGCCTCGGCCTCGGCTCCGTGCTCATCGCCGAGCGCGCGTTCGAGCGCGCGGCGGAGCTCTACGAGCAGACCACGCCGCTGGCGGCCGCGCTCGGCGACCCGAAGGGGGTGCTCGATTGCCAGCGGCTCGCGTGCTTCTGCTACGAGCAAGCCGACAAGCCCGAGCTCGCCCTCCGCTCTGGCGCGGCGGGGCTCGCGACTGCCCGTTCGATGGACGAACAGACGCTCGCTGCGTCCACTTTCCCGTACCTCGCGGAAACGCTCATGCGGCTCACCGAAAGCGGCCCGCTCGCGCCGCTCCGCCCGCAGCTCGAGCGCGAGATCGCGCTCGTGACCCAGCCTCGCGAACGGGTGCTCGAGTGCCCCCCGGCGTAGGTCGCCCATCGGAACGGGGCACTCGAGTGCCTCCGGCGTAGGGTCAGCGAGGGCAGCGAGGCACTCGAGTGCCTTCCAGCGTCGGTCAACGATGGAAACCGGGCACTCGAGTGCCCTCCAGCGGCGCCGTCCCATGAAAATGGGGCACTCGAGTGCCCGCGGCGCCCTGGCGGCATCCGCTCGGAGCACTCCGAGTGCCCATCGAGCGTCCCGGACCAACACCTTGGGCACTCCGAGCGCCCGCCACGCCTGGGCGGCATCCGCTCCGAGCACTCCGAGTGCCGGTCGAGCGTCCCGGACCAACACCTTGGGCACTCCGAGCGCCCGCCACGCCTGGGCGGCATCCGCTCGGAGCACTCCGAGTGGTCGCGAGGAATCCCGACCGACTCGGCGGGGCACTCCGAGTACCCACCGCGACTGGCCGGCACCCTATCAGAGCACTCCGAGTGCCCGTGAAGGGTCCCGGGACCACTCGGCAGGGCACCCCGAGTGCCCGCCACGCCTGGGCGGCTCCCGCTCCGAGCACTCCGAGTCGTCGTGCCGAAGGCTCGTGAGGATACGGAGGACGGTTCGCAGGCGGCGAGGCCACGTTTCCTCGCGGTACGGAACCCCGTGCTCCCGACAGATCTCGCGAACACGTGGTGCGATCTCTCGCAGCCGATTCGGAGGCAGGCGCGGGAACAGGTGATGCTCGATTTGGCGATCGAGCGCGCCCGACAAGACGGACACGAGCGGCGGAACGTCGATGTTGCACGTTGCCTCGATCTGCGCGACGTAAAATTGCGCTCGCCCTCGTGCCCGAGTGTCGGCGGGGAAATCGGTCGCGCCGACGTGCCCGCAGTAGATCGTGGCCCCCGCGTACAGGTCGCGCGCGACCTCCGAGAGGAGGTTGCCGAGCAGGACTTTCCAGAAGAACGGTCCCGCGAGCGCGGGGAAGAGCACGTACTCGCGCGCGGTGTACGCCGCGGCCTTCCGCAGGAATCGGGCGTGCGCGCGGGCCACCGAGCGCGCGCTCCGATCTCGGAGCTGGAGCGGCTCGTTGCGGCCGAAATACACGTCGAGGAGTCCCGTGACGTGCAGCCCGATGGCCATCGAGAAGTTCAGCCACGTGGCGAGGTTGCTCACGGGCTGGAGCGCGTGGAGGGAACGGTAGCGAACGCGCCGGCTCAGACGGAGGCCGCCGAAATCGAGGTCGGGATCGCGGCCCGCGACGTTCGTGTACTGGTGGTGGCGAATGTTGTGCGCCTCGCGCCAGCTCTCCTCGTCGATGGGCGCTCTCCAGCAGAAGGTGTCCGCCCAAAAGGCCTCGGCGCCAGGAAGCCGGTCGTAGGCGCCGTGAAGCGCGCTGTGTCCGATTTCCATCAGCTCGAGCGCCTTGTGAATCGAAAGCGCCGCCACGCCGAGGCCGAACGAGACCGGCTCGAGGCTGAAATGGATGAGACCGCGGCCCGCGACCTCGAGCGCGATCGAAACGGCACGAACGCCGCGAATGTGAGCGACGTCATCGGCCCCGACCCTCGCTTCGACGTCGCGCTTCAGGGCATCGATGGCGCGCCCGAACGAGGCGATGCGCTCGGCGTCGCTCGAGAAGCGGCCCACCTGGCCGCCCGAATGCGGCGGACTTTCCCCGTCGCCGCCCAAGGCTCTGTTTCCCATCGACGTTTCCATGCGGCCCCTCGACCTCATCTCGGCCCTCCTTCGGCGGACCGAAGAGCAAGACCAATGCCGCATCGAGGAACCCGCTAGCGCGACAAACGGTTAGGAACGCGCCGAGATATGCGGAAAACTGCGTCGGACAGAGTGCCCGCGTGGGGAGGGGCCCCGCCGAGTTCACCTCGGCGGGGAGGGGCGGCGCGTGCCGCCCCTACGAAACGAGGCTAGAACGCCGAGCGGTCAAACCGATCGGCGTTCTAGCGCCCGACCGCAGCGCGTGTTTCGACTCGCAGAGGCGGCTCGTGTCCCGCCCGGCTGGTCGCAGTCGGCAAAAGACGCGCCAAAGAAAAAGTGACGAGGCCGTGTAACGAGGCGCGGGGGACGGCGCACGTCCATGCAACCCCGGCGTCGGGGTGACCAGAAGGAGAAAGCGATGGATGTGCCGACGATGATGGAGCCTCGAGTGGTCGCGCGCGATACGACTCTGATCAGCGCGACGTTGCCGATACCGGGGCTCGGCGTGCTGCCGGTGAACGCGTTCGCGATCCGCGCGCGCGAGCCGGTGCTCGTGGACACCGGGGTGATCGCGCTCGGTGACGCGTACCTCGAGCAGATCTGCGCGACGCTCGATCCCGCGGAGCTGCGCTGGATCTGGCTCACCCACACGGACGCGGACCACACGGGCGCGCTCGACCGCTTGCTGGCGCTCGCGCCGCGCGCACGCGTGGTAACCAGCTTCCTCGGCATGGGCAAGCTCGGGCTGGTGCGTCCGCTGCCTCCCGAGCGGGTGTTCTTGATCAACCCCGGCCAAACGCTGAACGTCGGAGATCGCACGCTCGTCGCGGTGCGGCCGCCGGTCTACGACGCGCCGGAGACGACGGGGCTCTTCGACTCGAAGAGCCGCGTGCTGTTCAGCGCGGACTCGTTCGGCGCGCTCTTGCGCGCCCCCGCCGACTCCGCTCGGGCGATCGCGCCGTCGGATCTCCGCGAGGGCCTCGTCGCGTGGAGTCTGGTGGATGCGCCGTGGATCCGGGGGCTCGACGAAGGGGCGCTCCGGGCGTCGCTCGCGACGTACTCGGCGCTGAGCCCCGACGTGCTTCTGAGCAGCCACTTGCCGCCGGCTCCGGGAATGCTCGACACGCTGGCGGAGTTTCTGCTCTCGGCGCGCACCGCGACGCCCGCGGAGCCGCCCGATCAAGCGGCGCTCGAGCAGATGTTGAAGGCGAGCTGACGGCCGTGCCCCTCTCCGTACGGCTCGGGACTTGTGGTGTCGGCCGACGGCGGCCTATCGTCGCTTCGTCGATGTCGAAGATCCCCGAGCCGTCGGAGCTGCGGGACGCCGACCTGGCTCGGCGAATTCTCGAGAGCGCGCCGGGAGCCGCGCGCGCGGAGGAGGCGGAGCTCTGCCGCCGCTTCGCGCCGCGCGTGCGCCTCTTCGGGATGCGCCGCCTGAACGACGAGCACGCCGCGGCGGACCTCGTGCAGCGCGTGCTGCTGCTCACCGTCGAGAAGCTTCGCGGTCGCGAGGTCCGCGAGCCCGAGCGGATCGCCTCGTTCGTCCTCGGGGCGGCCCGAATGCTCGTCATCGAGACGCGCCGCTCGGCATCGCGCTTCGAGACTGGAGCTCCGATGGAGCTCCATCTGCCCGCGGTGGACACCCCCGAGCCCATCGATCGCGATCGGCTCGCGCGCTGCCTCGAGGCGCTCGGCGAGCGCGAGCGGGCGGTGCTCGTCGCCACATTCTTTCAGGACGACGACGCGCCCGCGATCGCTCGGTCGCTCGCGCTCAAGGACGGTACCGTACGCGTGATTCGGCACAGGGCGCTCCAGCGTCTGCGCGACTGCGTGGAGCCCGCCGAGGAGGGAGCATGAACGGGGCGTGCACGACTCCGCTGACGTCCGAGGCGCTCGCGGCCCACGCGCTCGGCGAGCTCGCGCCAGAAGAGGCCGAGCGCGTGGAAGAGCACTTCTTTGCGTGCGCCGAGTGCACCCGTCGCCTCGAGGCGGTGCAGCGGCTCGCGACGGCGGTCGAAACCCTGGTCCGCGAGGGCCGCGTGCAGGCGGCGGTCAGCCCCGAGTGGCTCCGCGAGGCGGAAGCCGGTGGGCTCGTCGTGCGCGCCTATCGGCTCGCGCCCGGTGAGACGGTGGCGTGCACGGCCGGCCCCGACGATCACCTGATCGTCCTCCGCTTCGAGCTGCCAGAGCTCGAGGGGGCCGAGGGCATCGATCTGCGCGCCGAGCTCGTCGACGTGCGCACGGGCGAACGTCGAGAGGTCGTGGTCACGGACATCCCGGTGCGGCGCGCGCCTGGCGAGCTCCTCTACGCCTATTCGGCGGCGGAGATCCGCTCGTTGCCGCGAACGCGGGTGACTCTGCGCGCCTCGGCCCATGGAGCGCGGGGCGACCAACCCATCGCTTCGTACACGCTCGACCACACGCCGTGGGACGAGCTCGCGCCGGGAACGGGTTGACGGCACGGGTGCCGCGGGAGAGGTCAGGCTCCGGGGCTCCACCGCCCAGTCGGAGAAAACCCGCTCGAGCGCAGCTCGGCTCTCCTCGCGCCGCAAGACACGGAGCCGCGCCGTGGCTTCGCTATCACCCAGTGCTTCCCACTCGCGACGCATCCGCTCCGGAGCGTCCGGCTCGAGCTCCAC
>CAYYWA010000263.1:0-8073 GCA_964475255.1 uncultured Sorangium sp.
AGCTCGGTGATCCACGCCTCGAGGCGGTTCCGTTCGGCCTGGGCGCGCGCCTCGAGCTCGCGGGCCGCCTTCTCCATTTGCTCCGCGCGCGCCGCGCGTTCTCGCGCCTCCTTCTCCAAGCGCTCCGCGCGCGCCTCCCGCTCGCGGACCTCTGCCAGGGCGCGCTCGTCGAGGCGAGCGGGCGCCTCCGTCGGCTCCGGCGCGGGCCGCTGCTCCACACCGCTCGCGGGCAACCGCGGCTCGAGCGCGACGCGCGCGGAGAGCTGAATCACCGCGTATTCGTCGAGCGCACGCGGCTCGCGCGCGGCGAGGGCGACGAAATAGTCGGGCTCTTCGTCGTGCGGTGAAACGAGCGACGGATCGAAGGCCGGGATGGGCTCCCCTTCCGCGGCGAAGTCGACGACCGCGTACGCGACGAACGGAACCTGGCCCAGCATGCGCACGTGGGGGAACTCGGTCGAGACGCGATCGTAGAGCGCGTAGTAATCGAGCCCTCGACGCCCGTCCTCGAGCGGCAACAGCGGTCGCGGCGCTTCGGGATTCGGCGCCGCGGCGAGCAACACACCGCGCGGCGTGAGGAGCCGCGCAACGACACGGACGGTCGCACGCGGCTCGACCTCGTTCGCGAGGTTCTCGACGAGCGCGAAGTCGAAGGACGCTTCGCGAAGCGCGGCGGACGCTTCCTCCAGCGAGCCGAACGAGAGCGCTCGGTCGGTCGTCTGCGCCGCCACCGCCGCGCGCCGAGCCGGATCCGCATCACAGACGTGGACGGCGCGGGCGCCCCGCTCGAGCAATCGGCTCGGAAGACCCGATCGCGCATTTCCGACCACGAGCACCCGAGCGCCGGAGCAGAGGCTCTCGGCGTAGGCGACCAGCGGTAGGGCGGGAGGAAGAGAACCGCGCTCGGACATCGAAGAGCTCCACACTACCGCATCCGCCAAGGTTTTCCGCGCGCCGCGAGCAGACTGACTCCCCGGCCGACCGGGGCACGCGGGCCAACTAGCTTCCGATACGGAAAAACGTGGCGCCGGCGACGTTCAGGGGAGTCGGAGAATTCTTGAACGCGCGCTTCAGGGCGAGGACCGCCTCCTCGTCGACGTAGCAGCCGGCGCCCCACCCGTCGTCTCCCTCCCTGCCGTGACACGCGGCCTCCGCGTAGAGCGCGCGCCGGAGCGGCTCGCTCGGTCGCGTCGCGCGGACGAGCGCGAGCCCCGGCAACGGCTCGACCACCGCGGGCAGGTCCCGCGCGGACTCGTCGACCCAGCGCCCTCCGTGCGTGAGCACCGCGGTCACCGCGAAGTCCCGAGCCTTGAGATGGGCCGAGGCCGCTCGCAGCCACGCGAGCAAATCCGTCGAGTGATCCCCGTCGGCGACCTCGAAGTAGAGAGCATGTCCGAGATCGATGCACACGACCGCTTCCCCGAGCGGGGAGGCTCGTAGGTGCTCCAGCATCGCTTCGCGAAAGGCCGTGAAGCGACTCACGAAGTCCTCGCGCTCGAGCCCGTACTCTTCGTCCTCGATGTCGTGATAGGCGAACAGGAGCCCGAACGCGTTCTCGTCGATGCACGTTCCGGTGATCATGCCGTCCGATCCTCGTGATCTTCGTGTGCTCCGGGGACTGGCCACGATCCGCGCCGCTCGAGGCTCGGTCGTCCCGCGCGGTGCCGAAGCGCATTGATCGCGCGGAACACGGGCGGGCGGGCGATGAGCCAGCGCTCGAAGCGGCGTTTGCCCGGGAAGTCTAGGAAGAACACGCCCACCAGGATGGTGAGCACTCCCTGGCCGGGCAAGACCAGAAACAGGACCCCCAGGCAGACGAGGATCACGCCCAGTACGTTTTTCAGCACTCGGAGCAGGATCCGCCAGGGTGGAAGGCGAGGCTCCTCGATGCCGAGCGCGGCGCGCTCACGGTGGGTGAAATAGTCCGCAGGCAAGCGCGTGAAAAAGTACGGAACGCCGATCACGCTGGCGAAGAAGGTCACGACGCTGAACAGCGCGAGCCCCGTGAGCACCTTCGGTTCGAGCAGGGGCTCGAGGAGCGCGCTCGCCCAGTCCGGCAACCAGCGAACCAGCCACTCCGGCACTCGTCAGCCCGTACGCCGGTGCGCGGCGGCGATGCTCGCGAGGGCCGCGCGCGCCTTGTTTCGCGTCTCCTGAGCCTCGAGCTCGGGCACGCTGTCGGCGACGATCCCGGCGCCGGCCGTCACCTCGAAGCGGTCGCCTTCCATCACCACCGTTCGAATGCCGATCGCGAGATCGAGGTCCGTACCGCGGGTCACGTAGCCGAGGGCTCCGCCGTACACGCCCCGGGGCCGCCGCTCGAGCTCGCGGATGATTTGCATCGCGCGGACCTTCGGGGCGCCGGTGAGCGTGCCCGCCGGAAACGTGGCGCGAATCACGTCCCAAGGTCCGAGCGACGGCTCGAGCTCCCCCTCCACCTCGCTCACGATGTGCATCACGTGGCTGTACCGCTCCACGATCATGCGCTCCGGGATGCGCACCGTGCCGGTCTTCGCGACACGCCCGACGTCGTTCCGGGCGAGGTCGATGAGCATGACGTGCTCGGCGCGCTCCTTCGGGTCCGCGAGCATCTCCTCCGCGAGCTCGGCGTCCTGCTCGGGCGACGCACCCCGCGGCCGAGTGCCGGCAATGGGCCGGAGCACGATGCGGTTGTCCTGCACGCGCACCAGCGTCTCCGGGCTGGCGCCCGCGATCGCGATCCGCGGCACGCCCTCGCTCGCAGGGAGCTCGAACAAGTACATGTACGGCGCGGGCGAGAGCACTCGAAGCGCGCGATAGACGTCGAACGGATCGGCAGCGCCTGCGGGCGTCGAGAACGTCCGCGCGGGGACGATCTGGAACGCATCGCCGGCGCGGATGAACTCCTTCGCTCGCTCGACGATTCGGCCGTACTCGGCGTCGCTCACGTTCACGTCCACCTCGGCCGGCAGCGCGCGCGGATCGGGCGGCGAGAACGCGGGGAGCGCCGCGGAGCGCAGGATGTCGTGCTCCGCGCGCTCGAGATCCGCGGGATCGTGAGCGGCGATCGTCGCCGTGTGGGTCACGTTGTCGAACACGATCACCGTCGCATCCGAGACGAGCCGCGCGATCGGGCGCTGCTCCCGCTCGAGCTCCGGCCAGGGATCGACCTTCGTCGCGTAGTGCACGATGTCGTAGGCGATGAGGCCCACGTGGGCGCGCGCAAAGCGCGCCGCGACGTCCTCGCTCGGTGCCTCGCCGCCCGGAGCGAGCTCGGCGAGGCGCGCGAACGGATCTCGCCCGCGCTCCGGGCGCAGGATCACTTCTGCGCGCGGCCGATAGCCGAGGATGGAGTAGCGTCCCCAACGCTCACCCGGCACCACGCTCTCGAGCAGGAACGAACCGCGCTCCGCCTGCTCGCGCAACACGCGATAGACGCCGACCGGCGTCACCCCGTCCACGACTAGGGTCTTCGTATACAGTGGTGCCATCGGCCGCTGAGCCTAACGCCTCGGCTCGAAAATGCACTCCGAATTCGCTGCGCGCGGGGCGCGCGGCCATCCCCCGTCGGGGAACGGCTCGGGGGCTGCGCGTTCACAGGACCGAGCGCCGAGCGGGCCGATCGCGGCGTCGCGCGGTCTCGTCAGACCTCTCGCTCGTACAGGCGGAAGCGCTTGTAGACCTTGCCGCCCATGAACTTGATCGCGACGTTGACCGGACCGTTGTCCTCGAGCGTCCACGAGAGCTCGCCCCAGCTCACGCCGGTACGCCGCCCCGCCTCGTTCATCTTCACGTAGAGGTACGTGCTGAGCCCGGCGTACTTGCGCACGTTCCGGTACTTCTTGCGGATGCCGAGCATCATCAAGCGCGCCGTCTTCGGGCCGCGCACCTTGAGGCGATAGAGGAGCTTCGGGAGTCCCCAGGGCAAGAGCTTGCCCTCGAAGTCGCGGATGAGCTCGTTCACGTTCGGCAGCGCGAGCGCGATGGCCGCGGGCTCCCCGTCGATCTCGGCGATGTACGTGAGCTCGGGGATCACCACGAGGCGGAGCTCGTCCGCCATGCGGGCGGCTTCGCGCTCGGAAGGCGTGACGTGGCCCCAGTTGTCCGACCAGGCGTCGTCGAACACGTCGAGGATCGTGCGCACGTCCTCGTCGAAGCGCTTCATGTTCACGTGGCGCGCCCGCACCTCCGGGAGCGCCGCGATTTCGTCGTGCGCTTTGCGCGCGCGGCTCGGAACCTCGCCGACCGTGTACCGCCAGGCATACAGGTCCTTCACCTTGTCGAACCCGGCGCGCTCGATGAGCCCGCCCTGGTAGGGCCGATGATGGGGCGTCATGATCATCGGCGGCGTGTCGAAGCCTTCGACGAGGCAGCCGCTCTCGTCGTACATGTTGAGCGAGAGCGGCCCGCGGATGCGCTTCATCCCGCGGCTCCCGACCCATTCGGAGGCCGCGTCGAGCAGGGCACGCGCGACGTCCTCGTCTTCGACGGTGTCGAAGAACCCGAAGAACCCGGTCCTGTCGTCGTAGCGGGAGAGGTGGACGCGATCGATCTGCGCGGTGCAACGCCCCACGCACACCCCATTGCGGTGCGCCGTGAACACGATGCCGTCCGCGTGATCGAAGAACGGATTGCTCCGGCTCAACCGTCGTTTGAGATCGAGGTCGAGCGGACGGATGTAGTTCGGATCGCCGCGGTAGATGCGGTCGACGACGTTGAGGAAGTCGTCGAGGCGGCCGCCGATCGGGGTCCTTCGGACCTCGACGCCGACGACCGGCGCTCGCGCGGGACGCGAAAGAACGGAAGCGACGCCGTCTGTCACGGGATCACGCCGTACTTCTTGCCCACGGTCCGGAACGCCTCGAGCCCGCGATCGAGGTGCTCGCGCTCGTGCGTCGCCATGTAGCTCGTGCGGAGCATGGCGGACTTCGGAGGAACGCCCGGCGAGATGAAGGGATTCGTGTAGATGCCGTGCTCCTCGAGCAGGTCGCGCCACATCATGATCGTGCGCAGGTCCTGCCGGATGTAGATGGGGATCACGGCCGTCTGCGTGTGCCCGAGCTCGAAGCCCATCTTGCGGAGCTCGTCGCGCATGTACGTGAAGTTCTCGTGGAGCTTCTCGATGCGCCACGGTTCTTCCTGCATCACCTCGAACGCCGCCATCGCGGCGGCGACGCAGGGCGGGGCCGCGGCAGCCGCGAACATGAAGCTCGGCGCGAAGTGCCGGATGTAGTCGAGCACCTTGCGCTCGCCGACGAGCCAGCCACCGATGCTGGCGAGCGACTTCGAGAACGTGCCGCCGATGAGGTCGACCTGCTCGGCCACGCCGAAGTGGTGCGCGGTGCCGCGCCCGCCGGGGCCGATCACCCCGAGCGCGGGCGCGTCGTCCACGAAGAGCCGTGCGTCGTGCTTCTTGACGACGGCCACGATCTCGTCGAGGCGCGCGATCTCCCCTTCCGCGCTGAACACGCCGTCGGTGATCACGAGCGCGCCCTGCCCTTGATCGAGCTTCTCGAGGACCTTGTCGAGCGACTCGGGGTCGTTGTGACGGTAGCGGACCAGCTGCGCGCCCGCGGCTTGTCCGAGCCGCGCGCCGTCGTAGAGCGACGCGTGGACGTTGCGATCGATCACGGCGACGCTCTGCTTGTTGCTGAGCAGCGCCGAGAGCACCGCGACGTTGACCTGGTAGCCGGTGGTGAAGACCAGCGCGCTCTCCTTCTGGAAGAAGTGCGCGAGCTTCTCCTCGAACTCCTCGTGCAGCTTCATCGAGCCGTTCACGAGGCGCGATCCGGTCATGCTCGTCCCGAAGCGATCGATCGCGGCCTTGGCGGCGCTGCGCACGGTCGGATGGGTCGTGAGCCCGAGGTAGTTGTTGGACCCGAACATCACGACGCGGCGGCCGTTGATCACCGCCTCCGGGCCGTCGTTCAAATCGAGCGGCCTGAAGAACGGGTAGATCCCGCGCTTGCGCGCGTTGTCCGCCGCCATGAACTTCTGGCACTTCTCGAGGATGTCCTTGCCGCCGATGCCGGCGAGGCTCGAGCGCTCGCGCAGCGACTCGTCCATGTCCTCGGAGCCGCGGACGATCCGGTGCGCCGCGCCGTCGCCGTTGGTGCCGTTCGTGGCGGCGCTGCCGTTCGTGCCGTTCACGTGGCTCGCGGCGTCGCCGTTCACGCCGCGCGCGTGGACGTGCGTCCCGTTCGTCGCGTGACCGTTCTTGTGACCGTTTTCGCCATGGCCGTTCTTCCCGTTGCCGTGCGTCTCTCCGATGCGATCGTCGAGCGCGGGGTCGACCGGCGGGAGCTCGTGGCCGTTCAGGAGGAGCCGCCACGCCGCCTTCACGCGCAGGCGTGCGTCCATCAAGCCTTCCGTCGCCCGCATGACTCGATCGTCGGTAACCCACCGCAGGATCGAGGGGCGCATGAGCCTCGCCTTGCCTTTGTCCACGAGACGCTGAGTCAAACCCATGGGTGAAGCTCCTGAGGCGAATCGGACGCGGCGTCTCCGCGACACGTACTGACCGATTCGGTGTTCGCGACGCTACGGCGACAAGCCGACTCCGTCAACCTGGCCAAGCATCGATTGTGGGGACATCGAGATCGATGACGTCGAGGCACAGTCCGTCAGGCGGCGCGGTCACGCCGAGATCGGCGCGGCGACGGCTCTCGAGCGCGCGCGCAAGCGAGTTCGCGGCGAGACGGCCGCGCCCGACGTCGACGAGGCTTCCTACGATGATTCGCACCATCTTGTACAGAAACCGATCGCCTTCGACCACGATCTCCCAAACGCGCTCGTCGCTACGCGCTCTACGCACCTCGACGCGAAAAAGCCGACGCACCGTCTCCGTCCGCATGTCTCCCGCAGCACGAAAACCGCCGAAGTCGTGCTCACCCACGAGGCAGGCCGCCGCCTCGCTCATCGCGATCTGGTTCAACCTCTCGGGCACGCGCCACACGCGGCCTTCGAGGAACGGATCCCGCACGGGACTCTCGAGCACCGAGTACCGATACGTCTTCGAGCGGACATGCCGCCTCGGCTCGAAGCCGGGCTCGACCCGCGCTGCGCCGACGACCGCGATCTCTCCGGGCAAGTGAGCGGCGAGCCCGAGGACCCATCCACGGCTCGGAATGTCTCGCTCCGAGTCGAAGGCGACGCGCTGGCCGCGCGCGTGGACGCCCGCGTCGGTGCGGCTCGTCCCGCGGAGCTCTCGAACACGCGGGTCCATCGCCTGCACCGCGCCGAGCAGCTCGCCGGCGATCGTGCGGGCATGCGGCTGGAGCGCGAACCCCGCGAAGGGGCGCCCATCGTAGGCGACCGTGAGCAGGACGCCGAAACTCACGATGCTCTCCTATCGTTCGGGCCTTCGCGCCCGCGCCGCGGCGAATCCAACGCCGTCTCGCCGCCGCTCGGTGGACGGAGACCACGACGCCGTTCGCGCTCGAGTCGAGCGATTCGACGGTTCAATTCTTGGGTGCGAATTTGAGCGGGACTTCCGCGTCGATGCAGCCGCCCCTCGGAGCGCTGAAGGCGGCGCTGCGGAAGATCTGGGCAACGCACTGGGCGACCCCGGGGTCTCCGAGCTCGTTGGAGGTGACGTTGGCGCGGCACACGTTCCCGTCCGGTCCGACGCGGACGGCGACCTTCATGCGGCCCTGCAGCGTCGGGTTCTGCCGGAGGGCCCGCTCGTAGCATCCCCGTGCGAGAGCGCCCTTGGCGGCGAGCTGTCCTTGAAACCCTGCCGGCGCCTGCCCCGTGCACTCCCCGATGCACCCACCCGCGGCAGCCCGTTTTTCGGGCTGCTTGGGCTCCGGTGTCGCCTCCGGTTCCGCCGCGGTCGGTGGCGGCGGCGGCGGTGGCGGCGGCGGCGGCTCGTCGAAGCCCGGGGCCGGCGTCGTGGTCGGCTGAACGGGGGCCGGCGACGGAGGCTGTTCCGGTTCTCCCGATCTCAAGACGAGAAAGCCCCCCACCGCGAGCACCACGAGCCCGACGGCGGCAATCTACGGAGCGCGACCGCCGTGCGTTGGCGGGGGCGGGGTCGGCGGACTCGACATGAATGGGGGGCCGGCGGAATGGAGGATGGAAACCCGCGGGGCG
>CAYYWA010000264.1:0-8045 GCA_964475255.1 uncultured Sorangium sp.
GGGGCCATTCCTCGGTGCTGCCCTGACCCTGACCGTGGACGACGGCGGTGGCACCGGGGGCCCGGGCGGCACAGGGGGCCCGGGGGGCACCGGCGGCTCGGATACCGGTGGCACCGGGATGGGGGGCGCGGGCATCGGAGGAGACGCCGCAGGCGGCGCCCCGAGCGGAGGCGCAGGTGACGGAGGAGCAGCAGAGGGAGGTGCCGCGGGTTCGGACGACACCGGCGGTGACGACCAAGGGGGCACCGCAGGCTCCGGCGGCACGGGTGGCGCACCCGAAACTGGGGGTGCCGCGGACAGCGGAGGCACGCCGGGCGGCGAGACGGGCGGCACCGGCGGCAGCAGCGGCGCAGGCGCGGGCACGGGAACGACCGTCGAAGAGCTGTTCATCGACTTGCCGATGAACCTCGAGCCCGAAGCCGTCGCTCTCGGAAGCTACGGAAACGGCGGCGGGCTCGTGATCAACGACGGCACCCGCGTCGTGGAGCCGTCCGGTTCCTTCGCCACCGTAACGAGTGCCCAGACCACCATCGCGACTGATCTTGGCGTCAACACCCACGTCAGCAACGTCTACTCGACGCCCAACATCTTCATCCGCGGCAGCCACATCCACGGTAACGTCCGGACCGCATCCGCCCTCATCCCATCGCCCCAACAGTCGAGCATCATCGACGGCAGCGTCCAGCAGTACGTCAGTCTGGAGCCGATTCGACGCTTCTCCTGGACCGTGCCCTTCCCGACCTTCGCCGTGCCGTCCATCATCGTTCCGCAGAACGGCAACCTGGCGCTCGATCCGGGAGGCATGCCGGGCCTCACGCTCGAAACGAACGCGCGCGTCGTCCTGAACCGGCCCGGTGTCTACACGCTCGACGGACCCCTGGTGATGGAGCCGGGCTCGGTGCTCCAAGTCGACAACGCCAGCGGCCAGTACGAGATCTACGTGCGCGAAGATTTCATCTTCCGCGGCGCGATTCAGAAGACGAGCGCAACGTCCAACGTGCTCATCGGCGTGCTCGGATCGGGGGATCAGCCGATCGAGCGACACTTCAACGCGATTCTCGTGGCGCCCCACGGCAACGTCCAGCTCGCAACGGTAGCTGCCGGGCACCAGACCAGCATCTACGCCAAGTCGATCCTGGTTCGCCCGAACACCATCGTCACGCACACGCCGTTCGAGCCCACGGACTTTTGCGCCGGCGCCCCACGCTGCACCGGTCTCTGCCCCGGCGTCACGGGAAGCCGTTCCTGCGACGTCGGCGAGCCGTGCAGCAGCAACGGCGATTGTGCCGGAGATCTCGAGTGCAAGGAGGGGACGTGCACAGATGGTGACGGTCCCGGCACGCGTGGGACGCCGTGCGATCCGACGGTGCCCGATGCGTGTGCCCCGGGGTTGGTGTGCACGCCGAACAACGGCGCTTGTTTCAACGGCGCTCCGGAAACGAGCGTTTGCTGGCCGCTCGTGTGCCAGTGGGGCGTCCAGCCCGGCGAGTGCGGCAACCCCGACAGCCTCTGCGGTCCGAGCTGTGATTGCGTGCCCCCGCCGTGCACGCCGGACTGCTCCGAAGCGACGTGTGAGAATCCCGAGAACGGTTGCGGAGGGGTGTGTCCCAACGTCTGCGAGCAGGGCGATCCGTGCGACAACGACGTCGTCTGTCCGTCTGGCGCCCGCTGTCTCGCCAACCCCGACGGCACGCGGTCGTGTCGTCCGGCCGAGTGCGCCACGACGGTGGTGAAGCCACCGCTCTGCGGGACGCCGGATGCCCCGTGCGGTCCGGAGTGTCCGGCATGCACTCCCGACTGCGAGGCGAGGCAGTGCGGCCCCGACCCGAAGTGCGGCGAGAGCTGCGGTGAATGCAGCGCAGGCGACATCTGCCAGTCGGCTGCCGGTCAGTGCGTGCCGCCACCAACCGTTCCACCCGTGACGGTTCCCGATGGGGCTGGAGGCGACGAGGAGATCGTGGACCTCCCGCGAGCGCCCGCGGCTCCGGTCGGCGCCGTGCCTGGCAAGTTCCGCGTCACGGACGCCGGTTCGCCAGAGTACACGATACCCATCGTCGTCCCCCCAGGCCGTGCCGGCATCGAGCCCGCCTTGAGTCTCAAGTACTTCGGCACTCGGACGAACGGCGACGCGGGCGTCGGCTGGACGCTCGACGGACTGCCTAAGATCACGCGCTGCCCGCGCATCTACGCCATTGATGGCTATGCAGCGCCCGTGAAGGGGGAGAGGACCGATCGATTCTGCATCGATGGCAAGCGCCTCACGGCAGTTTCCGGCACGTACGGTGGGCACGGCGCAAAATACCGGACGCTGATCGACACGTTCGCGCACATCACCTCGTATCGCGAGAGCGACGACTCACGGCTACTGCCAACGGACAATCCGCCGTCCGACAATCCGGCAAGCGACCCGCTCGATCAGGGCCCTGACGTCTTCAAGGTGCGGACCAAGGAAGGGCGCATCCTGACCTTCGGCGGCAGAGCCGACGCGCTCCTGATTGGGCGCAATCGCGTCCGCTATTCCTGGCTGCTCAGTCGGGTCGAAGATCGCTCTGGGAACACGATGGAAATCCGCTACGGCAACCAGTCGGAACACCGGAGCGGCATCGAGGTCGTGTCCGCCCGCCCAGAGCGTATCGAGTACACGGGTCATGGTAGCAACCCGGGCAACCGGAGCGTTCGCTTCACGTACGAGCCCCGTAGTGACAACCACATCCGCTACCTCCAAGGGGGGCTTCCCTGGCACATTTCGAATCGACTCACGCGAATCACGACCTTCGTCCACGACCGCCCCGTGCGCAGCTATCGCATCGGCTACCGCGACGACACCAGTCTGAGTCAAATCGCCTGGATTACGGAATGCGACTCGGATGCGCGCTGCAAGCTGCCAACCCGCTTCGAGTACATCGAAGAGTCTGGTTTCGAGCTTCGCAACTTTCCCTACGGACTGTCGGGAGCAATTCAGCTCGACATCAATGGGGACGGTCATCCGGACTTCCTAGAGACACTCGCGTCGAGTCCAGGCAGAGCTGCCAATCCGGAGCTCGCCACGGCGATGCTCATCGGGGACATTGCGACGACGGCCCTATCCTTCGTCGCCCCCGGTCCGGGCTTCCTTGCCAGTATGGCGTTCACCATATGGAAGTTCGAGTTCTTCGGTCGCCGCTCCCAGAGGCCGATCGTCACTTACACGGAGAATATGTTCATTGGAACGGGAAATCGGGATCTGCCTCCCGAGGTCGTTCGCGACGTTGGGGACATGCCCTGCTCTCCAGGCCATCCGATGACCGTGATGGACTATGATCGCGATGGCAAGGACGACCTGATCGGTATCTGCGAGTCGCGCTACTTCTACCAGAACCACGCCGAAACGGCCTGGTCCATCGTGCCCTCGTACTCGATTGGCGACGGGAACTTCGATCGCGAGCTCTCGGTCGAACAGATCTTCGGCATTCCGTACGGGCGGCAAGCAGCGCTGCCGGCGCCAATCCTCTATGACGTCAACGGCGATGGTCTTCAAGACATCGTGAGTTGCGCGACGTCCAAAACGCTGCAACTGCGGTTGCGGCTCGGCCCTGGCAGTCTGAACTTCGGTGATCCCATCAATCTGGACTTCCCCGAGCCCTTGCCGCCGGACTTCGACTACGCTCAAAATGGCGTCTGCGGCCGAGAGCGCCCGACGACGCTGCCGTTCGATATCGACGGAGACGGAACGCCGGAGCTGGTATTCCGAGCTGCGGACGGTTGGAAAGTGCTTCGGTACACCGTCAACGATGACGGACCTGAGTTGTTCGTCGAGCCTATCGGTTTCGACGACCTGTGGGACACGGAAACCGGGAATGGCCTGATTATCGGTGACTACAATGGAGACGGTCTCATGGACGTTTGGGGGATACGGGATCCGAACGCCGGGTCCGAGCGCGCTGCCGTGTGGGCCAACCAGGGCAACGGGAGGTTCCGCGCAAACCTGTTGATGCACCCGCGACCCGCCTTGGACGTTCTGGAGCATCCCGTCTCGTATCGGCATACGGCCATTCTGGATTACAACGGCGACGGGCTCACGGACCTCCTGGAGGACTGGTCGGGCCCCGACGTCTGGGGAATGAAGCAGGTAGGGTTGTTCTTTACTCCTCGCAATTTCGAAGAGCCCGACACGGCGCCGGACGCGCAGCTCATGGATCTTCTTCTCGGCGACGGTCACCCCACTAACTTCCTCAAAGCGGCAGACATCGATAACGACGGGAATACCGATCTGTTCGCCTCCCGGGGTGGCATCTTCTATGGTTCTGGAGCCAAGAATTACCAGTTGAGCCGCGTGGTGGACGGTATCGGTAACGTGATCACCATTCGGTACGACGACCCGGATACCTACGAGCGCAGGACGAGCGATCCGTCGCTTCCCTCTTGTGACGGAACGTGGCCCGAGAACTGCCTACCGACGTTCCATGGGCTCGTCAGCTCTCACGAGGAGCACGTTCTTCACCAGGGCATCCTGCACAAGGTCAAGTCATACAAGTATCGGTACGTCAACGCCCGGATGAACGTTTCCGGTCACGGGTTCATCGGATTCGATCGTCGGATCGTGGTCGAAACAGGCAATCAAGAACTGCACAACCATGCTCCCGTCTCGGAGGAGCACACGCGAACGCTCATCATCGACACGGCACCGATCGTTCGGACCAGATTGAACGGAGAAATTGCAGACGACCTCAATCCTCCGTACGTGTACCCGCTTGCTGGCATGCCGGGGACCACGATCGTCGACGCCCTGATCGATCACGAGGCGGTGTCGATCAGTCCTCCCCAGAGCTCCGGGATTTTTCTTCGCCGGACGAAGACGACGAACGTTTGGAAGACCGGTGTTTCCCACGATGGCCTGCCGTTCCCATACGTCGAGGCTCGGACGATCGAGCTTTTCGACCGAGAGACTACGCCCGGCAGCCCCCCTGGCGAGGAAGACACCGTCGATGGAAACCTGATCAGCCGCTGCAACGAGACCTTCGCGATGGACGGTCTCGGTAGCACCACGAGCCACACGCGTGCGTGCCGCGACGCGGTAGGCAAGATCATCGAGAGTAGTACGACGACGACGACCTTCGAGCCGGACACGTCGGACAACTGGCTCATTGCCAATCCCAGGACGACGAGCACTCGAAGCAATCGTAACGGTCTCCACGCAACCCGAGAGTACGTTTTCAAGTACGACACTCGAGGTCTCCTCGTCTCCGTCACTCGGGACACGCGTGACCCGGTAGGCGAGACACCGAACGACGCTGCTGCGTGGCACCGAACCACTTTCGTGCGCAATGCGTTCGGCAATCCCGAGCAGATCATCGAGGAGGCTCTCACGGGGGAGGCTGCCCGGACGACGACTATCCAGTACGACCCGGATCAGATCTTTCCGTGGATGATCATGAACCCGGCCGGGCACCTCACTCAGGTACGTTTCGACCCGTACTTCGGGGCTCCGCTGACCATCATCGATTCCAACGCTCGCGTCGTGCAGTACGGCTACGACGGGTTCGGTCGGCGCGTCGAAACTCGCGACCCAACCGGCATCACGGCTATCGCCTATTCCCCGGCGGTCTCGAGCATGGTGTCAACGCCGGCAGGACCGATCTACCCGCGGCTCTGGGTCACGAGTGAACGGCAGGGAATCGACGGGACCCCGGCTGGCAGCACGCGCACCGAGCTCGACTTTCGCGGCTTGCCCGTGCGTATTCACACCCAGGGATTCGGCGGCACGACCATTCTCCAAGAGCAGGTCTACGACTTCGCCGGTCGTCTCGTTGGTGTGACACTCCCGCGCCCGGTCGACGCCTCCGACGTCCACGTGGAGCGATATCGCTACGACGGTCTCGGTCGCCTCACCGAGGTTCGTCACGCTGACGGAACCAGTGTGAAACGCGAGCACGCCAGCATCGCGATGCTGGGTCAGAACTATCGCCACTGGCTTCGGGAACTCGAGTGCGTGCCCGTTGCCGAACACCCCTGGGCCATCACGGGGTGTCCGGTGGAGATCCAGCGCACGATCGACGAGGAGGGGCGCGAGAACGTGATCGTGACCGACCACCTTGGCCTCGTCATTCGCAACATCGATGGCGAGCACGTCGCAACGGCCGCACGCTTCAGCGACTACAGTTACGGTCCCTTCAACCTGCCGTACCTCGCCTATCAGAATCGGGCGACGGTCGAGGACTGGCAGACCCCGACCTTCGAACGTACTTACGACGACTACGGCAGGCCCACCCGTATCCTCGACATCGATACGGGCATCACGGCCAGCACGTACAACGGGTACGACGAGCTCACCACGAGCCTCGATGCGAAGCAGCAGCTTCGCACCTACGCCTACGACACGCTCGGGCGTCTCGTGAGCGTCACCGATCCCAGCGGGGTCACCCAGTGGATCTACGACCAGGGCCCGAATGCCATCGGGCGTCTCACCGAATCGATCACGCCCGGCACCGCGGAGTATCCCGCGGGGCAGCGGGTCCGCTACGAGTACGAGCCGGTGACGCCGGGCGCCAACCGAGGTTTGCTCCAACGCCTCGACCACGTCATCGACGGCGCGAGCTACCCGGTCGAGCTCGAGTACGACGGCCTCGGGCGTGTGCAGCGCGTCCACTACCCGAATCTCGGCAGCAGCGCCCCGGTCGTCGCGAGCTACCAGTACGATGCTGCGGGTATCCTCACCAGCGTCCAGGAGGTCGGCTCAGGCACCGCGCGTCCGGTGTGGCAGCTCGACGAAGCCTATCAGGGGCACCTCATCCAGAAGGAAACCTTCGGCAACGGAGCGATCACGACCTACGGCTACGTGCCCGAGCGTCACTGGCTCGCGTCCATCCAAACCCAACGCGGCTCGGACGTCCTCCAGAGCCTCGTTTACACCCGCTACCAGACCGGGCTCGTCAAGGAGATCATCCGTCCAGATACGACCACGCAGTACGACTACGATCTCCTCAACCGCCTGAAGTCCGTCACCGAGTCTACTGGTGGCACGAGCGAGGCGACCCAGTACACTTACGACCACCTCGGCAACCCCATCGCCAAGGGTTCCATCGCGCTCAGCTACCTTCCCGATCGACCTCATCTCGTGGAAACCGTGGGCAACAACACCTACCAGCACGATGCCAACGGCAATGTCATCTATCGGCTGGGGTTCGACGTCCCCCACGGTGTCCAGTACGTCGATTACACCCCCTTCGACCTACCTCGGAGGATCTCGAACGGCGCGGCGGCCGTCACCATCTTCGATTATTCGGCGGACGAAGCTCGCCTCGTCCGCCGCGACTACGGTCCGGCCAGCTCCGTTCCACAGCGCACGCGATTCTTCGTCCCTGGCCTCTACGAACGCGAAGTCGATGGGAACAACGCCGCAGTCGAAGAGCGCTTCCGGATCTCCGCCGGTGGTCGCCTCCTCGCCGAGATCGTCCGAACCTCGAGCGGTGAGCAGACCCTGTATTTCCACGCCGACCACCTCGGCTCTCCGGATCTCATCACCACCAACGCGAGCTCGAGCGAGGCCTTCCAACAGCGGTTCGAGCCCTTTGGCGTCCCGGCTCCTGCCAACGTCGACGTAACGCGCACCGGATTCACCGGACACCAGCAAGATCGCGATCTCGCCCTCATCGACATGAAGGGCCGGGTCTACGACCCCGTGTCGATGCAGTTCATGAGCGCCGATCCCATCGTGCAGGCGCCGCACTGGTCGCAAGGGCTGAATCGCTACGCCTACGTTTTCAACGACCCCATCAACTCTACGGATCCGACGGGACTTGCCGCCGCGGACGACTACACCGGGGCCATCGCCGCGTACTGGCTCCCAGCATCGATGACTGCCTACGCCGCGGCGAGTTCGCTCAGTCTGGGCCTTGGGCTGGCCGGCGGTGGCTTCGCAGCGCCCAGCATCGGCCTCAGCCTCAGCCTCTTCACCGGCGTGCCAGGCTTCAGCAACGCCCCCGGGGGCGGTGCCCCCCACCGGGGGGCCCCCCGGGGGGGGTGTTTTGGGGGTGGTGGGTAACGTACTCATATATACTTCAGGTTTA
>CAYYWA010000265.1:0-8043 GCA_964475255.1 uncultured Sorangium sp.
GAAATGCGCTTCGGTCTCGACCTTCCCCTCCTAGGCTGAGCCTACGGTGGGCAGAGCTCGTCATGCGAGGACGAGCGCGGCGCGCGCGGCTTCGGGGGCCTCGGCGGCGAAGGATTCGGCTTCGTCGTCGGTGCGGGCCGCGCGCACGCGCTCGATGAACGCGTAGGCGGCCGCTTTCCTCGCCAACAGCACGCGCCAGCGCTCGACGGGCTCGCCCGTGACGAGGTGCTCGGCCACGGCCAGCGCGAACACGCGCGCGTACGCCTCGGCATCGAGTCGAAGGGCGAGCTGATCCAGGATGAGGTGCGGAATGCCGGCACCGTGCGAGCGCGCGAGCACGCCGTTGACGAGGTTCATCGACAAGCTCTGATTCGCACAACGAAACGGGTGCAAGCGCACGAAACGATGGTGGAAGCGGGCGAGGTCGCGCACGGTGGCGGTCGCATCCCCGGCTTCGGCGGCGCGTCGCGCCGAGCGATAGGCCGAGAACAGCTTCTCGAAGTGCTCGGCGCGCACTGGCCGCGGCGGGCAGAACCAAGCCGAGTCCTCCTTGTCGTCGACGGCCCGCCCGTGGAGCACGCTGCCCCAGGAGAGCCCGTCGGCGTCGACGAGCTCGCGGTCGGGCTCGAGGCTCGCCGGATCCCCGGCGTGCGTGGCGACGAGCCGCTGGTAGCGGGCACCCCCCACGAGGCCCACGCCGACGCGTGGCCCGCCGAGGAGCAGCGTGCCGCTCGGTGTCGCGAGCCTCCGCGAGGGCGTCGTGTAGAGCGCGCCAGGGCGCACACCTCCATCGGTGATGCGACTCGCCGGACGATAGAAGGTCGCGAGCTCCGGGCCCAGCAAGGCGAGCACGTGCAGGCGGCGGAGCCAGCGCAGAGGGTCGTGCTCGAAATCGGCGAGCCACGTCTCCGCCGCGCGCCGCACGGCGGCCATGTTGTGCCAATAGGCGCGAACGAGCTCGTAGGGCGCCCCGGGAAAGCGAACGAGCTCCGCGCCCGAGATCTTCGCCTCGAGCGCGGCCACCGCATCGGGGACGAACAACAGGCGGCCGAGCGCGCGTCGCACGAGCTGCTCGAGCGCGGGGCGATCGGCGCCCGAGAGCACCCGGAGCTCCGCGAGCGTGCGCGTGCCGTCGATGAGCCCGAGCACGCGCTCGAGCGCAGAGCGCGCGACGCCCTCGACCGGGACGCCGCCGCCGAGCTGTCGCGAGCTCACCGTGCACGTTCCGCCCTTGGCGTGCACCTCGAGCTCGCCCGGGACGCGCACGACGTCCTCGTCCCAGGCCTCGAACCGTGCGCGCGCCTCCGCGAACAAGTAGTCGTCGCGCGACGCACGGGCCTCCGTGGCGACCCAGCGCTCGTACTCGAGGAGCTCCCACGGAACCTCGAGGGCGAGATCGAAGCGCGATGCCGGGGTTTCGTCCATCAGGCGAGGGCTTGGTCGAGGCCGGCCTCGTCGTTGGAAACGGCATTGAGCTCCGGCGCGAAGTCGCCGGGGGCTCGATCGTAGTGGAGCGGCAGGAAGCGCTCGAGGATCTCCGACATTCGCTCGCGGAGCAGCGTCGAGGACGGGTCGAGCCGTCGCACGAAGACGAGCCCCGACGGAGGAGCGAGCAGGGTCCGGAGCTCGAGGTCCGGGCGGTAGGCGCGGAGCGCGAGCACGAGCTTCCACGTGTCGCCGACCCAGAATTTCGTCGAGCGTTCGCGAGCGGCGGCGCGCGGGAAGGCGGGGACGCAATCGTGGATGACGACGGTGCTGTCGGGGCGGCACCAGCGCTCGACGTTCGTGAAATCGGAGAGCGCGTTCTCGAAGCGGTGCATGCCGTCGATGAACGCGAGATCGACCCGGCGCGCGCCGAGCACCTCGGCCCGCGCGTGCGCCGCGAAGAAGGCGTCGCTCTCCTCGTGGAAGAGGCGGGTCCCCGCGGGGAGCCGGTGGCGAATCGGATAGCTCGTCGGATCGATGCCGATGGCGAGCTCGGCGAAGCGGGCGAGGGCCAGCGTCGCGCCGGTATCGACCCCGATCTCGAGGTAGACGCGTGGGCGCAGGCGCTCGTGCACGCGCGCGAGCACCTCGCGGTAGTGCGGCCCGGGCATGAGCAGCGTCGCGAGGAGGCCGGAGGCGCGCGGGTAGTCCGGATAGCGCTCGAGGACGCGGATCAACGTGTCCTTCGCCTCGCTCGGCCGGTTCGTGCGGAGCAACATCTCCGCGCGGACGGCGAGCGCCGGGAGATGCGCCGGCGCTCGCTCGAGAACTCGATCGACGAGCGCGAGCGCGGCGCTCGCGTCGCCGCCAACGAACGTCGCGATGGCACGGCAGAGCGCGATCGCTGGTGAATCGCTCTCCGCCGCGAGCGCGTCGCAGAGCGCGATCGCGTGATCCCAGGCCCCCGCTTCGAGGCACTGCTGCGCCACGAACACGATCTCGTCGGGGCTCATCGTCGAGAACGCCGCGCGCATCAGCTCGGGCGGCGCGACGAATGCGTCAGGAGCCCGGATCATCGTGCGCCCGAGGATCGCGACCGTTTCTCAGTTGAAGGATTCGCTCTCGCGGAGCGCGAAGGGCGCGACGGTCGCGTCGAAGCGTTCACCCCCCGGCAGCACCATTTCGTACGTCCCGTGCATCGAGCCGAACGGTGTCTTGAGCGCGCACCCAGACGTGTACTCGAAGCTCTCGCCGCCGCGCAGCACCGGCTGCTTGCCGACCACGCCGGGCCCTTGCACCTCCTCGACGTGTCCGTTCGCGTCGGTGATGATCCAGTGGCGGTTCAAGAGCTGCACGGTTTCGCGACCTTCGTTCAAAATGCGGATCGTGTAGAGAAAGAACCACTCCCGCTTCCGTGGATCCGAGTGGCCGGGCGAGTAGCGGGCCTCGACACGAACGCGCACGCCCCGCGTGACGGCTTCCGAGCTAGACACGGGGGGTACTGTAACCCCGGGCGCGGACCGACGTGGCCCGCGGCGGGCAGCCCGGAGGACGCTGCTGGAGCGGTGCGTCATCGGGCGCATGGGCCGGCCAGGCGTTCTTTCCAGGCTCTTGCGGGCCTGTCCACGGCTTCTGGGGTTCTCCCGGCTTGACACTTGCGCCGACCTATACGACCGAGATCCTCCCCGTGGCCGCCTGTTATTTCGACGTAGACGGTACCCTCGTCGGCACCAACCTCGTCCACCCGACGCTCTACTATTTGGCGAATCAGGGCACTCCGCTGCAGAGCGCGGTGCGGCTCGGACGCGCCTTGCTCGGGGCGCCGCGGATGGCTCTGGCCGAGCTGGTCGATCGCCGCACCTTCAACGAGCTCCTCTTCGCGACCTACGCGGGGATGAGCGAGGACCGGCTCGAGCTGCTCGGGGAAGAGGCGTATCGCAAGGTGCTCCTGCCGTCGCTGTATCCTTCGGCGAAGGGGCTCGTCGCGCAGAGTCTCGCCGCCGGGCACGACGTGGTGCTCGTCTCGGGCGCCCTCGAGTGCGTGATTCGGCACCTCGCGCGCGATCTCGGGGCCACCGAGGTCATCGCCAATCGCCTGGAGCTGAAGGACGGCATCGCGACGGGCAAGCTCCTGCATCCGGTCGTCGCTGGGCCGGAGAAGGCGCGTATCGTGCGCGATCACGCGCGTGCCCGGGGCTACGACCTCGACGAGTGCTACGCCTTCAGCGACAGCTACTCCGACGTCCCGATGCTCAGCGTCGTCGGCCATCCGGCCGTGGTCAATCCCGATCGGCGTCTTTCGCTTCTTGCCCGCGCCTACAGTTGGCCGAGCTTCGATCTGACGCGGCCGACCTGAGCGCCGCTCGCCCCTCGACTCATGCACCCCAACGGCTCTCCGAAACCCGAGCGCGAGATCCATCGCTCGCACCCCCTGAACCTCAATGGTTCGCCGCCGCGGACCGACCGAGAAGCGCCGCCCCCGCTCGAGCTCACGCGCTTGCTCTCGGGCCGGCACCTCGTGGTGGTGGGTGGAACCGGTTTCTTGGGGAAGGTCTGGCTCTCGTTCATGCTCGCGCGCTTTCCGAACGTCGCGCGCCTGACGTTGCTGGTCCGCGCGAAGAAGGGGAAGAGCGTCGAACAGCGCTTCGCCGAGGAGATCCTGCCGAGCGCGGTCTTCGACCCGCTGCGCGCCCAGCATGGAACCGGTTTCGCGGCGTTCGTTCGGGAGCGCGTGTTTCCCGTGGAGGGAGACGTGGTCCAGCCGTTCTGCGGGATCGAGCCGAGCGTGCGGGAGGCCCTGCGCGGACGCGTCGATGCCGTCGTGAACGTCTCCGGCGTCGTCGATTTCGATCCCCCGCTCGACGAAGCGCTCGAGGTGAACGCGTTCGGCGTGCAGAACCTGGTCGCCCTGGCGCGGGATCTCGGGAGCGTGCCGTTGCTCCACACGAGCACCTGCTACGTCGCGGGCAGCCGGACCGGTTTCATCGGGGAAGAGAACCCGCTCGAGGTGCCGTTCCCGCGCGCGGGGGAGCTCGAGCCGTCGCATTGGGATCCCGACCGGGAGATCGCCGAGTGCCTGGACGTCATCGAGCAAGCCCGCCATCGGGCGAGCGATGCGTTTCGGCAGAGCCGCTTCCTCGACGAAGCGAAGACGAACCTCACCGCGCGCGGTGAGCCCTGCCGCGGCACGGTGCTCGAGGCGGAGGTGCAGCGGGTCAAGCGCAAGTTCGTCGAGGCACGCCTCGCCGAGATGGGTATGGAGCGCGCGAAGTTCTGGGGCTTTCCGAATACGTACACGTATACGAAGGCCATCGGCGAGCAGATCGCCGCGCGCTCCGGCTTGCCGTTCGCGATCGTGCGCCCGGCGGTGGTCGAATCGACGCTGCGCTATCCGTTCCCTGGCTGGAACGAGGGCATCAACACGAGCGCGCCGCTCATCTTCATCTTGAGGCAAGGGGCGCTCCAGATCCCTGGCTCGGACAACTACCTCGACGTGATCCCGTGCGACATGGTCGCGAGCGGGCTCACGCTCGCACTCGGCGAGCTGCTCGATGGCAGCGCGCGACCCGTGTACCAGCTCGGGTCGAGCGACTCAAACCCGTGCACGATGCGGCGCTTCTTCGAGCTCACGGGCCTCTACAAGCGCCGCTACTACCAGCGCACGAAGAAGGGCGGCCCGCTCGGCAGCTTCTTCCAGTCCCATTTCGAGGGCGCGCTCCTCTCCAGCGAGCAGTTCGAACGGATCGGGCCGCCCGCCATCGCGGGCGGCGCTCGACGCGCGGCCGACCTGCTCGGGAGCTTCTCGAAGGGGGCGCTTCGACCGCTGCTCGAGCCGGCCGCGGACGCCACGCGCCGCTTCGCGGAGCAACAACGCAAGGTCGGGAAGATCCTCGGCGTGTTCGTGCCGTTCACGGCCGAGTTCGACTACGTGTTCCGCTGCGACAACGTGCGGGGCGCGGCGGCGCGCCTCGCCCCCGACGACCGCGCGAAGGTCGAGTGGAGCCCCGAGAGCATCGACTGGCGGCGCTGGTTCCTCGACGTGCACGTCCCCGGCCTCGAGAAGTGGGTCTTCCCGGAGATCGAGCAACGGCTCAAGCGTCCCAAGAAGCCTCCAGCACGGCACGAGACGCTCCCGCTCCTCCTCGACGAGGTCGCGGACCGCCACGGTCTCGCCGTGGCGCTGCAGCGCACCGAGCAGGAGGGCCTGACCCGGATCTCGTACGAGGACGTCCGCGCGCGCGCGGACGCGGTCGCCGCGCGCCTCGCCCGGGCGGGGGTCACGCGGGGCGATCGCGTGCTGATCGCCGGACAGAACCATCCGGCCTGGCCGATCGCCTTCTTCGGGATCTTGCTCGCGGGGGCGACCGCGGTGCCGCTCGATCCGGGGATCGACGCCGAAACGGCGGGGACGCTCGCCGAGGCGTCTCGCGCCGTCGCGGTGATCGCGGACGCGGGCCTCCTCGAGCGCGCGTTCTCCGCGTTGCCGGAGGCGATCGAGCGCTTCGAGCTGCACGCCGTCGTCGAGCCGGGTGAGAAGCAGCAGCCGGTCGAGGTCGGCGCGGACGACGTCGCGGCCCTCATTTACACGAGTGGAACGACCGGCAAACCCAAGGGCGTCGCGCTCACGCACAAGAACCTGACCGCGCTGGTGGCGATGCTCGCGCCGCTCTTCCCGTTGGGGAAGGGGGATCGCATCCTGAGCGTGCTGCCGCTGCACCACACGTTCGAGCTCACCTGCGGCATGCTGCTGCCGCTCTCGCGCGGGGCGCGCATCGTGTACCTCGACGAGCTCAACGGCGAGCGGCTCACCGACGCCCTCTCGCGAGCCCGCATCACCGGGCTCATCGGCGTCCCGGCGCTCTGGGAGATGCTCGAGCGGCGCATCAGCGCGCGCATCGCCGAGCATGGGGCGCTCGCCTCGCGCGTGTTCGAGATGGCGCTCGAGCTGAATCGCGTCCTCGGTCGGAACCTCGGCGTGGATGCGGGCCGGCTGCTCTTCGGCACCGTGCACGAGGCGCTCGGCAGCGGCAATCTGCGGTTCCTCGTGAGCGGCGGCGCCGCGCTGCCCGAGGGCACGCACCGGATGTTCGCCGGCCTCGGGCTGCACCTCGCCGAAGGCTACGGGCTCACCGAGGCGGCTCCCGTGCTGACCGTCGCGGAGGGCTCGCCGCGGACGCGCGCCGGCCAGGTCGGCAAGCCCGTGCCCGGGGTCGAGATTCGCATCGATCGCCCCGACGCGAACGGCGTGGGCGAGGTGCTCGCGCGCGGCCCCAACGTGATGCTCGGCTACGCCGACGACCCCGAGTCCACGGCGCAGGTGCTCACGCCCGACGGGTGGTTGCGCACCGGCGATCTCGGCAAGCTCGATCGCCACGGCCAGCTCGTGATCGTCGGGCGCGCGAAAGAGGTGATCGTCGCCTCGAACGGCGAGAACGTCTATCCCGACGACGTCGAGGCGCGCCTCGGCCGCGTCGAAGCCGTGCTCGAGCTCGCCGTGCTCGGGGTGCCCGATGGACGCGGGGGAGAACGCGTCGCGCTCGTGGCGGTTCCGGAGGAGGACGCAACGTTGGGGCGTGACGAGCGACACGCTCGCGCCCGCGCGGCCCTCGAGCGCGAGATCCAGAAGCTTCCCCTGGCGATGCGCCCGGCCTCGATCACGCTCCTCGATCGACGCTTGCCGCGTACCGCGAGCCGCAAGGTCCGACGAGCCGAGCTCCGGCGCTTGTTCGAGCGGCGCCTGGAAGTCGCGGCCTCGAGCCGCGCGATGGCGGCGGACTCGGTGGATGGCGCCGCCGCGACCGTGCGCGCGGCCATCGCTACCATCGCGCGCAAGAGCCCCGCCTCGATTGGAGTGGAGCAGTCGCTCCGTGGGGACTTGGGGTTCGATTCGTTGATGCTGCTCGAGCTGCTCGTCGCGCTCGAGGCCCACGTCGGCCAGGGCATCGACGCCGAGCGCCTCGCCGCGTGTACCACCGTCGGGGACGCGGAGCAGCTCCTCCGCGAGGCGATCGCTTCGCGGAAGCTGTCGCCCACGCGCGTCATCGAGACCGAGGAGAAGCAGCTCGAGGTGCCCCCGGCGCTGCGGCGCGCGGCGATGACGTGGCTCGGTCGCGCGCAGCTCGGCTTCTACGACAAGGTGCTCGCCACTCGGGTCAGCGGGCGCGCGTTCATTCCGCACAATCGCAACGTGATCGTCGCGGCGAACCACGCGAGCCACCTCGACATGGGGCTCGTCAAGTACGCGCTCGGCAGCTACGGGCGCGATCTCGTGTCGCTCGCGGCGCAGGACTACTTCTTCGAGGGACCGCGCTGGCGCAAGGCCTACTTCGAGAACTTCACGAACCTCGTGCCCATCTCGCGGACGGGCTCGCTCCGGCAGGCGCTTCGGCAGGCCGGCGATCTCATCGAGCAGGGCAAGACGGTGCTCATCTTCCCCGAGGGAACGCGCTTCACGGATGGCGCCGTGCACGAGTTCAAGCCGGCGGTGGGCCACCTCGCGCTGCGCCACGATGTGGACGTCTTGCCCGTGTATCTCGGCGGCACGCATGCGGCGCTGCCCAAGGGGGCGCGCTGGCTTCGCCAGCGGAACGTGGAGGCGCGCATCGGCCCGCCCATCGC
>CAYYWA010000266.1:0-2372 GCA_964475255.1 uncultured Sorangium sp.
GCCCCGGGCGAGGCAGGTACGTCCGAAGCGGGCTCGTCGGGCGACGCGGGGGCCACCGGCGAAGCGGGAGGCGCGGGCGAGTCGAAAGGGGAAGGCGGAGCGGGCGGCGCTTCGGGAGCGAGTGCCGAGGCGGGCGGTGGCGACGGGAACGTCGTGGGAACCGCCGGCGCGAGCGAGGGAGAGGCCCCGGGCCTGGGAGGAGCCGGCTCCGAAGACGGCCATGCGGGCACCGGAGGCGCAGAGGGGGGCGCAGCAGGCAACGTCGGAGGCGGCCCAACGGGCTCTCACGGGGCGCCGGGCTCCGGAGACGCCGGCGCGGGCGGTGAGGACACCGGTGACCCTGCCGAGAGCAACGCTCCCTTCACGACGGAGAGCGAGCACGCTTACCGACTGCGCGGTGGCGGGTGCGCCGTGGCTCCGCTCGGAGCGTCGAGCGATGGCGCTCTCGGCGTGCTCGTGGTGGTCGCAGGGCTCGTCTTGCTCCGCGGTCGCCGTCGGGGCGCGGCGTTGCTCGCGCTGTTCACGATGGCCTTCGTCGCGATGGCACGGCCCGCCGCTGCGACGACGTTCTCCTACCAGCGCTATGCCGCGCCGGCGACCTCCGAAGATCTCTTCTGGCTCGAGCGCGCCGGTCCCGACGTGGGGCACCTCCGCCCGTTCGCGCGCCTCACGCTCGGTTACGCGGACGACCCGCTCGTCGCGGTCAACGAGAACGATCCCGACGACGAGAGGGCCATCGTGGACACCGAGCTCGCGGCTCACGCGTCGCTCGGTCTGAGCGTGTTCGACCGAGCAACCGTCGCGTTGCTCGTTCCCGCGTACTCTCAGAACGGGACCTCCCAAGACGTGGACGGCCAGTCGTTGGCAGTGGGTGGGGCCGCGCTCGGAGCCCCCGGTGTGGACGTGAGGACGCGCGTCACGAATCGTGGCGCTCCCGTGGAGGTCGCCCTCGCGGGCACGTTGCGGTTACCGGTCGGGTCGCGCTCGGCGCTGGTCGCTGAAGAGACGACGTTTGCTCCACGCCTCCTCGCGACCCTGCCGTTCGGAGCGCGCTCCTTCGTCGGTGCGTCCGCCGGGGTGATGGTGCGCTCCCCGGCCAGCGCCGGCGATCTGCGCGTAGGGTCCGAGGCCTCCTTTCGCGGAGGGGTTCTGTATTCGTTCGCGCAGCACTTCGGGGCGACGGCCGAGCTCGCGTTCGCGACGCCGTTCGAGCGCGCTTTCTCTAAGGCGTACACACCCCTCGAGGGAATGGTCGGTGCGCGCTACATGCGCGGGCGCTTCACGGCCGGGGCCGGCGTTGGCGCGGGCTTGGCTGCCGGATTCGGAACGCCCGACATGCGCATTCTCTCGATGCTCGGTCTGGCGCTCGCCGGCGTCGAGCCAGCGCTCGAGCCTTTGCCCGCTGTCGACTCCGACGGAGACGGCATCCCGGACGCCTCGGACCAGTGCCGCAACGAAGCCGAGGATCTCGACGGATTTCAGGACGGCGACGGCTGCCCCGAAGCGGGTCCCGACACGGACGGGGACGGTATCCCCGACACTTCGGACCGGTGCCCGACCGAGGCCGAGGATCGGGACGGATTCGAGGACGACGACGGCTGTCCCGACGCCGACAACGACGGCGATGGGGTGCTCGACGCGAGCGACGAGTGCGCGACCGAGGCCGAGGATCGAGACGGCTTCCAAGACGAGGACGGGTGTCCGGACCCGGACAACGACGGCGACGGCGTGGCCGACGCTCGCGATCTGTGCCCGCTCGATCCCGAGACGATCAACCAAATCGACGACGAAGACGGCTGCCCGGATCTCGTCCGCGTCGAAGCCGATGAAATCCGCACGCTCGAGCCCATCCACTTCGATACCGGGACGGCGCGAATCCAGGATCGGAGCCTTTCGCTCCTCTCGGAGATGGGACGCGTGATCGTCAGCCGGCCCGACCTGGGGCGCATCTCGATCGAGGGCCACACGGACTCCCAAGGCACGATGGCCCACAACCAGCACCTGTCGGAGGAGCGCGCCCAAGCCGTGAGGACCGCGCTCATCGCGTCGGGGGTCTCGCCGGAGCGCCTGCAGGCCGTTGGCTATGGCGAGACCGCCCCCGTCGCCGACAACACGACGGAAGCCGGGCGCGCGAAGAACCGGCGGGTCGAGTTCCGGTTCCTGCCGGACGACCCGCTCGACGGAGCGCAGCGATGAGTCGGCGAGAGCCGCGCGGGCTCGGCGTGGGGTGCACGGGAAGTACCCCGGGGACACCCCCCCCAACCCGTCCCGCTGGGGCGGCGCTGCTTCACCCTGCGCCGCCCGGGCGGCACGCCGCTGATCCTGGCGCTCTATCACACGCCGGCCGGCGCCAGCGCCGAGCAGGCGGCGAT
>CAYYWA010000266.1:2382-8037 GCA_964475255.1 uncultured Sorangium sp.
CCCCCGGCGCGCCGCCGCGCCGCGCTGCGCGGGCGCGCGCGCCGGGGGCGCGGGGGGTGCTCCTGGGACGCGCCCGTGCAGACCACGCGCCATCGCGTTCCGGCGCAGGGCGACGACGAGCCGCCGACGCGCGCGCCCCAAACCCCCACGCTTCCCTACGAGCGCGGTCTCAGGGGCGAAGACGAGCGCGTGGCAGAACGACCGATTCGGAAGTCCGGGCGCATGCGCCGCGCGCAGCAGCGCGCTCGCAGCCGGTACGTCCTCGCCGGACAGATCGCCTCGGGGGGAATGGCCACCGTCCACCTGGCGCTGCAGCAGGGCGCCGAGGGCTTTCACCGGGTCGTCGCGCTCAAGCAGATCCATCCGCACCTCGCCCGGCATCGCGAGTTTTGTCAGATGTTCATCGACGAGGCGCGCATCGCGGCGCGCATCAACCACCCGAGCGTCTGCCGTATCCTCGACTTCGGGCGGGGTGACGAGGGTTACTTCCTCGCCATGGAGTACCTGGCGGGCGAGCCGCTCTCGCGGATCGTCCGTGCGGTCTCGAAGCGCGCGGAGCTCCGCGAGTGGGCGCGCTACCCGCTCCTCCTCGCGCGCATCTTCTCCAATTTGGCCGAGGGCCTCTATGCCGCCCATACGCTCACGAACGCGCGCGGCGAGCCGCTCCACGTCGTTCATCGCGACGTGACACCGCAAAACCTGTTCGTCCTCTACGACGGGAGCGTTCGAATCACCGACTTCGGCATCGTGCACGCGCGCCAGCGGGTGCATCAGACCGAGGGCAACTTCCTGAAGGGCAAGCTGGCGTACATGGCGCCGGAGCAGCTCGAGCGCAAACCGGTGGACCATCGCGCGGACCTCTGGGCCCTCGGCGTGGCTCTCTGGGAATGCCTGACCTTCCAGCGGTTGTTCCAGGGGCGGAGCGAGGGCGAGATTTTGATGCAGGTGATGTCGGCCGAAATCTTGCCTCCGTCGATGACGAACCCCAACGTGCCGCGCGCCATCGACGCCGTCGTGGAACGCGCGCTCGCGCGGGATCCCGAGCAACGCTATGCTTCGGCGCGCGAGCTCTCGCGCGATCTCGAGCATTGTCTCGGGATGGCGCACGACACCGTACCGACGATGGATGTCGCCGAGTGGATGCGCGACGTGTTTCCGGGCGGGAACGAGCGGGTCGCGCAGATCGTGAAATCGGCGCTCCTCCTGAGCTCCATCCCTCCGCCCTCGTCAGAGGGCTTCTCGTCGCTCCGCCCCGGCGCGTCCAGCAGCCTCGGCGTGCTCTCCGCGCCGGCAGATTCGGTTCGGGACGCGGCGAGCGCGGATGCGGAGGCTGCGGACCCGCCCGACGCAGAGACGCACCGTTCGGCGGTGGCGCCCGTGCAGCGGACGGCGCGACGATCGTGGCCGATCGCGGCTGCGGCCGTCGCCATTGCGCTGGCGGCCGTCGCCCTCGGCGCGTACGCGATCGCGACGGCTCCTGCGAAGCGCGTCGCGTCCGGTTCGCTCCACACGTCCACTCCGCGCCTCGAAGCGCCTGCGGGGGACGCCGCGACGGCCCCGTCGTTGGCGAGGCTCGCAGCGGAGCCCGGCGCACCGGGCTCGAACGCGAACGGACCCTCCGATACGGAAACCAATCCGGTTCTCGAGGCGGCGTCCGGAGACGAGTCGCGCTCCGAGCCCGAGGCCGTGGCCCCTTCCGCGACGGAGCCGAACACGGCGCCCGAGTCGGGTTCGGAAGGCGAGTCGCGCTCCGAGCCCGAGGCCGTGGCTCCCGCGCTCACGCAATATCCGGCTTCGCCTCCGGCGCCGCCTCCGCGTGCCAGTGATGCGCCCCGGGCAAACAAGGCGGCTTCGCGACCCGCGCCTCCCGCCGCCACGCGTGTCGGCTCGGTCGCGCTCAGCACTCCCCAAGGCGGAGCGATGGTCTTCGAGAACGGGAGCTATCTCGGCAAGACCCCCGCACGCCTCACGTTGCCGATCGGCAGGCATACCCTCGTGGTGCGTCCTCTGAGCGGGGCTCCCGAGCGAACCGTGGTCGTCGAGGTCACGGCGGGCGCGTTGTCGTTCGTCACTGTAGACTTTCCGCCGCCCGCCGCGTCCCGTGCCGGGAGTCATTGATTCTAGACTTGCAGGGCGCCCGCCGCGTTCGTCGGGGCATCCAGCAGAGGCCCCAACACCGAGGATCGGAGCTCACCCCATCGCCCTTCGGAGAGCGGGACCGCCATGCGTCCGAACATCTCGCGGGCGATCTCCTCGAGCCGTTCCGCTTCGCGTCGAACGTTCGGGTTGTCTTTGAGCCGCGGGCACGACTGCGCCGAGCGCGCGAAGGAGAAGTACGTCTCCGCGACCTCCAGATCGCAGCCGATCTCCTTCCCGACCTCGACCGAGCTCACGAAGCAGCTGGCCGCCGAGCGGTCGGCGGCGTCGTCCGTCGCGAGCGCGGCGGTGATCTCGCCGAGGGTTCGCAGCGTTGCCGCCCGCAATCGGCGGCTGCCGAGCTCGTCGCACAGGCTCATCGCTGCACGGATCGACGCGCGCGCGGCCGCGCCGTCGCCGGACTCGAGCTGCACCTTCGCCTGGAGGCGCCGGAGCTCGCCGAGGTCGTAGCGGTCTCCGCTGCGCACGGCGAGCCGCTCCGCGTGCTCGAGCGCGACGAGCGCCGCGTCCAGCTCGCCCAGGCGACGGTGGCACTCCGCGATGTCGATCAGCAACCGGGCCATGAACGGATAGCCGTTGAGATCGCTCGCGCCGTCCAGCGCGTCCAACAGCGTTTCGAGCGCCTTTTCCGCGTCGTTCTGGCGCAGCGCGAGGCGCCCGAGATCGTGGAGGCACTGCACGATACCCGTCCTGTCCCCCATCGCGCGGAACAGCCCGCCCGCGAGCGTGAGCGCCTCGATCGCCTGCTCGGTGTGCCCGCTGTCCATGCCGAGGAGGGCGAAGCTGTCGAGACTCGACGCCATGCCCGCCACGTCCTTGCTCGCCGAGCGCAGCTCCAGCGCTTGCTTCAGGTGAGCGCGCGCCGGTCGGTAGTCGCCGAGCATCCAGTCGAGGCGACCGAGGTCGTCGTGCGCGGACGCGATCCCACGGAGGTCGTCGGCCTGCTCGAACAACTCGAGCGCGAGCAGGAACGAGCTGCGTGCGAGGGCGAAATCGCCGCGCTCGCGGTGGATGCGCCCGATCCGACCGTGGGCGACGGCCGCCTTCCGCACGTTCGAAAGCGTCAGGGCCACGTCGAGCATCTCGCTGAACGCGTACAGCGCCTCGGTAAGGTCCCCGAGCCCGACGAGGGCCACGCCATAGTCGTGCAGCGCCTCGATGCGCCGCGCCGACGGGGCGCGGCCCAAGAGCTCGAGGCCGCGTCGATACAGGGGGACGACCTCGCGCAGCGATCGAGACGACTCGAGCGTCGCCGCCGCCGCCAGATAGGCCTCCGCCGCGTGCTCCGCGTTCGCGCCCGACTCGAGGTGCGCCCCGAGCGCCGTCAGGTGCCCGGTGTCGTCCCAGGCTTCGGGTCGCTTCTCCAGCCAATCGGCGACGGCCACGTGGCGGCGCGCCCGTTCCGCATCCGGCACGGTCCGGAGGAGGTACTCTCGCTCGATGTCGTGCTTGAACGCGAGCTCGAGCTCGTCGGAGAAGCTCGGCTCGCCCGCGACGAGGAGGTAGCCTTGTGCAGCGAGCTCCAGCAGCCGGCACTCGATCTCCTCGCGCGACAAACGCTCTTCGGCGTTCATGACCGCGAGCTCCTGGGCAACGACCGCCCCCGCCCAGAACACGCTGCCGACGATCGCCGCGTGTTGGAGGACACGAAGGTCCCGAGGCCCGAGCGAAAGCACGCGCGGTCGGGCACCTCCGGAGAGGGCGCTCGTCGTGACCGGGGGCAGGCGCCCCACGTCGAGCGCGAACGTCGGCGGCTGCTCGAGGTCGCTCGAGCGGCGGAGGACCCCGCACGCCTCGAACGCGGCGAACGCCTCGTCCAAGAGCCCGGGGTATCCGTCGGCGAGCGCCGTACAGAGGGTGACGAACTCCTCCGGCAGCACGCCGAACGGGGCGTTCAGCCGTTCGTGGATGAGCGCCGCGCACTCGGTGCTCGTCAACGCGCCGAGCGAGAGGGTCCGGAGCACCCCCGGGTGTTCGCCGAGGACGTTTTCGCGCGCCGTGACGACCACGAGGACGCGTCCACACGGCCGCTCGGCGAGGGCCGCTACGAGGCGTGCCGTGTTCGGCAGAGCATGCAGATCTTCGAGCACCAAGACCACCGGGCGCACTTCGGCGTCCCGCTCGAAGAACGCACGAAGGACGCGCTGTTCGAGGGTGCGTCGCTCCGTGTCGCCGACCGCCCGCAAGAGCGGCGACGTCGCTCGGATGCCCATGAGCGACACGAGGATCGACGCGAAGTCGTCCACGCGCTCGTCGTTCAAAATCTCCCGCAGCTCACCGCGGACGAGCCACGCGGCGAGGTCCTCGTCGTCCCGAGCGTCGATGCGAAAGCGGCGGCGCAGGACCGTGGCGATGGGATCGAGGGAGCCCTCGCCGCCCAGCCCGGCGCGCAGAATTCGGGGCGCGGTCACGCCGAGCGCGCCGATGCGGGACAACAGCTTGTCGACGAACCGGCTCTTCCCGCAGCCCCGCGGTCCTACGACTTGAAGCACTCCACCCGCGTTGCCGAGGAACGCGTCGCGCGCGATGTCGACGGCGAGCGCAAGCTCGCGTTGTCGTCCATGAAATCCCGGTGAGCCAACGAACGTGATGGGGTCGAGAATGGCGTTCATGAGCGCGCGATTCAGCACGACACGTGCCACCCGTTTTCCGCGTGTTTTGCGCAGCAAGCGCGGCAGGGAGTGCAACCGGCTGCTCTCCACGCTGCAAACGCGTGCACTCACCAGCGCCGTCGTTCCGCGCGCGCTGCCGTCCCGACGTGTCTCCACTCGAGACCCGCGCCTGTCTCGAAACGAGCCACGACCACGGCGCAACTCGCGTAGGTGCCTGAAATTTGTGGACACGCTCCTGGCGCGCCCTTTGCTGAGACTCGACTCATGCGCTCCACCGCTCCACCGACTCCACGAACCCCGACACGGCGCCTTGCCGAAGGATGGCGCAGTGTCGGTCTCCAAGCGACGCATTTGCGGCTGGCCGTCGTCCAGGTCTCGCTCGCCCCGCCGGCCACGGCCGCCGCCGCCCCCCGCCCCGCCCACCCGTTCATTCGCGAAGGGGCCGTCCCGCGCGTTCCCCGCCTCGCCACGGGGGCCCCGGACGATCTCCTGCACGACGTCTGTTTTGCCGCCCGAGTCGGACTCTCCGAAGTGCGTCGCGAGCTCCTCGCCGAGGCGGCGGGCTCCGGCTCGCCCGACCTCACCCGCGCTCGACACGCCCTCTACCAGTCCTTGTTACTCACCGCGCAGGTCATCGCCGCAAACGCCCCCGCCGCGGACGCGGAAGTGGCCCTCGACACCCTGCGCCTCTTCGTGCGCGCCGCCGAGCAAGCGAGCATCGACGAGCCCGGTTGGTTCCTGGACGTCATCGACGGCGAGCTCACCCTCTTCACCCTCTCCGCCCACCTCACCGGCCCGCTCCGCAACCAACTCGACCCCACCGTCCTGCGCGCCGCCATCGCCGCCTGGAAACGCCACGGCCGCGCCCCCGAGCTCGCCCACGACC
>CAYYWA010000267.1:0-8028 GCA_964475255.1 uncultured Sorangium sp.
GGCGGAGGGCGACCGCCGGGGAAGGTGGAAGACCCGGTCCGAGGGGGGTGGGAAAGCCGCATCGCCTCCGGAGCGGTGCTTCTGGCGGTCCTCGATCGTTCGGTAGCGCGAGCGTCCGGCACACGGGCGCGCGTCCCAACGCTTGCCCATAGCGATCGTGAAGACGGAAAACGATCCAGCGATCGATTGGGCGATGGCGGCGAACGCGGGCTCGCGGATCCGGATCCGGAGTTCCGCTCGACGAGCGCGCTCGAGGTCCTATCGTCCGTTGAAGAATAGCGAGCTCGAGTTTGCTCGATGCCGATTCGGACACGACGCTCGAGCCCGAGGCGGGTGAAGCGACACGGCAATCTCGTCGCACGGAAAATGCCGGCCTCAGCGCCGTGACTTCGAGAGGCGATCGTTGGTCGCGTCGGCTCCGCAGAAACGGAACGGAGGCGAAACGCGGCGGAAGCCGGGGGTGGCGCCTCCTTACGGCGATGCGCCTCGACGAGTACGAGGTGGATGCGAGCAGCCACGACGAGACGTTCGCCGAGTCGGGGCGCGTTCGATCGCTCTACCAGGACCTGTTGATCGCTCTCAACGAGCTCGGCCCGGCGGAAATCGAGCAACGAAGGAAGCTGGTCGAGCTCCTGCTCCGAAATCAGGGCGTCACCTTCACGGTGTATTCGGACGACGCGGGCATCGAGAAGGTGTTCCCCTTCGATCCGATCCCGCGCCTCATCTCCGCCGAGGAGTGGCGTCTCGTCGAGCGCGGCCTGATTCAGCGTGTCCGCGCGCTGAATCTGTTCCTCGCCGACATCTACGGCCCCCAGCGCATCTTGGACGATGGCGTCGTGCCGTCGGAGCTGATCTACCGTGCGAGCTCGTTTCGCCGAGAAATGGTGGGGATGATCCCGCCCCGCGGGATCTACACCCACGTCGTCGGCACCGACTTGATCCGCGACGAGACGGGCACCTTGCACGTGCTCGAGGACAACCTGCGCTGCCCGAGCGGTGTCAGCTACGTGCTCGAGTGCCGCGACGTGATGAAGCGCGTGTTCGGAAACTTGTTCGAGCGCTACGGGGTTCGCGCGGTCGAGGACTACACCGATTGGCTCCGCGACACCCTGCTGCACGTCGCACCGCGCGCCGCCTCGGAGCCGACGATCGTGCTGCTCAGCCCGGGCATGTACAACTCGGCGTACTTCGAGCACAGCTTCCTCGCGCGCTGCATGGGGGCGACCCTCGTCGAGGGGCCTGACCTCGTGGTGCAGGGCGGGGTCGTGTGCATGCGCACGACCCAGGGCTTGCGGCGCGTCGACGTGATCTATCGGCGTATCGACGACGACTTCCTGGACCCAGTCACCTTCCGACCGGACTCCCTCCTCGGCTGCCCGGGGCTGTTCGCTGCATATCGGAGCGGGGCCGTCGCGCTCGCGAACGCGCCGGGAACGGGCGTCGCGGACGACAAGGCCGTTTACCCGTTCGTGCCGGACATGATCCGCTACTACCTCGCGGAGGAGCCGATCTTGCCGAACGTGCCGACGTACATCGCGTCGCGTCCGGACGACCTCGCATACATCCTCGAGCACCTTCCCGAGCTCGTGGTGAAACAGACGGACGCCTCGGGTGGGTACGGGATGCTGATCGGGCCGCAGGCGACCCGGCAGGAGCTCGCCGAATTCGCACGGCGGATTCGAGACAAACCGCGCGCGTACATCGCACAGCGCACGATCCAGCTCGGGAGGCACCCCACGCTCGTGGACGGCCGGCTCGAAGGACGCTGCGTCGATTTACGGCCCTACATCCTCTACGGCGAGGACGTGCGCGTGATTCCGGGCGGCCTCACGCGCGTGGCGCTGCGCCGGGGGAGTCTGGTCGTGAACTCGAGCCAGGGCGGCGGCTACAAGGACACTTGGGTGCTCGGCTCGCGCGACGAGGTTCCGAGCATCGCGGCGAGCGCTTGAGGAAGCGGGGCGACGATGGTCGAGAGCTCGATGGTCGCAGCGGAAGGCGGCGCGGCAGAGACGCCGCGAGGGGGGCAACGATGCTGAGCCGTGTCGCCGAGTCGCTCTACTGGATCGGACGGTATCTCGAGCGCGCCGAGCACTCGGCGCGCGTGATACGGGCGATGCGTGGGGTTCGCCTCGAGCTGTTCGAGGTCAACACGCGCATCGCCGAGGCTCAGTGGAGAGGCGCGCTCCGGGCGCTCACGTTCCCCGAGCTCTCCGTCGCGAGGCTCGTCTTCGACCCTGGCGAGTCCACCTCGCTCCTGTGCTCCATCTCGCGGGCGCGTGAGAACGCGCGCCAGGTTCGGGACGCGCTGAGCCCGGAGATGTGGGAGCAAATCAATCAGACGTATTGGTCGTTGCGCGAGCAGGCGTCCAGTGACGTGAACGAGAGCGTCCTCTCGGAGGCGCTCACGCGCATCGTCTCCGCTGGCTTCATGTGGGATGGCGTCACCGACGCTTCGATGAATCGGGGTGAGGGCTGGCTCTTTCTCAAGCTCGGAAAGTTCTCCGAACGCATCGAAGGGCTCTCGCGCCTCGTCGCGACGCGCCTCACGGCCAAGGAGAGGGAGCGCTCGAGCGAGAACGTGGAGTGGCTCATCCTGCTCAAGAGCTTGGACGCCGTCGACGCGTACAAGAACGCCCATCCCGCGCGCGTCGATCGGCGCGCCGTGCTCGACTTCGTCCTGTTCGAGGCGGCCTTCCCCCGCGCGCTCCGCTACTCGACGGCACACCTCGCCGATCTGGCGCGGCGGCTCAGAAACCTGCACCCGGAGGCCGGGCGCGACATCGAGCGCTCGTTCGGGCGGGTGGCGGCCCGCGTCGAGTACGCGGACATCGAGACCGTGGAGGCCGGCGATACCGCCCGCTTTCTGCTCGAAATCGTGGGGGAGATGAACGAAGCGGCCTTCTCGATCCAGCGCACCTTCTTCCTCTCCTGAGCCCCGGAAAGGACCGATTCCATGTTGCTCTCCATCTGCCACGAGACCGTGCTCGGCTACACCGAGCCCATCAGCGAGTCCGTCATGGAGCTCCGCGTGATGCCGCGGAACGACGCACGTCAGACCTTGCGATCGTTCGAGCTCGACATTTCACCCGAGGCGGGCCTGTTCCAGTACGGGGACTGGCAAGGCAACCTCACGCACTGCTTCTCCGTGCTCGAGCCGCACGAGAAGCTCGTCATCGTCGCCTCGTCCACGGTGGAGGCCCACACGCGCAAGCTGCGCGTCCAGGACGTGCCGGATACGTTGCCCCTCGCGGGCATCGGTCACCGCCTCGAGGACATGCTCTTGCCGCACCAGGCCGTGGAGCGCGATCCGCGGCTCGTGCAGTTCGCGGAGCAGACGGGGCTCGTCACCGAGCGGCGCGCCTCGACGGTGCTCGGCGTCGTCACCACGCGTCTCGGCGAGCTCATCGCGTACGCCAAGGGGGTCACCAGCACGCGGAGCTCGGTCTCGGAAGTGCTCGATCATGGAAAAGGCGTTTGTCAGGACTACGCGCACGTCGCGCTCGCTCTGCTGCGCATCCTCGGCATTCCGGCGCGGTACGTGTCGGGCTACCTGTATCGCTCGGAGTCCGCGGAGCTCGAGACGCACGCTTGGGTGGAGGTGTTCATCCCCTCCGTGGGCTGGCTCGGGCTCGACCCGACTCACGGCGAGCTCGCTGGTGACGGTCACGTGGCCGTCGCCGTGGGTCGAAGCTACGCGGACGTGCCGCCCAACCGAGGCGTGTACCGTGGGCCGGCCGTGGAGCACATGCGCGTGAGCGTGCGCATTCAAAAGGCCGACGAACCCTCCGAAGCGCCGCTCCTGCCGCCGCCGCGGCTCGCGGCGCGGTTCTTCAGGAACCGCATGCAGCGGGAGCGCCGCGTGGATCTGCACACGCTGGAGCAGCAGCAACAGCAGCAGCAGCAGTGAGCTCGGAGATTTCGTGAACCGGACCTGCCGCGTCGGCGGCCGAGAACCGTGCTAGCCGTGGACGCACGAATGGGCGCCAGAAGCGCGCTGGGCTCCGCGGGAAGTAGCCTGCCGGAGCGCTGGGCCTACGAGACCCGGCTCGGGGAGATCGACGAGGCCGTCTCGCCATCGGGGGAGGTGCGACCGGCGTTCGCGGCGTTCTTCGCGGCGCTCAGCAACGTGTCGCCCGAGGAGCTCGCGCGACGCTTCGAGCAGGCCCGCCGGATCATTCGAGAGAACGGCGTCACCTACAACGTGTACGGGGACCCGCGCGGCATGGCTCGGCCCTGGCAGCTCGATCCGCTGCCGCTCGTGGTGGACGGCGCGGAGTGGGCGGCGCTCGAGCGAGGGCTCGTGCAGCGCGCGTGCCTGCTCGACGCGTTGCTCGCGGACTTGTACGGTCCCCGGCGCACGATCGCGTCGGGCCTCCTGCCGGCCGAGCTCGTGCTCGCGCATCCGGGCTTCTTGCGACCGCTCTCGGGGTTTCGGCCGGCGGAGGGCATTCATCTGCACCTGTATGGCGCCGATCTCGCGCGCGGTGAGGACGGCCGTTTCTACGTGGTGGACGATCGGACACAGGCGCCCTCCGGCGCGGGCTATGCGCTCGAGAACCGCATCGTGATCGCGCGGATGCTCGCGCAGGCCTTCCGCGATTGCCGTGTGGAGCGACTCGCGCCCTTTTTCCAAACGTTGCGCGACGGGCTCACGCGGCTGAGCCCGCGCCGCGACAACCCGCGCGTGGTGCTGCTCACTCCGGGGCCCTACAACGAGACGTACTTCGAGCATGCCTACCTGGCGCGCTATCTCGGGTACACGCTCGTCGAAGGAGGAGACCTCACGGTCCGGGATCGGGTCGTGTACCTGAAGACGCTCGGCGGGCTCGAGCGCGTCGACGTCATCTTGCGTCGACTGGACGATGGCTACACCGATCCCCTCAGTCTGCGCCCCGATTCGCTGCTCGGCGTTCCCGGTCTCGTCCACGCGGTCCGGGCCCGCACCGTGGTGGTGGCGAACGCGCTCGGCAGCGGCCTGCTCGAGACTGCCGCGCTGCCCGCGTTCTTGCCGCGGCTCTGCCGCGAGCTCCTGGGCGAGGAGCTGCGCCTACCGTCCATCCGGACCTTCTACTGTGGCGACGAGCCTTCGCGCGCCTACGTGCTCGAGCATCTCTCCGAGCTGGTGGTCCAGAGCGCGTGGCCCGCTCCCAACGCTGAGGAAGCCGTGTTCGGGGGAGAGCTCAGCCAAGCCGAGCTCTCCGAGCTCGCCGCGAAGATCCTCGCTCGACCGGGGGCCTGGGTGGCACGGGAGCGTCCGTCGCTCGCCACCGTGCCCGTCTACGAGGGGCACGCGGTGAGACCTCGCCATTTCGGTCTGCGCGCGTTCCTCACTCGGCGTGGTCACGAATACACGGTGATGCCCGGAGCCCTCACGCGCTTCGCGAGCTCGAGGGACTCGCTGGTCGTCTCGATGCAACGCGGCGGTGGCAGCAAGGACACCTGGGTGCTCTCGAGCGGCGAGCCGAGCACCGTCACGCTCCTCCACCCTCCGGGCGTGCCCGTCGACATCGTGCGGAGCGGAGCGGACCTTCCGAGCCGCGTCGCGGACAATCTCTTCTGGATCGGCCGACACGTCGAGCGGGCGGACGCGAGTTGTCGACTCATCCGCACGCTGCTCCTGCGCGCGGCGGAGGATAGCGGCGTGAGCTCGCCGGAAATAGCGATCCTGCTTCGGGCGCTCGCCACGGATCTCGAGCTCGCTCCCGAGTCCTTCTCGGAGCCGAATGCCTGCTTGGACGGCGAAGTGCCCCGCGTGCTCCTCTCGGACGCGCCGCAGGCCCCGAGGAACGGGATCGCGCTCGGCTACCGTGCGGCGAGCGGGGTGCGCGACCGGATTTCGATCGAGACGTGGCGGGTTCTGAGCCATCTGCACACCGAGATCGAGCGCGCGGCGCGCCGGAAGGAATTCGATGCCTCCGACGCGCTCGAGCTCTCCCACGGGTTGCTCCTCGGCTTCTCGGCGTTCTCCGGACTCGTCATGGAGAACATGACCCACGGCCCCGGTTGGCGCTTTGCCGACATGGGCAGGCGCATCGAGCGGGCAGCAACGATGATCCGCTTGATTCGGAGCACGCTGCTCTCCGTATCGAGCCCCGCGATCCTCGACGCGGTGCTCGAGGTCGCGGACAGCGCTATCACGTACCGCGCGCGCTACTTCGGCGTGCTCGCACCGGAGCCGGTGCTCGACCTCCTGATCACGGACGAGACGAACCCGCGCTCGATCGCGTATCAGCTCGCGGCGCTAGGAGAGCACGTCGGGCAGTTGCCGCGCACCCGGAGCACGCCGCTCTTGCCCGTGGAATCGAAGACGATCATCGCGGCCCTGTCGACGGTGCGCCTCGCGGATCTCGAGCGGCTGGCGCGCGCCGATGCTCGCGGGCGCAGGGTGGAGCTCGAGGCGCTCCTGCGCCACCTCGAGGGGGCGCTCCCGACCTTCGCCGAGCAGCTCACGCTGAGCTACCTCGCGCACGCGCAGCCCTCGGTGCTCGTGGAAGGGACCTCCTGACGGTGCGCTACCGCGTTCGCCACGTAACGACGTACGAGTACGGCGAGTCGGTCTCGATCTGCCACAACGAGGCGCGGCTCGCGCCGCTCTCCACGCGCACCCAGCGCCCGCTCGCGAGTCGGATCCAAGTCGAGCCAGCGGCCGCCGTGCTCGTCGAGGACCGCGACTATTTCGGCAACACCGTCCATTTCTTCAGTCTCGAGGAGGCGCACCTCAAGCTGACGGTGACGGCCGACGCGGAGGTCGAGCTCTCTCCGATCGAGACGCCGGATTTGTCGCGGTCGCCGCCTTGGGAGCACGTCCGCGCCCGAGCGCTCCGCGATCGCGATCCCGAAGCGTTGCGCGCGCTCGAGTTCTCGCTGGAGCCGCCTGGGGAACGACGGCTCCCGGAGCTCGTCCTGTACGCAAAGCAATCGCTGTTGCCCGGGAGGCCTCTGCTCGAAGCGGTGTTCGACCTCACCCGGCGCATCCACGCGGACTTCCGCTATCTCCCCGGTTCCACGCACGTGGGCACGGCCCTGGAAGAGGTGTTTGCGACGCGACAGGGCGTTTGCCAGGACTTCGCGCACCTCGAGCTCGCGGCGCTTCGAGCGTTCGGCATTCCGGCCTGTTACGTGAGCGGATACGTCTACAACGCTCCCGCGTCTTGCGAGCCACGCCGGAGCGGCGCCGACGCGTCCCACGCCTGGATCTCGGTGTGGTGTCCGGAGCTCGGCTACGTCGACTTCGATCCGACGAACGGGAGCGTGCCGCGCGACGAGCACATCACGCTCGCGCGCGGGCGCGACTACTCGGACGTGAGCCCTCTCAGGGGAGTCATCCTCGGGGGTGGTCGCCAGGTCGTGCAGGTGGCCGTCGACGTGCAACGCGTGTGACGCGTCCCAGCTCGGGACGAGTCGCAGGCAACGGAGCGAGACGCGCAAGCGCGCTGCCCGACTCGTGAATCGAGTGCACGAGTCGTGATGTCGGATGGCCGCCGGCATCCTCCTTCAAAACGACACGAGACCCCCGGAACTCGGATTGCCCGAGGTTCGTTCGTGAGCACATTTCAGGATTGGCCCGAGTGCGAGAGCCGCGTCGTCGAGGCTCTCCTTTGCACGTCGCGGCCGAGGAGCGTCATGCGGCTACGCGCGAATCACTGTATCGTCGTTGCGTTTCTCTCTGTCGGGCTCGTTCGGTGCGCAGAGGTCGTGGACACGAACGGCCACGGCGGCCCTGGCCTAAGTGGGCGCGGAGGCGTTTCCGGGGCGTCCGGGACGGGGACGGGCGAAGGGGGCACGGTCGGCGCGGTCACCGCGGTGCGGGGCGCGCTTGAATCGGGGCCAAGCGCAACGGGCAGCGCAGGAGCTGGGGCCATAGCGGAGACCCCCGACCTCACACCTCCGCCCATACCAACCGGCCTGGCCGCTATGACCGGCCTGCGCAAACATGTGCTCGTGTGGGACCGGCACCAAGGCCCGCCGCCCCTTGATAGATACGAGGTACAATACTCTACTAGTGACGATGAGGGTGAGACCTGGTCC
>CAYYWA010000268.1:0-7640 GCA_964475255.1 uncultured Sorangium sp.
CAACGCGGGGCGCAACTGCACAACAAGCCGCGCGCGCCGGGCGAGGCGCCGGCCGCCGCCGTCGAGGGGCGCGAGGCGCAGGCCCCCGCCCGCGCCGGCCGCGGCGGGCTTCTTCTCCGAGCGGGGCACGGCCGGGGCCGGCGCCGCGGGAGGTTTGCTCGGCGCTTCGCTCTCGGCGGGCGCTGCGTCCGGCAGCTCCGGGAGCCGCGGCGCGGACTGCATGGCTTCGGGCGGCAAGTCCTCGAGCCACAGCGTGCGCCCGCCATCGACGAGCGTCACGCGGAACGTCGCCAAGAAGCCCGAGCCCACGAGCCCGTCGATGTCCATGCCGAGCCCCGCCTCGCGCTCCTTCACCATCGAGGTCCCGTCGAGGCCCGGCACCCGCGGGATGTCGAAGCCGCCAATGCGCAGGTGCGGCAGGATCCCCTGACGGATCTGCCCAGCACCCGAGACGAGCTCGAGGGCATTCGGATCGACTCCCGCCTTCTGCCACCCCGCGGTGTCGAGCGCGACCGGATACGGGAGCGTCGTGTCCACGAGCAGAACGCAGTCGCGTCCCTGTCCCTCGGGGCCGAAGCCACCGCGCAGCAGCATGCCGCCGCCGCGGATGTAACTCAGCTTCACGGACGTCGCGCCGGGCGGCTGCGGCGGGTCGAACGAGCGCACCACGAACTGCCCGCCCGCGAAATCGAACGTCGGCCGAAGGTGCCGGAGCATGTTCGCACCGAGCAGGATCTTGATGGGCGCGTTCACCTGACGGGAAATGCCGGTGAGATCCTTGGCGAGCGCCGGGATGTCGCGCATCTCGATGCGCTCCCCGAAGCGAATCGACACCCACGAGGGTTGCGCTCCGCCGCTCGAGTCGATCACCGCCTCGGCGGCACCGGTGGCGATCATTCCGAGCGCCGGCTCGCCGTTGAGCTCGAGCGGGACGATGAGCGACGTCGTCCCCGCGCGCGGCATGTCCGTGACGGCGACCATGCCGCCCGAGACGGCGAACGGCGTGCGCCCCACGCCGAGCCGCGCGAGCCGCGCGATGTCCTGCGCCCAGGGATCGCGCACGTCGGGATCCGAGAGCAGCCGGTCGAGCTCGTCGGCGGCGCGCTCCACCTGACCCGAGTACCAGTACGCCCGCCCCCGCACCGCGCTCGCCTCGCTCCCGGGCACGTCGCGCAACGCCTCGATCGCGCGGTCGTACTCGAGGTCCGCGAGCGCGATCTTCGCCGAGAGCAGACGCGCCTCGGTGCTGTCCGGCACCACGCGCAGCGCGTTATCGATGGAGAGGCGCGCGTCCTCCGTGTCACCGCTTTGAAAGCTCGCCTGGGCGCGCTCGAACCACTTCTTGCCGAGCGGCGGCCAGTCGGCGTCGCCGGATCCAGCCGTGGCTCCCCCGCACGCGGGAACGACGGCCACGAGGAGCGTTGCGAGCGCTCGGGACAGGGAAAACGGGCGGGGATCGAGCGAGCGAAGGAGTGAAGTGCGTGTCATCGGAGCGCGCCTTTTCGGGGCAGGGGGCACGAGGGCCACGAGGGCTTAGCGTATCGAGGCAGCGCGGTCACCCCCGCCCGTTGCTCCTCGGAGCGTATTGGAGCCAAGGGTGGGAGCGCGTCGTCCGTTCGCGCTTCGCGCGATTCTGGATTATCCTCATAGTCGCGTGGATTCCTTGGAGTCGTGTTCCGGAAGCCCTCGCGCCCAGCGGGACGTCCTGGCGCTCCCCGTTCTGCTGCTGAATCGGCATTTCGCCCCGGTGAGCGTGGCCACCGCCCGGCGCGCCTTCGTGCTGCTTTTCGGGGGCGCCGCGCGCGCCGTCGACAACGACGGCGAGACGTACGACTTCCAGGCCTGGATGACGCAGCCGGTGCGCAGCGCGGACGACCTGCTCCCCACGGTGAGCGGTGAAATCCGCGTACCGCGCGTTCTGCACCTGCTTCGCTACGATCGCTCGCCGCGCGTCGCGGTGCGCCTCACCCGGCGCAACCTGATGATCCGCGACCAGTTTCAGTGTCAGTACTGCGGGCGGCGCCCCTCGCAGCGGGACCTCAACGTCGATCACATCGTGCCGCGCTCCCGCGGTGGTCAGGACTCCTGGGAAAACCTCGTCGTGTCCTGCCGCACGTGCAACCTGCGCAAGGGGCGGTGCACACCCGCGGAGGCCGGAATGAGCCTGCTCTCGGTGCCGCAACGACCCCGCTGGAGCACGGCCACGCAGATCCGGCTGGTCACGCGCGAGCCATTCGCGGAGTGGCGCCCGTTTCTGCAAGCCGGGTAGTCGCGACGCGACCCCGCAACGCCGCGCACGCCTGGAGGGCGAGCGGAATCGGCCCTCCCCGATTCGCGGAGCCCCAAGCGAACGCCTGAGCGGAGCAGGTCATGTAAGATGCGCGGCCATGTCCGCGCTCGCTGCTTCGACTCCCCCCAGAAATCGCGCGCAATCGGCGCGATGCTTCCTTTCGACCGCTCTCGCCACCGTGCTCGCCGTGGCGTGCGGAGGCGCCGAGACGCCGCCGCCGGCAACGCCACCCGTCGCCATCGAGGCGGAGCCCCCGGCGGAACCGAGCCCCGAGCCCGCGCCGGAGCCGACCGAAGCGGCGAGCGCCGCCCCCGCCGAAACGCCGCCCGGAGATCCGTCGGCGGAGCTCCGAACCGCGGAGGTGATCGCCCAGGTCATCAAGGACAACCGGCAGCCGTTCCGCGACTGCTACGAGAAGGGTCGGCAAAAGATCCCCGAGCTCGAGGGCACCCTGACCCTCCATTTCGTGCTCGACCCCAAAGGCTCGGTCCGAAAGGCCGAGCTCAATCAAGAGCGCTCGGACATCGTGGAGCCCGTCGTCGTCGACTGCGCGATCGAGGTGTTGCGCGGGATGAAGTTCCCGCCCTCGTCGCGCGGCATGGAGACGACCGTCAATTACCCGTTCGATTTCAAGCGCTGACGCACAGCGCATTTCGTGCCGGGCACGCCGCCCGGAGAACCAGGCTCCCCCCCCCGTGCCCCCCCCAAGGCGAGAGAACCCCATCACCCCCCCCGGGTGGCGCGCCAAGGGGGCCGCAGGGGCGGCCGGGGCGAGCTCTCATGGCTCCGCCGCGCGGGACTGCCGAACTCTCTCTCTCGAACGGGTCAAACGGGTTCGGAACGCGCGCGGGGAGCGTGGCCGGTCGGGAGCAAGCGGCGAAGCAACTCGCTGGCCGACCGGGCGGGGTCCACTCAGACGGTCTTCTTGCGGCGCTTGGTCGCCTTGCGCTTCTTCGCGGTGCGCTTGGCGGTCTTCGCCGTCTTCGCGGTCTTGGCGGTCTTGGCGGTCTTCTTGGCGACCTTCGGGGCCTTCTTCGCGACGGTTTTGCGAGCGGACTTCGAACGGGTCTTCTTTGCAGCCATTTTCCTTTGCCTCCTCGGGCGAGGACCGACCTCGGAGAATTCCGAGGATGCGATCCGAAGGTATGTTGCACGACGTATATGGCCATCTATTGTATGTGTCAACGAAATAATTTCCGATGCGTTCCGGGGAGTGCACAGAGCAAGGGTTTGGGCCCTGCACTGGTTGCGCACCGAGCACGTGTTTAGTGCTCGAACGTCCGGACGAACGCTGTGGCCGCAATGCGCCGTCACTACCCTTTCCGAACGGCAGGTGTCGCGCGCACTTGACCGTTCGATGCGGACCCTGATACCGCGTTCGAACGGAGAGGCCGCCGGCAACGCCGGCGAGAAGAAAATCGGGATGAATATCCGTCGACTCGTTCAGCTTGCCCCGCTGCTCCCGCTCCTCGTCGCCTGCGGCTATTCGCAGGAGGAGTGGGACCAAAAAGTCCGTGAAGTCGAGAGCCTGCGCTCGGAGCTCGCTTCCGAGCGCCAAGCCCGGAAAAAATGCGAGGCCGACCACGCCGCGGCCAATCAGCAGATCGACGATCTCAAGAAGCAGCTCACCGAGCGGGGGCTCAGTCTCGATAGCTTGAACGCGAGCCTGGCCGAGCAGCGCAAGGCGCTGGAAGAATACGCGCGCCGGACCGCCCAGCTCGACACGATCCGCAAGCGCTTCGAGCTCCTGCAGACGAAGCTGAAGAAGCTCGTCGATCTCGGCCTCAAGGTCGAGGTCCGCGAAAACCGGATGTTGATTCAGCTCCCCGGCGACATCCTGTTCGACTCCGGCCGCGACAAGCTGAAGCCCGATGGCCAGAAGATCCTGCTCCAGATCGCCGAGGTGATCCGCGGAGATGCCGACTTGTCGAAGCGCCGCTTCCAGGTCGCCGGCCATACGGACTCGAAGCCGCTCGTCGGTGGCACGTTCAAGGACAACTGGGGCCTGAGCGCGATGCGCGCACGCTCCGTGCTCCTGCTGCTCACGACTCCGGTGGAGGACGGCGGCGGCGGCCTCGATCCGGCGAACTGGAGCGCGGCGGGCTACGCCGACACCGATCCGGTCGCTGCGAACGACTCTGTCGAAGGCCGGCAGAAGAATCGCCGCGTGGAGCTCGTGGTTCAGCCCGACATGGCCGAGATGCTCAATCTGCAGAGCCTCGCCAAGTGAAGCTCGCCGCGCTCGACATCGGCACCAACACCGTCCTTCTGTTGATCGTGGAGCTTCGCGGTAGCGAGCTCCAGCCGTTGGTCGAGCGCGCCACCATCACCCGTCTCGGGAAAGGCGTCGACGCGAGCGGGCGGCTCGCGCCCGAGGCCGTGGAGCGCACGCTCGCGTGTCTGCGCGAGTACGCGCGAATCATCGACGACGTCGGCGTGGACGGCATCGCCGCGGTGGGGACGAGCGCCGTCCGCGACGCCGAGCACGGCGCGCCGTTCCTCGACGAGGCCGAGCGCATCCTCGGCACGCGCCCGCGCGTCATCGACGGGCTCGAGGAGGCGGATCTCGCGTTCCGCGGCGCCCTCTCCGGTCTGCCGAAGCCCGACCGCGCGCTGGTCTTCGACGTGGGCGGGGGCAGCACCGAAGTCATTCGCGGCCAGTGCGCCCCCGAGCCAGTGGTGGAGAGCGCCGTGAGCCTCGCAATCGGCAGCGTGCGCCTGCACGAGCGACACTTGCGCTCGGACCCGCCCGCCGCTTCCGAAATTGCTGCCGTGCGGCGTGACATCGAGGCCGCGCTCGCGAGCGCCCCCGCGCCCGGAGACCTGCCGATCATCGGAGTCGCGGGCACGGTCACGACCCTCGCGGCCATCGAGCTCGGCCTCTCGGAGTACGACCCGAGTCGCGTTCACGGGCGGATTCTCCGCCGTGACGCCGTGCGGGCGCTCGCCGGCAGACTCGCGACCCTGCCGCTCGCCGAACGGCGGCAGCTGCCCGGGCTCGAGCCGGGGCGCGCCGACGTCATCGTCACCGGGGCGGAAATCGTGGCCTCCGTCCTCGAGTGGAGCGGCCAAGAGACACTCCTCGTCTCGGATCGAGGCGTCCGCTGGGGGCTCGTCGAGCGACTCGCGCGGGGGCAGCAGCCGCCCCCCGTGGGGGCGTGAACGGCCCCAGGCGCGGAACTCAGCGAAACCGTTCTGGTTTTCTCCGGCCCTGCCCGGTTGGCCGGCGTTGACAGGATCCCTGCGAGGGACTAAAGTACCGCGCCTGGCGATCCCTGGGTTCAGGAGCTCGCCAAAGCCCGGGTCAGTAGTCGACGCGAAACGCGCGGGAAGCCCGGTTGCTGCCAAGGAACGGAATGAAATCCATGTCCCGTTCGTTCAAGCCGGGCCTAATGCCGCCGCCTTCGCGAGGCAACGGCGGGACTTAGAGATTCAGTTTGAACGTCAGCGGGCACGACGCGCGCTTGTCCGAGCGCGTGCCCGAAGACGACCGCGTAATCAAGGAGACATTCATGCAATCGAGCCAGGAAGTCGAGTTCAAGGTCGGTGACAAGGCGGTCTATCCCGCTCAGGGGGTCGCCGAGGTGATCAGCATCGACGAGAAGGACATCGCCGGGCAGCGGCAGCGTTTCTACGTCCTGCGGATCCTCGACACCGATCGGAAGATCATGGTTCCGGTGTCCAATGCGAACGCGGTCGGGTTGAGGCAAGTCATCAGCGAGCAAGAGATCCGGGAGATTTTCGACATCCTGCGTGAGCGCACGATCGGCTTCGATACGCAGACCTGGAACCGCAGGTACCGCGGGTTCATGGACAAGATCAAGACCGGCTCGATTTACGACGTGGCGGAGGTGCTGCGCGACCTCTATCGCCTCAAGGCGAACAAGCAGCTGTCCTTCGGCGAGCGCCGGATGCTCGACACGGCGCGCGGGCTGATCGTGAAGGAAATCGCGATTGCGCGCGATCAGACCGAGGAAGAGGTCAAGAACGAGATCGAGGCGATCTTCTTCGCCAACTGACGCTCCACGCGAACGCGGGAGCGCAGGGGCCCATCCGCCACGAAGCCTCGCAACGGCGGTGAGCCGGAAAAGGCGCGCATCGAAGTGATGCGCGCCTTTTTTCGTTTCGGGGTCTGCGGCGTTCACTCGGTGCGCTGGCGAGCTCACTCGGTACGCTGGCGAATGGGGGCCAAGGGGGGCAGCTCGAGCACGACGCGCCAGCGGCCGTCCTCGCGCACGCAGCGGACCTTGCGTTCTTGCGCGTCGGGGCCCTCGCCGCTCACCGTGACGATGGCCCAATCGCCCTCGATGGCGGCCGTGTAGCGCTTCGGGGTGAACGCCAGGGAGAAGCGAGACGGCGCGAGCATCTCCTCGGGGGCGACCTCGCGCCCCGTCACGGCCCGCGCGCGGCGAGCCCGTTCGGCGAGGTTCCGCCGCGCTTCGACCCACAGCAGCTCGTAGGCCGCCCGCGCCGCCTTGGGGTCCCCGTGAACGCGCTGCAGGCGCGCGATGAGCTCCTCCACGGCGCGCTCGGGGCGCGCATCCACCGGATCGACCTCGCAGCCCAGCGCGAGCACCAGGGCCACGAGGAGGCGCGCGAGGGGCGAAGAGGCCATGCCGAGCTCCGAGCTAAGCCCGCCGGAAGCGCCCAGGCAAGCGTTCACGCGTTCGGTCGTCCCAAGTGCGACTCGGACGGTCGCGGGCGCCTGATGACGCGCCCGAGCCGCGCCGCGTCGGAGCGCGACGACGCCGCTCCTCGGCTCCGCGGGATGCCTCGCGGGGAGACTCGCGACGTGGACGACGCCGGATCTTTGCCCTGCGGGATCGCGGGTCGGTACGCTTCGCCGCGATGCGCGACGCGCCCCCCGTTCGCCTGGAATGGCCCTCCCGAAACCGGCTTCGCCCCGAGCCCGCGGGACGTCTGACGCTCGTTCGTCGAGGGGTGTCCGCGAGCCGTGTCATCGAGGGCGACAACCTAGGCGCGATGGCGGCCCTGCGCGACCAGGGAGCCCGGGTGATGCTCGCTTACCTCGACCCGCCGTTCTTCACCGGGCGCGAGCACGTGCACGTCGAGCGGCGCCGGACCAAAGCGGGGGTCGTCCGGCGCGTGACTCCCGCGTTCGACGACCGCTGGGAGAGCCTCGACGACTACCTCGCGGCGCTGTGGGATCGGCTGTGCGTCGCGCGCGACCTGCTCGCCCCCGAGGGCTGCCTCGTGCTGCACGTGGACCCGAAGACGAGCCACTACGCGAAGGTGCTCTGCGACGAGATCTTCGGGAGTCGCTGCTTCGCGAGCGAGATCATCTGGCGCTACCGGCGCTGGCCGGCCAAGACGAACAACTTCCAGCGCG
>CAYYWA010000268.1:7650-7987 GCA_964475255.1 uncultured Sorangium sp.
CACCCGGACCGCCCGCAGCGCTTCCGGCAGCTCTACGAGCCGCTCGCCGAGTCGACGCGCGCCACGTGGGGCTCGGGCCGGCAGCGCGCCGTCGTCGACGAGCAGGGACGGCGCCGCCGCTCGAGCACGACGGCGGAGCCCTCGCCCGGAACGCCCCTCGGCGACGTCTGGGACATCTCCATCGTCGCTCCCGTCGCCCGCGAGCGCACCGGGTACCCGACCCAAAAGCCCGAGGCGCTGCTCGAGCGGCTCGTCGAAGCGTGCCCGGAGCCCGGCGATCTCGTGCTCGCCCCCTACTGCGGCGGCGGCACCCCGCTCGCCGTGTGCGCGCGGCGCG
>CAYYWA010000269.1:0-7889 GCA_964475255.1 uncultured Sorangium sp.
TCCATCGTCATGAGCGGCCACAAGTGGCCCGGCGCACCCTGGCCCACCGGTATCTACATGACCCAGAACCGCTACATGCTGACGAACGACGTCCCGAGCTACGTCGGGTCACTCGACTCGACGCTGGCCGGCTCTCGTAGCGGGATCGCGTCGATATTCCTCTGGGACTGGTTGTCGAAGAGCTCGGATGAACAGCGCAAGCAAGCGGCCCGGGACGCGCTCGCGCTCGCCAGACACGCTCATCAGCAGATCCAACGAGTCTGGGACAAGGCCGCGCGACGCGCACCGGGCTCGCTGATGGTCGTTTTCAAGGCGCCCCCCGATGAGCTCGTGCGCAAGTACGCCCTTGCCCGCAGCGGCGACAAGGTCCACCTGGTCTGCATGAGCCACGTTCGCCCCGAGCTCATCGCCGCCCTCACGAAGGATCTAGCGTCCCTGACCCACCCACGCGAACCCTCGTTCGACAGCGCCGAGCTCCAAGCCCCCGCGCGAGCAGCACAAGCATCCCCCACCCCATCCTTCGACGACACCTCCCGCGAAGGCTGGTAACTCTCGACGCCCGCAACGCCTCGCCCGTTCTCGGGTGTTCGTCCGTCCCGCACGCATCTGGCGAGTGCCTCGGTCTCCTGATCGAGGCGCTTCGCCCGCAGGCGCTCCCACCGGCGGCGCCACCATCCCGCATGCCGGACGCTTCGACCGACGAACCCGTACCGGGCGAGGCCCCGACTCCATCCAAAATCTGACGTCGAGATCGGAATGAACGACGTGCCAGGCGCTCCGAACTCCCAGCAAGACAGCTCCGGAGCACGACGAGCGGTAACATCCCGCCAGGATACTGCGCGAGAGGCCAGTTCCATTCTGGGCTCATCGCCCATCGGGGTTCGGGTCCTCTCGATCACTTCGAGCGACAGTCGCCGGTGATCGGCGTGCTCGCGTCAGCGAGCCGATCGCGAAGTGGATGTCGCTCCGAACGCGGGTGTGTTCTTCGAGCTGGAGGCGATCTCGAAGGAGGCGAAGCGCTTCTGCCCGACCCATCGAGTCGGTTTGCTCGAGCAGGTCGACGGCGGCGCTTGAACCCTGGGGGAGGGATCGTCGAGCATCTTCGTGGAGAAGGCGACGTCCAAGCCCGGCAGCAGCCCGGCCACCGTGACGGCCTCCACGCGAAGATGAACGTGCTGCGAGCGAGCCCAGCGATCGCGCAGGTCCCGAAGGAGCGCGCTCGGGATCCCTCGATTCGTGTGCAGGCTCTCGAGGATGCTGGTCAGACGACTGGCTCGAGCCGGGCCGGGCTCGCCGTCGACCAACGCCCGGATCGTGTCGTCCGTCACGATCGACAAGTCGGTCGCGTGTGCCACCACGGTTTCGGCGAGCTCCTGGAGGTCGTCTCCGGCTTGGGGCTCTCGCAGGACGTCGAGCGCGCGGCGCAGCACCTCCTCGCCCGGAATCCGTCCGATCACGGCGAGCCGAATCGTGTCGCGACCGGCGCCGCAGAGCCATTCCCAAACCGCGAGGGGGGCGCCGCTCGGAACTTCGAGCTCGTTTTCCATGGCTCCCAGCAAGGCGAGGGCCGCCAAGGATTGGACGCCGCGGGGAGCGTGTTGGTCCTGAATTGTCTCGAGTGCAACCTTCAAAAAGCGGGGCATGCTCCCAAAACACTCTCGAGGGCCCGAAAGTTCAGGTTCTCGAACGGGTCGCGCGAAAAAATGTGGGAGAACCGGGTCCTCGCCCTCGATACGGGAGCGATGAAGGCCGCGGTCCGCCCCAGTCGGGGGGCCCCTGGCTGCCCCGGAGCAACCCGCCTCGCGCCGCAGCGCCCTCCGTGCTCGACGAGTGCTGGCACGGCGGTCGGCACATGCCGGGCACGCGCGTCGGGTCCGGGTCATCCTGCTAAGCGCCGAGGGCGTCTCGGGGCGCGAGATCGCGAAGCGGGTCGGCATCTCGGAGCAGCATGTTTCGCGAATTCGTGCTCGTTTCTTGGCGGGCGGTGTCGAGGGGCTCGCGGAACGCCCCAAGGGTGGCCGCAAGGACCACGCGGTTCCTGCCAAGGTCGTAGAGCAGATCATCCAGACCACACTCTCGCCTCCGCCTGCCGGCAGGACGCGTTGGACGACGCGTCTGCGCGTAGGTAATTCGAACGGGTGGGCATGCGCGGGCGAGACGGGGTGAAGGGCTGGCAGCGCGGCTTCGCCGAGCTCGGCTACGGCCCGCCGGGCGGCCCGCGCGCGATCACCACTTACTTCCGCAAACGCTTCACGGTCGCGGACCGCGCCTCCATCACGGCGCTGCGCCTCGACCTCGTGCGCGACGACGGCGCCGTCGTGTACCTCAACGGAACGGAGGTGTTCCGCAGCAACATGCCCGCGGGGCCAGTCACGGCCAGCACGCTCGCGTCGAGCGCGATCGGCGGCAGCGCGGAATCCGCCGTCGTTTCGACGGGCGTCGATCCTGCTCTGCTCGTCGATGGCGAGAACGTCCTCGCCATCGAAATCCCCCAGAACGCGGCCAATAGCAGCTTCCGCTTCATTCCGATCGACGGCGGCACGTTCACCGACTCGGGCACAGCGGCGTGTCGCTGAGCCTCCGGAATAGCTTCCACCGACGCAACGAGCACGATCCGTTCGGAGGGCTTCTGCCGAGCCTGTCGGCAGGCTCTCCGAACCGATCTGCAAGCGGCGCGCGCTCGAAGCGTCCGTTCGGAGGGCTCTCCGTAAGCGGCGGAGTTTGACGGGCCTGCGGTTGGGCATCCGCTCCGTTCGGACCAACGGCCGACCCACGATCCGTAACCCACCCACACGGCTACTGAACCCACGTGGGTGAAAACAAAGGCCTGAGCGCCTTCACCAACAACGGCCGACCCACGAACGGCAGCTGACCCACACGGGGCAGCGGGCCCACATGCGCAATTGGCCCGAGCGCCGTCACCAACGGCCGCGCAACCGATGCATGCGGGACAGTGGACCCACGTGGATCTCAGCAAGATGCCGCGGGCTCGAGCTGACTCCAGGGGGCGCGCGGTATCTGCCGAACGGGTGGAAAGCAAGAGCGTGGGACTTGACCGTAAGAATGCCGAGCTCTGGACGCTCGGAGCACGCCACCCCGGACGGGCGCCCACACGCAAGCCGACGCGGTCCGGGCCTGCCTGGAAGTGATCGTCGAGGGGGGAATCATCTCCGACCACGACGCAAACATCGCCCGAGAGATCGGCTGGCGCGTCGAACGAGCGGATCGGGAGCCCGTGGTCCGGGGCGAGTGTGAGCCTCGTCGCGGCAGTGTTTCTGGCGCGCTTCGCGGAGCGATGAACCTCGTCGAGACGCGGTCATTCACGCGATGCCCCGTCGAGCCCGATCACCGTGACGAGCCGAATCCGCCCCTCGCCGAGCACGCTCTCCGCCGTTCCGACACGATGCGGTCACCCAAACGCCACGCCATCGAGCCCGATCATCGTGACGAGCCGAATCCGCCCCTCCCCCATGCCGTCGCGGGACGCAATCCCCCATGCCGACCCACGCGACAACTCGAGCTTAAACCCAAACGCGCATCATTTCCCCGACCATCCCCCGACACGCAAGGCTCGCGTCACGAGCCAGAAAGACGGTCACCACCGCTGGGCCGGGATCTCGGCGCCCTGGGCCCAGCGTCGCAGTGCTTCGACGTCGGGGGGCGCGAGCCACAGGGTAAACCCCTGCTCGTGCTCCGGACCATCGATGTGAACGAGCTCGTAGTCGAAGATGCCCCCAGCCGTGTACGAGTAGAGCCGCGGGGCGATGCGCCGCTCTTTCGCGACGATATCGGGAGGAAAGACTTCGTGACCGATCCGGATCCGCGGTCGCGGCCTCGGACCGAAGCGAAAGGAGTGGTTCTCGGCGTCGGGGGGCGTCTGCGTCAACACGCGGCGAAACCTTGCGAAGGGGAGCGTCGATTCCCACGCGATCGCCAGGCGGCCGTGGCTCGTCAGCGCGACGCGACACTGCGCTCCTCCCACAACGCGCTTGTAGCCGTACCCGTAACTGACCGCGAAGTCGACGTCGGGCCGGAGCGGGCCCACGTACATCAACCCGAAGTACCGATGGGTGGCGATTTCGTCCGGCGCGAGACCGAACTCCAAGCGCTCGAGCTCCTGCCCATAGGCTTCGCGGCACCCCCCCCGGCGCGGTCCGCGAAGGAAGTTGAAGATCGGGATCGCGCACATGGCGATGGCGATCACCCAGACGATGTAGTAAGGGGAGCCCATGGTGTGGTAGCAGTTTCGCGACTCGGCCCCGACCCGGCAAGCGGATGCAGTCGCCGGCGGGCTCGAGCGGGCTCCAGGGTGCGCTGGCACATGCCAGCGGGTGGCAACGGTGGAAAAAGGGAGAGTGGAGCTTGACGGTGCAGTATCGAGATTTGGACGACGACGCGGTTCGCGCGTGCCTCGAAGCGATTCTCGAGTCAGCATGCACGCCGACCACGAAGCACGCGTCGAACGAGAAACCAGGTGGTGCTCCGAACGAGCAGACCGGAAGCCCGGTCGTCGTCGGGCAAGTTCGCGACACCCATCATCCGCACCGTCCCGGACGCGTGCTCGTGGCGTTTCTGGATGAAACCGCCACGCCCCGGGAGGAGTGGCTGCACTGTGAGCGGAACCTGCGCCTGACGCGCGGTGACCGCGTGCTCGTGACCCTGCCGCTCGGCTGGACGGAGTGGCTCGTAACGGGAGCGTTGAGCTCCCCCGTGCGCCCGGTTCCGGAAGACGACGCGGTCGATACCTCGCCGGGAGCGTCGGGCACCCCCATGCAACCGGTTTCGGAAGACGACGCGGCCTCGCCGACGGCGGATTCGTCGCCCGCGCGCGAAGCGCCGTCGAACGCGCCGCCGCCGCGCGCCGCGCGCTGGGCCCAGCAGCTCCGCCTCGAACCCGGCGAGGCGTTGCAAATCGTGAGTCACGACGGCCGCCCGCTCCTGACGCTGAGGCAAGGATCGGAAGGGCCGGTGCTGGAGTTGGCCGGCGATTGCGTCGAGCTCGCGGCGCGACGGGTCCTGCGCTTGAGCGGAGACACGGTGGAGATCCGCGGCGGCGCCGGCGGTGTGGACCTGCGCACCGAGGGAGACGCGGTGTTTCGCGCCTACACGATTCGATTGAACTGAGCCGCGCTCTCGGTCTGCACCGACCACCGTCACGACCTTCGGGCGAACGATCCATGTTCCGAGCGATCGAGACGCTGCAGCGCTCGCTCCGCGAGTTCATCGAGCAACCCGACTATCCGACGCTGATCCTCGGCGGAACGGACGCCGCGCTCATGCTGCCGACGCGGATGTTGTCGTCGTTCGATGCGCAGGACGACGCGAACTACTATCTCTGTTTCCCGCAGCCGTGCACGGAGGCGGGCGCGTACTTCGCCGAAATGCTCGCAACGCTCGAGCAGCAGCTCGAAGCGCTGAACGCCGAGCTTTCGGCGCAGAAGGCCGAACCCGTCCCCCCCTTGCCGCCCGTGGTCCACGACACGCGGCAACCCCTCGCTCGACGACTGGAGACCCTGGTGTGCCACTTCGGGGAGCACTTGCCGGAACCGTCGCTCATCGTCTGGGGTTTGTTGCCGTCGCCTTTGACCGACGTGGCCGGCTATCGGGCGCTCGTCGAGCCGCTGCTCGCGACCACGGCCGTGCAGCCGTGGATGGAGCGCCATCGGTTCGTGCTTCGGGATGCGGCGCCGCCCGTGATCGGCCCGGAGCTGCAACGCGCGAAGAACGACCGCGTGCTCGTCATCGACGTCGCGCTCGACAATCGGCAGGTGCTGAGCGGTCTCGTGCAGGCGGCGAGCGATCCGTCGGCCCCGAAAGACGAGCGCGTGCTCGCGCTCGTCCAGCTCGGTGCGGTCGACCAAGCGTTTCGACGATATCCCGAGGCCTTCGAGAAGTACGGAGTGGCGTTCAACTACTACGCGGAAACGGGAAACAAAACCATGCAAGCCGTGTGTCTCACGAACGCCGGCCATGCCCTGGCGCAGGCGGGGCAGTGGGAGCGAGCGCTGACGCTGTATCGGCAGGCGCTCGCCATTTCGGTCGAAATCCAGAGTTTGCCGACCATGCAGGCGGGAACGTATGGCGCCGGCTCGTGCTGCCTGGAGCTCCGGCGTTGGGCGGAGGCGGAAGGCTACCTGCACTATGCGAACGAGCTCGCCGGCAAGCTCTACGACCCGTACGCCAAGTGCGAAGCGATGGAGAAGCTCGGGCTCGCCCGGCTCGCGCAAGGCAAGGTCGACGCCTGCATGGATATCTGGGTGAAGGGAAAGGAGCTGGCCAAGCAGTTCGGCCATGACCAGGGGGCCCGCTCCATCCTCGACCGGATGATCGCGTTGTGCCGCGCGGCTCGGCTCGACGCGCGCGCCGACGCGCTCGAGCGCGAACGGCAGGCGCTCGGGCCCTCACCGTTCGAGGTCGCTCCGTCGAGCACGCCGGCGGGGGCGGCAGCGCGGGTGGCACGATGAACCTGACGACCGTGCAGCAAATGCGGCCGCGCGTGGCGGTGCAGCCTCCGCCACCGCCGGAGCCGCTCGTCGACGTCTCGACCGAGAGCCCGACGGTCCGCGTGGTGGCGGACGTGATCAACACGACGGCGGCGCCCTTTCAGACGGCTCCCGATCCGAACAAGGGAACGCTGGGTGCGATCGAGCATGGCATGGGTGCGGCGCTCGGCGTCGTCGGCGCGCCGTTCGCGCTTTTGGACGCGGGGTTCGCGATGGCGACGGCACCGCTTGCGGCGCTCGCGCCCGGCTTGCCTGCGGCGACGCTGGCGGTTCCCCATCTCAGCTCGCCGCATGCGCACCTGCACCCGCCGAGCCTCGTTCCGCCGAGCCCGCCGATCACGCTGCCGGGCATGGGCGTCGTGATGTGCGCGGGTTGTCAGTCCGTCACCATCAACGGCTTTCCAGCGGCGCGGGCAGGCGACGTCGGACTGGCGCCAACCTGCTTGGGCTACACACCAGCGTTCGAGATCTTCACGGGGTCGAGCAATACGTGGATCGGTGGCTCGCGCGCCGCGCGGATGGGCGACATTACCCGTCAGTGCAATCCAGCGAGCGCCCTGAAAAAGGTCGGCGCCGCGATGGCCGGGATCGCCGTCGTGGCGAACGCGGTCGGGGCCGGAGCGAGCGCCGGCGCGGGGGACGCGCTGGCAGCGGCGATGAAGGCCAAACAGGCTGCCGCGGACGCAATGGCGCTGGCACTGAGCGCGTTGCTCGGCAAAGACCCGGGAGTGCCCCCCGCGTTCGGGGCGCTGCTGAGCGGCAGCTTCAAGGTGCTGATCGGCGGCTTTCCCATGCCGGACGTGTTCGAGCTGCCGGGGCTCCTGAAGAAAGCGGGCAAGATGCTCCGCAACGCGGCGCGGAAGGCCGGCGCGGCCGCGCGGAACAGCCGCACTGTGAGAAAAGCCCTCGCTCGGGTGAACCTGTGTATCGCTCCGGGCGAGCCGGTGAATCCGTTCAGCGGAGTCGTGTACAACGACTTCGAAGATTATCGCTACGACGGCTTCGTGTGGCTGCGTCACTACCGGAGTGACTGGAATCAGGAAGACGGACCCCTCGGCTTCGGATTTCGACACGCGTTCGACCGCCGACTGCTCCTGTTGCGGACACGCGCCGTGTACGAAACCCACGACGGCGAGGAGGTCTCGATCCCCGTGGATCCCCACGGCGGCTACGTGGAAGGGGCCGGCTTCTCTCTGACGCCCTTCGAGGGCGACGGCGTCTATCGCTTGCTCACGGATCGCGACGAAGAGCTGTACTTCGTGCCGCAGCCGACCACGCCTCCCACGGGGCGCCTTATGCGGATGGTGAAGGACGGCGTGGATCTGCGGCTCACCTACGATGCGGCGGGACGGCTGTACGCGATCACGGAAGTGTCGGGCTACGCAC
>CAYYWA010000270.1:0-7884 GCA_964475255.1 uncultured Sorangium sp.
AACCGTTTGTCGCTCTAGTGCACCGCAAGTCAGATGCGAGCAACCATCCCGGAAGGCGATTGCAGCACGATTGATGCTGAGCCAGGCCTCGCGAAATTGACCGCATTTCATATGCGGTGCACTAGTGCACCGCTTATGAGATACGCGCAAGCATTCGGCGGTGGCTTCGGATGATGGCCGCAGCGGGCTTGGTCCAGATGAAGGGCGTGGGATCCTTGTTCCAGATACATGACTTAGACTAGTCGGGGAAGGCCGAGCCCTCGCGTCTTTCCGCCGCCTTCGCGCTTGTCGTGCTCGCGATAGCGCTGCTATCGCTGTGGGCGCCGAACGCGAATTCGTCTTCCAAATCCGCTTCGGCCTCGGCCATCCTCTCCGGCGTCGGCCCGAAATCGAGGCTTGGATCACAGCCGGCCGGATCTGTCGATCCCGGTCCGCGCGCTCGCGCAGAGGCGAATTTCAGGTCTCGGAAGCTCGAAGTCTGAGTGAGGAGCTCAGGATGCCGTGGGGGGCTTTTCGAAGAGGCCGATGCGGCCATGGCGGAGCCAGCCGGTGCGGAGCAGCCAGGTCTCGGGCTGGGCGGTGGGAGGGGGACCAGGGGGTGCGAGAGCGCGTGGGACGAGGTGCGGGGCGGAGTGAACGGGGGCGCCCGAAAGGCCTACGAAGTGGTGGAAGTAGGGAGCGGAGGAGAAGGGGTCGAGCGGAGCTTCGTCGGCCGGGGGGTGCTTTCGAAAGTTGGCGAGGACGTATGGGAGCGCGTGGCGGACGGCGCGCGGAGAGGTGAGCGCGCGCCCGTGCCAGCGATCGGCCCAAAACTGGCCCCGTCGAAAGACGAGGCGGTTGACGGCCCGCGCGATGCGAATGGAGAGGCCGCGCAGGCCCGCGCTGAGGGCACGCTTGTCGAGCGCTTCTACCAGGAGGTGGACGTGCTCGGCCTGCACGGAGAAGTGGACGATGCGAAACGCACGGGCGCTCGGCGATTTGCTGCGGCGATGGCGAGACGCACGGTCGGAAAGACGTACTGGGTGCGGAGCGAGCGGAGCTTCGCGCGCAGCGTGACGTGAACGGGGTGTGCCTTGGAATGCTCGGGACGCCGACGATGCGGCACGCAAGGGCGCGCACTCACGCGCTTGCGACCGGCTCCGCGCCGACGGCCACCCCAACCGTTGTGAAACTTCAAAGAGAGCTGCCCCACGACTCGGTCGATACTAATCGATGCATTAAAAGCGATCAATGCAATTCGACTCGAAGAGTGCTTTGCAGACGACAAGCTCGGGGCACGACGAAAGGGCGAAGACCAGCGCCGCCAATCGGTCGCACCACGTCGATCGCGAGCGCGCACCATTCGCCGAGGGTTGCGTCCGAGATGTGCACACCGTAGCGGTCGCGCCGACGATGCCCTTTCGTCGATAACCAAAGGTGACGAGCCGATTCCGACGTCGTGCACGGCCTGCGTGAAGGGAGCTGACGGTGCGCTCAGAGTCCAATCAGACGATCATCAGCTCGATGAAGCGCTCGCGTCGCAAACGAGATCGCGGGGCGCGGTGCTTTTCAAGAGGGTTCGACGATGTGCTTGGCGTGGGTGTCGCGATGGCTCGCCTGGCTCTGCCGTTGGAAAACCTCGACGTGAGCCGAGCCGCTCGATTGGGCCGATATCGATCGGGATGATTCGAGATGACTCGCGCGGCTCGATGAAGCGCTCGAAGGTCGTCTGCAACGAGGTTGCCGGTGTCGTGCTTTGCGGACCCAGGGGTGACGCATGGTCCATCAGGGAAGGCCGGACGGCGCCGACGGCGAGCATGTCGCTTCGTCCCGCACCGTTTTCGCCTCGGCTTTCGGCGCCGCTCCGCCTCCGTGGCCGTGATCCTCGGCGCGCCTCTGCCGTCGACCTGAATGACCAGCACGTCGCCGTCGTTGTCGGGCACGGCTGCCGCGTCGAGGAAGCCTCGCGCTTCAGCGCCGACTGCGTCGACCATGCGCAGCGTTGCGCGCGGGCTCGGCGCCCACTCGTGGAACTCGGCGAAGAGCCGCCGGGCGTTGCCGAAGGCCAGCATTGCGCAGAGCTGCGCGATAGCCGCCACGGTCCCGGGGCTGAAGCCGCCGCTCAGCCAGTTCACGATCGACGGGCAGATCGGCCCGGCCGCGGCCACCCAGCCGGCGACCGATGGCCCTGGAGAACTTCACCTTGCCGAAGCGCGTGCCGACCTCGCCGCTGCGGCGAGGCGTCGTCCAGTACGTAGCGGACGCCGTCGTGCTCGTAGGCCGCTGACCGCGAGCGAGCCGCGGCTCGTGCCAGGAACAACGCCAGCAACGCACGCCCGAGTGCCAGCAGCGCTCTCACAGCTCCGCCGGAACTGAGCCCCTACCTTCAACCTGCCAGCGTCAAGCGATCGAAATCGCTTTGTTTTCCGTCAGCAGCCTGGGAGCTGCACATAGAGCTGAGCTACTTGATTGGGCCGATGTAGGCGCGGTGTTTGGCCAGCTACACGGTGGAGTCGCAATGCGCGGTGTGGCGCTTCGTGAGATGGTTCGGCGTGCGCTCGAAAGGCGCTGGAGAGAGGGCGGTGCTTCGGGAGACGCTTGGACCACGCGAAACGCGTGTCGGCATGAGAGGGTCGGCCGGTGATGCGGGACGCGGGGCGCGGGCTCACGCAGGCGCGGCAAGTCGCGGCTGGCGCGTCCCGATGGTCTGGAGAAAGAAGAGCGCGGGTGGGGGAAAGAAGAGCACGGTTCCCGAGGACGGGGGGTTCGGTGTGCGCTCGAAGCGTTGGAGAGAGGGTGTGGCACGTTCGCGAGACGCTTGGATCACGCGGATGCTCGGTGAGGCGGTGATGCGGGACGCGGGAGGGTGTACCCACGGAGGTGGGACGGCTGTGGGCTCGGCGCGATCTCGGAGGGCTCGGGGAACCCGAGGAGAGTCGAGGCAACTTGATTGGCCGATATCGTCGGGTGACCTGATGAGCGCGAGCTTGTGCTCGATCGTCGCGTGTGGAACGAGGGTGGGACGCGGCGAAGTGAGGCCCGGAGTGCGATGGGCCGAGACGCTCCGGTTTCCTGTCGCCCTAGTGCACCGGGTATGAGACACGGTCGATTCTTCGGAGGTGAATCCAGCATCAATCACGCTCCTTTCGCCCTTCCGAGGTGGTCAGGCGCGTCCGCCTTCGCGTTCCAAGATGGTTGTACGCATCCGCCTTCGCCTTTCTGGTCACGCGCGTCCGCCTTCGCCGTCGGGGATGGTTGCGGGCAGGGGAGTTTGCGTTCCGAGATGAGTGTCGCACGTTCTCGTTCTTGGAGGGGATCGCGTTGCCCGGCGAGCGCCCGCCACAGGGGGAGCTGCGCGACGACGCGCGGGCTGGAGATCGCTCCTGTCCGCCTCGCGCGTGCGTGCAGCCCTCCCTCGGGGGGCACTCCGCTGGGGGCTCACTCCGGACGGAGATAGAGGTCGAAATCCTCGATGGATTTGACGAAGCGGTATTCGGTGTCGAGGAGGGACGAGAGGGCGGGGAAGGTGGGGAGCTCGTCGCGGGAGTCGGTGCGGGTGCCGGTGACGGCGGGGAAGACGTCGCGGGCTTGGACGACGATGACGCGCGGGGGATTGCGATGGAGGTCGGCCATGAGGGCTTCGCGGGCGGACTCGCGCTCCCAGGCGCTGCGCTGGGGGACGTTGTAGATGAAGCGGGTGGCGGGGCGGCGCTCGGAGAGCCAGTAGATGGCGGGCTCGAAGCCCCAGACGAAGACGCTGTCGCTCTGTTTGGTGAGCTGGCGGACGGCGAGGGCGACGCGGCGATCGGCGTCGAGGTTGAAGTCGGCGACGTAGGCGAGCTCGCGGTCCATCGCGGGGCGATCCTCGAAGGGTGGACGATCGAGGAGGTAGGCGATGCGAATGCGGGCGCGCTCCCAGACGCTTTGGGGCAGGTCGCCGACGGGGTAGCGCATGAGGGCGGCGACGATGACGAAGGAGAAGAAGGCGAGAATGCCGCCGACGCCGCCTTGGAGGCAGCGCATCCAGAGTTTGTAGAGGCCGATGCCGGCGATGAAGGCGACGAGGGGGAGGGTGGCGCCGTAGTGGTACGCGAAGAACTTGCCTTGCATCGCGATGCCGGCGAGCTCGATCGCGATGACGCCGAGCACGAGGAAGATGCCCTCACGCTCGCGCGCGTGGAGCGGACGCATCGCGATGGCGGCGATGATGCCGGCCGCGGCGAGCGCGGAGAAGCCGAAGAAGGCCTCTTCGATGGCGTAGTAGAGCATCTCGGCGGCGCGCCGGTCTTGCCACGATACGGCGGTGTATCCGGGGGTGAACTCGCCGAGCGTCCACACGAGATCGCCGAGCGCGCCGCGCGCCCAGAACCAGAGCAGGGTGAGCAGCGTGGGAAGCGCACCGCCGAGGGCGACCACGCCGGCGACGCCGAGCGCGCGCCGCGAGCTTTCGCCACGCGTGCGCGCGCGCTGCGCGAGGTACGCGGCGCACACGACCGCGCCGCCGCCGAGGGGCGGCTTGAGCAACGCCGCGCTCCCGAACAAGAGGCCCGTGCCGAACGCGGCGAGCCAGCGCCGTAGCGGCTCGCGCACGGTGAGCACCAGCCCGAGCAGGGTGAGCAAACCGCCGAACGTCTCGGGCTGTCCCGTGTGCCAGAAGTCGAGCTGAAAATGGATCAGCGCGGCCAGGGCGCCGCCGACGAGGCCCACCGCCCGGTTCTCGAAGAACACGCCGCCGAGCCGCCGGAGCGAGGCGACGACGCCGAGCAAGACGAGCACCTCCACGAGGCGCACTGCGGCCATGCTCTTGCCGAAGAGCGCCTGCGCGAGCGCGTACACGAAGAAGATGCCGGGCGGCTTGAAGTCCCAGAGATCGCGGTACGGCATCTGGCCAGCGAGCACGCCGTCGCCGATCAGCGCGTAGATGCTCTGATCGCGCCCGAACGAGAACGTCGCGATCTGCACGGCCGAAAAGCCGACCACCGCCCAACACGTGAGGGTGAGCCAGAAGCTCGGATCCCGCATGGTGAAGCCAGTCACGACTTCTGCCGGCGGGCGAACGGACGAGCCTTCCATGCGCGGCTCAGACGCTACTGAAAGCCGCCCGGCGGCTGCAAGCCGGACCGCGAACCGAAGCCTCGGTTTTTTAGAAGCGCGGACGCAGGTCGGAACGGCGCTCGGTCAAGCCGCTCCGCGCTCCAGCAGGCGATGCACGAGCACGGCGAGCTCCTGGAGCTCGAACGGCTTCGAGAGGCGCGCCGCGCGGCCGAGCTCGTCGATCGCCTCGGGCGTGAGTGTGCGGCTGAATCCGGTGGCGATGAGGATGGGAACGCCGTTTCCGGTGGCCCGCACGCGGCGTGCCAGGTCGAGCCCGCTCAGCTGCGGCATCGTCTGGTCGGTGACGATGAGCTGGTAGCGCTCGGGCGCGGTCTCGAGCTCGCGCAGGAAGTCCTCGGCGTTGGTGACGAGGGAGGCGTGATAGCCGAGGCTGTCGAGCGCGGTCTTCGTGAGGAGCGCGACGCTCTCCTCGTCGTCGACGACCAGGATGCGCTCGCCGTGACCACGCGGTGTCGCGCCGTTCGGGCGCACGCTCGTCACCTCCGCGGCCGCGGCCTGTGCCGCGGGCAAGTACACGGTGAACACCGAGCCCTCGCCCGGCGCGCTCTCGACGGTGATGCCACCGCCGTGGCTTTGGAGTATCCCCTGCACGATCGAGAGGCCGAGGCCCGTGCCTTCACCCGGCTGCTTCGTGGTGAAGAAGGGGTCGAAGATGCGCGCGCGCGTGCTCGCGTCCATGCCGTGGCCGCGGTCGAGCACGGTCACGCTCACGTAACGTCGCGGCGAGAGCACGCCGCCCACGACCGGCAGCGGCGTATCGACGACCAGCTCGCGCACCGCCAGCGAGAGCTCCCCGGTGTTCTGCATGGCGTGCGCGCCGTTCGACGCGAGGTTCAGGAGCACTTGGTGGATTTGGTTCGCGTCGGCGAGCGCGTTCATTGGCCGCTCCGGCAGCGTCACGTCGAGATCGAGCGTCGCCGGGAGCATCGCCCTCAGCAGCTTGCAGGCGTCGCTCACCACGTCGCGCACGTCGATCGGCTTCGGATCGGGCTCCTGGAAGCGGCTGAAGGTGAGGATGCGCTGCACGAGCTCCTTCGCGCGCAGGCTCGCCGTCTTGATCTCGTTCAGGTACTCCTCGAGGCTCGTCGCGCGGGGCCTCTCGAGCAGGCACAGCTCGGAGTACATCAGGATCGCCGTCAGGATGTTGTTGAAGTCGTGCGCGATGCCGCCGGCGAGCGTGCCGATGGTCTCCATCTTCTGCGCGTGCAAGAGCTGCAGCTCGAGCTGCCTTCGCTCGGCTTCGGCACGCCGCCGCTCGGTCACGTCGCGCGCAATGCCGATGAGACCCGTCACGCGCCCCTCGGAGTCCTCGACGCGGGTGAGCCAGAGGTCGACCCACACGCGCGAGCCGTCCTTGCGCACGTCCTCCCATTCGCCTCGGTAGTCGTCGCCCTCGAGCACGGCGCGAAAACGCCCGGACACGTCGCCCGGCGCGCCGCGCCCGACGCGCTCGGTGAGCGGGTGGCCGAGCGCCTCGAGCGCGCCCCAGCCATACAGGCGCGCCGCGCCGTCGTTCCAGTAAGTGAGGATCCCGTCGGGGTCGGTGCAGAAGATGGCGTCTTGGAGCTTGCTCAAGAGCTCCGCGTCGCGGTGCACGAGGGTCTCGACCGTGCGGCGCGCGTGGATGTCCTGGGTCGTGCCCAGAATGCGGGAGGGCACGCCGCGCGCATCGCGCTGGATCACGCGTCCGCCGTAGAGCACCCAGCGAAAGCGCTCGTCCTCGGCGCGCACCCGCACCTCGCAGGACCACGAGTCGACCGCGCCCACGAGGCACTCGGTGTAGCTCGAGCGCAAGTGCGGCAGATCGTCCGGATGGACGCGCGCCTCCCACTCCGCGAGAGACAGCGACACGGAAGCGGGGCGCACGCCGCTTTGCGCCGGCTCGTCCTCGTCGCCCGTGATCTGCCCGGCCGCGACGTCCCACTCCCACCAGGTGAGCCGCGCGACGGTCGTAGCGAGGTCGAGCCGCTCGCGCAGCGTCTTCACGAACGCTTCGAGCGCCCGGAGGCCACCAGCGGAGGCCCCGATACCGACGATCACGGTGTCGCTTCTGGTCAAACGTGAACCCGAACGAGCTATCGACCGGGGAGCGTCATCGCGTTCCTTCTCCCCAAACCCGTCCATGCAGCATGGCGACGCGTTCCCCTTCGGAGAGCGCGACGATAGCAGCTTTCGGATCCATTGCGGACGCGAACGAAGCGCCGTGCCGAGGCGCGCGGCGCGCGGACATGTGCCCACAGCCACGCACAGCCGTGGGGGATTCACCGCGGGTTTTCTCGGGTTCTGCGCTCGACGCGGTGGGCCGGCTTGACAGCACCTCGGAGAGACGGAAGATCTGCCCTCCTTCGAGCGCCCCTAGCTCAGTTGGATAGAGCACCGGACTTCGAATCCGGTGGTCGCAGGTTCGAGCCCTGCGGGGCGCGCCCAATCGGCTGCGCGGCGAGCGTTTCGGCACGGCGCGCCCTCGTGAAGGTCGTCGCCCCGTCACTCGACGATCACGATGCAGCAGCCGAGCTGGCAATACCAGCCGCTCGGGCAGTCGGCCTGCTCGGTACAGACCTGCGCGCCGCCGTCGCAGGTGTACGGAGGAGGCGGCTCGCCGGGGTCGCCGCCCGCGCCCTCGCCGCCCGCGCCGGGCTCTCCCGGATCGCCCGGGCCGCCGCCAGCGCCGCCCGCGCCCGGATCGCCCGGGTCGTCGGGAGCGCAGTGCTCAGGCAAGTCCTCGACTGCTTTGCCGGGGCAGCGCTCGCCCTCGCCGCAGGGGTTGTCGCAGCGCGTGCTCTTCGTGCG
>CAYYWA010000271.1:0-3381 GCA_964475255.1 uncultured Sorangium sp.
GGGCCCCTCCCCACGCGGGCACTCTGTCCGACGCAGTTTCCGCATATCTCGGCGCGTTCCTAACCGTTTGTCGCTCTAGCAAGTCCGCGGCGCTTCGAAGCGCGGGCGAAAGGCGACGCGTCGCGTGTTGACGAGCGAGGACGCCGTGCGGCGCCAGCCGGGGTATGCTGCACGCGATGCGAACGGCCTTGGTCTCTTGGACGAGCGGCGCCGCGTGCGCGGCCTTGCTTCTGTCAGCCTGTGCGTCGAAGCCGCGCCAGCCTCCGCCGAACCTCTACCCGACCCCCGCTCCGTACGCCACGCAGCCCGGTGCCTATCCGCAGCAGCCCTATCCGCAGCAGCCGGGTACTGTCCCCCCGTCACCGACAGCGCTTCCGGGGCCTCCCGCTCCGCCGCCCGCCGCAACGCCCCTGCCGCCCGTTGCCGCACCCGCCACCTACGATCCCATCAACGCCGTAGACATCACCTTTCTCCGCGGCCGCGCCCAGGCGGTGCTTGGCGAGCTCGTGGCGAACCTGCCCGCGGCGCAGCAGCAGCGCGTCCAGGGGATCCCGCTCATCCCCGACACGGAGGTCGGTGAAGTGAACGCGTTCGCGGCGTGCACCGAGCGGGGCAAGGCCGTGATGGCGATCAGCGATGGGATGCTCGACATCTCGGCGCACCTCGCGCAAGCGCGCGCCATCGACGAGATCTTCGGCTTGCGCAAGGTCGACGAGTACATCGCGTTCGTCGCGCGGACGCAGCGCCCGGACAGCCCCGTCGTCCGACCCGCGCCGGGGTTCTTCGATCCCGCCCAGTCCGTGGATCCGCGCAAGGTGCAGCGCCAACACCAGCTGCTCGACGAGCAGATCGCGTTCGTGCTGGGGCACGAGCTCGCGCACCACTACCTCGGTCACCTGCCCTGCACGGCCGGGGGCGCGGTCACGCTCTCGGAGGTGAATCGCGTGCTCGCGGATGCGGTCCCCTTGTTCAATCAACCGAACGAGGCCGCGGCGGACGCGGCCGGCGTGAACAACGTGCTGACCACCGGCTCACGCCGCCAAGGCTACCGCTTCACCGAAGGGGGTGCCCTGCTCACCATGCAGTTCTTCGGCGGCGTGGATCAGCTGAGCCCGCTCGACATCCTCTTCGGCTTCGAGCGCTCGCATCCGCCGCCCGCCGGGCGCACCGTCGTCATCCAGCAGACAGCCAATGCCTTCCGGATGACGGGCGGCCAGGGGCTCCCGATTCTGAGCTTTTGAAGCGGCGCGAGCGGGACGCGCTCACACCGAGCGCGCGCTCACGAGCCAGGTGCTCGAGGGCGCGAACACGCCGTCGGCACGCTCGAACGCGCCGAGCACCTCGCGCAACGCGCGCGCGACCTCGGGACGCAGCCGTTCGCCCTCGGCGCCCGCGAGGCGCAGCACCTCCCCGGCCGGGCCGAGCGCCATCGCAAACTCGACGGCTTCGTCGAGATCGCGCCCGATACAGATCTCGGCGTCGAAACGCTCGAGGGTGATCTCCGAGAACCCCGCCGCGATGAGCTGGTCGGTCGTGGTATCGGCGCCCGCCATCGAGAACGGTCCCGGCCCACACGTGGGCTCGTCGCTGTTCTCGACCTCGGGGACCATTTCGCGGACCCGGACCTCGGCGGCATAGAGCCAGGGATTGTCCTCGCGGCGCCGCCAGACGACGAACGCGATGCGGCCCCCCGGCACGAGCGAGCGCCGCACGTTCCGAAACGCCGCGACCGGCGACGCGAAAAACATCACCCCGAAGCGCGAGAACGCGAGGTCGTAAGGTCCCCCGAGTGGGTCGAGCTGAACGTCGGCGACGCGAAAATGCGCGTTGGGGATCCCCCGAGCTTCCGTGTCGCGCTGCGCACGCACGACGAAATTCTCCGCCGCATCGACCCCGACGGCTTCGCCGCTCGGCCCGACGAGCTCGGCGATACGGCGCGTGGTGTCGCCATAGCCACAGCCCACGTCGAGCACGCGCGCCCCCGGGGCTGGTGGATGGCGGCGAAGCGCCGCCTCACCGTGGTTGGCGAGGCCCCCCGTGAGCACCTCCCGGAACCGTTCCCACTTGTCGAACAGGACCGTATTCCAGGCTTCGATGGCTTCGGCGTTGGCACTCATGGCTCGCTCCGTCCTTTCTGCCCGGGGAGCTTGCCTTTCTCGGACACACGGATCCACGCGAAATCACGAGCACCCCGGGCCTTCCGGCGCGTTTCCCGAGGGTGATAAGCTTCCCGCGTGCGGCAGCCAGCCACCGTCGCGAGCCACAACGTGATGTACGGGGAGCGGCTCCACGCGCTCTTGCCCCTCTACGGCGACCTCCGCGACCGGGTGGGCCTCCACCTCCTCTACCTGCAAGAGGACGCGCCGACGCCCCGGGGCCGGCTCTCCGAGCGCATCGCGCGGGCGCTCGGCCCGTCCTACGAGGTCGTGCAGAAGACCGGAGCCGGCGTCGCGCTCGTCTACGATGCGCGCGCGCTCGCCTGCCGGAACGCTTCGCTCGTCCCCCTGCCCCGGCTCGAGTCGCTCTCGTGGTTCGAGCGCCTGTATATCCGCGGCGGCAAGACGCGCCAGAAGCACGCGCTCATCGCCGAGTTTCACACGCGCGGATCCGGGTCGCGCTTCGGAGCCGCCTGTTTCCACCTCGACAGCGCGGGGTCGAATCGCCACCGGCGGCGACAGATTCAAGCGATCGCCGACGACCTCCGGGCCCGCGGGCTCGAGCGGCGCTTCGTCGCCTGCGGCGATACGAACGCGTTCGCCGTCCGCCGGCAGCTCGAAGCCCTTCGGGGAGTGCTCGCGCCCTTTTCGGCCCATGGCGCCCACGATCCCGAGACCGCGCCGACCCACTACTTCGCGCGCCAGGAGGAGCCGCTCCTCGCTCATCGGGCGTGTGTGCTCGCCGGGAGGCTCGGGCTCGATCTGCCGCGCCGCTACGATGTCGTGTGCACCAACTTGCGCGCGCTCGCCCGAGGGCAAGTGACGGCCCCGGGCTCCGATCACGACCTGCTCTGGGCGCGCGTGGCGATCGAGGCGGAAGTCGGCAACTCGCGGCAAGCGCCGGCCGAAGAGCGGGCACTCGAGCCCGCGTGAGCCCATGTCCGAAAAAACCGAGGAACCGACACCACGGCAGCTCCGGCGCGCGCGCCAAAAGGGGGACGTGGCCGTCTCGGCGGCGCTCTCCCAGGCCGTTGGCCTGTTGGCGGCGCTGGCCGTCGCCGAGTCGGTCGTGCTCGCCACGTTCCGAGCGAGCGCGCAGGCGCTCAGCAGCGCCGTCGACGGCCGCGCGCTCACTGCCCCCGAGCTCGCGGCCTGCGTCGTGGCGCGCAGCCAGCCGGGGGTGGCGGCGGCCGGCGTAGCCGCGGGGGGCGGGTGGGTGGGGGCG
>CAYYWA010000271.1:3391-7859 GCA_964475255.1 uncultured Sorangium sp.
ATCATTCGCGCTCAGCCTGCCGGTGATCGCGACGGCGGGCTTCGCCTCGGGGGCGCTTTCGTTCGTTCAGAGCGGCGGGCTCTTCGCCCCGAGCCGGCTTGCGCCGGACCTATCGCGGCTCGATCCGATCGCCGGGCTCGGCAATCTCTTTTCCGTGGAGCGCCTGTTTACCCTCGCGCGCGCGCTCGTGGCCGCAACGCTCGTCGGGGCGTTCGCGTACTCCGTGCTACGGGATGTGCTGCCCGCGCTCGCGGCGACACCTGGAGAGCTCCGTCCCGCGCTGGCCGTGGCGGGAGACACCGCGGGCCGGCTCGCGCGCTACGCGGGGCTCGTTGGCCTCGGCCTCGGCCTCATCGATCTCGGGGTGCTCCGGCGCGCTCACCGCCGTCGCTGGCGCATGTCGCGTGACGAAGTGCGGCGCGATTTCCGCGAGGACGAGGGCGATCCCGAGATCAAGGCGGCGCGCCGCCGCGCGCACCAGGAGGTCTTGATCAGCGCGCAGATCCGCGCCGTCGAGAAGGCGCGCGTCGTCGTCGTCAACCCGACGCACCTCGCGGTCGCGCTCGGCTACGACGAGACGGTCGACGCCGCGCCCAAGGTCCTCGCGCAGGGACAGGGAGAGATCGCCCGCCGCATCGTCGACGCGGCGCGCGCATACGGCGTCCCGATCGTGCGCGACGTCCCCGTCGCACGCGCTCTGAACGAGCTCGAGGTGGGCGACGAAATCCCCGAAGCGCTCTACGCGGCCGTCGCGGAGATCCTCCGCGAGGTCTGGGACGCCGAGAGCTCGGCTACTCCTTGACGCGCACCTTGCGCTTGAGCGCGGTGAGCTCGGCTTCGACCTCGGGGTCGGGGCCGCCCGGCGCCGCACCGCCCTCCAGCGCGCGGAACTTCGCTTCGAGCTCGGCCGCGGTGAGCCCCGAGGGCGTGCGCGCGCCGAGCACGCCGTCGAGCTCTCGTTGCGCGGCCACGGACGCCTCCACACCCTCGATCTGGTCTTCGAGCCGCCGGAGCTCGTCGAACGGCGACGTGCCGCCGCGCGCGCCGAGCGCTTCCGGTCCCCCGCCGGCCCGCGCCTTGCCGATCTCGGCGGCGAGCGTGGACTTGCGCGCGGAGATCTCCTGAATCTTTCGCTCCATGCGCTCGAGCTCGGCCTTCATCTCGAGCGCGGCGCCGCGCTGCTCGGCGCGGAGCGCCTCGGCACGATCGCGCTCCGCGACGACGCGCTTCTTCTGGGTCAGCGCCTCGCGCGCGAGCACCTCGTCCCCCCGCGAGAGGGCGAGCTCGGCTCGGTCTTCCCAGCGCCGCGCCTCGGCGTCGAGCTCCTCGATTTTCCCGCGGAGCTGCTTCTCCGCGGCAACGGCCCGCACCACCTCCCGACGCGCAGCGCGGAGCTCCGACTGCATGTCGTCGATGAGGGCAGCGATGGAGCGGCCCGGGTCGTCGACGCGATCGAGCAACGAATTGAAGTTGCTCGAGATGACGCGGCCCATGCGATCGAAGATCCCCATGGCCCAAACAATCTGCCACGGCCCGATGCAGCGGACCACTCGGCTGGCGTCAGCCTAGGTTTCGGGTCGAGCCCTTTCCCGCCCCGCTCCTCCCCTCGATGTCTCGGGCACTACGCGACGTCAGCGCGCCCCCGCCCGGAGCCCGAGTCGCCGGAGCTCCGGAGCGAGGGCGAGCGCTGCTGCCGCCCTGAGCGCGCTCAGCGGTTCTGGATGTGAACGGCCTGACCGATGGAGTGCGCGGCCGCCTCCATCATCGCCTCGCCGAGGGTCGGGTGCGGGTGGATGGAAAGCGCGATGTCCTCGGCGGTCGCGACGGTCTCGAGCGCGAGCACGGCTTCGCTGATGAGGTCGCTCGCGGACGGCCCGACGATGTGGATGCCGACCACGCGGCCGCTCTTGATCTCGGTGACGACCTTCACGAACCCGTCCGTCTCGCCGATGCTCATGGCGCGCCCGAGGACGGAGAACGGGAAGCGACCGACCTTCACCTCCATCCCCGCTTCCTTCGCCTGCGCCTCGGTGAGGCCGGCGGTGGCGATCTCGGGATCGGTGAAGACGATGCCGGGAACGGTGACCCAATCCTTCGCCGCGGCGTGCCCCGCGATGACCTCCGCGCAGACCTCGCCTTCTTTCGAGGCCTTGTGCGCGAGCATGGGCGTGCCGCTCACGTCGCCGATCGCGTAGATGCCGGGCACGTTCGTCTGGCAGCGCTCGTCGGTCGTGACGAAGCCGCGCGGATCGATCTGCACCCCCGCTTCCTCGAGGCCGATGCCGCGGGAACGCGGCTTCATGCCGACGGCGACGAGCACCGTGTCGCACTCGAGCTTCTGCGTGCCGTCCGGGCCGGCGACGGTCACGACGACCTCGCCGTTCGGGCTCGTCACCTGGCTCTCGGCGCGCGTGCTCTTCAAGACCTTGCCACCGCGCTTCGTGATCGTGCGCTCGACGACGCGCACGCAGTCGGGATCGATGCCGGGGAGGAGCGTCGGAGTGAGCTCCACGACGGTCAGATCCGCGCCGAAGCTCTGGTACACCATGCCGAGCTCGAGGCCGATCACGCCGCCGCCGATGACGACCAGGCGCTTCGGAATGCGGCGCAAGCTCACCGCGTCGCGCGCGCCGATGATGTGCTTGCCGTCGAACTCGAACCCCGGCACCTGGATCGTGGCCGAGCCGGTGGCGACGACGATCGCCTTCTCGGCGGTGACCCGCTGCTTCGATCCGTCCTTGGCCGTGACCTCGATCGTGCGCGGGCCGAGCAACGTGCCGCGCCCCTCGATGATCTGAGCACCGTTGGCGCGCAGGAGCTGCCGCACGCCGCCGGTGAGCTTCTTCACGATGCCGTCCTTCCATTCTTGCATGCGGTCGACGTTGACGGACACGTCGCCCACGACGATCCCGTGGTCCGCGATGTGCTTCGACTTCTCGTAGTAGTGCGCGTTGGCGATCAGCGCCTTCGACGGGATGCAACCCCAGTTGAGGCACACACCGCCGTACTCTTCCTCTTCGATGCAAGCCGTCTTCACCCCGAGTTGAGCGAGACGGATCGCGCACACGTAACCGCCGGGGCCGCCGCCCAGCACAATGGCATCGTACGAAGCATCCATGGCGACGCATCGCATAGCGAACCTCGAACCCCAGAACAAGCGGCCCACGGGCTCGGCCGATTCCCAGCCGGATTCTGAGCGAATCGGCACCCCTGTCCGGGGAGCGTCCGCCGCGCGCCGCCTCGTGTTTCCAGGTTTCGTCGAGGCGCCCGCCCCCGCGACGCTCCGCGCTATCGCCCCCGGGCGGCGCGCTCCGCAGCGGTGCCACCGAGGGCCGCGCGTTGTTCGACGAGGTGCCACGGGAGCCGTGCGTACACGTCGTCGAACAACGTCTCGAGCGCGGGGCGCGGCTCCCCCTCGACTTCGGCGAGCGCTCGCTCGAGCTCGGCGTCCAACGCCGTATCGATCTCGCAATCGCGCGCGCTCGAGCCGACCCCCTCGCGCTCGAGGTGGCGACCGAGCCGCTGCACGGGATCGCGCTCGCGCCAGCGCGCCTCTTCGGCGGCGGAGCGATACCGCGACGGGTCGTCGCTCGAGGAGTGGGCACCGAGGCGGTACGTGACGCACTCGAGCAACGTGGCGCCGTTCCCCGCGCGCGCGCCGTCGATCGCGTGGGCCACGGCGTCGTAGACGGCGAGCGCGTCGTTGCCGTCGAGGCGCTCGCCACGCACCCCGTACGCGCTCGCCTTGATCGCGAACGTGGACGAGGCCGTCTGGCGTGAGGCCGACACGCTGATCGCGTACTGATTGTTCTGGCAAACGAAGACGACGGGCGCGCGGAACACGCCAGCGAAGTTCAGGGCGGCGTGGAAATCGGGATGGCTCGTGGCGCCGTCGCCGAGGAACGCGAGCACGACGCCGTCCGAGCCGAGCTTCGTCGCGGCGAGCGCCGCGCCGACGGCGTGCGGAAGCTGCGTCGCGATGCAGCTCGACCAGGAAACGACCTTCACGGAGCGGCTCGCGACGTGGTTCGGCATCTGCCGCCCCTTGAGCGGGTCCCTCGCGTTGCCGAAGAGCTGCGCGAGATACGTCACGAGCGGGAGCCCACGCACGAGCAACACGGCGCCCTCACGGAGCGCGGGGAACACCCAGTCGGGCGGCGCCGCCGCGAGCGCCGCGGCCACGGGCGGCGCCTCTTGCCCGAAGGCCGCGCCGTAAAAACCGATGCGCCCCTGACGCTGGAGCGCCGACAGGCGCGTGTCGAGCCGGCGCAGCCGACGCATGTGCCGGTAGAGCTCGAGGCGGATCTCGACCGGAATCGAGCGCCGAGGCGGCCGCGCGATACGGCCGTCGTCCGCGAGAACGCTCGTGAGCTCGGAGAGCGTGGGAGCCTCGGTCGTCATCTCGAGTGGGCTCAGACCTTCGGCAGACGGCCGTCGAGGCGATCGAGCGCCTCGCGCACGACGGCGG
>CAYYWA010000272.1:0-7835 GCA_964475255.1 uncultured Sorangium sp.
CCGGCCAAGCCCGCCCCCCCCGTGCCTGCCGTCGCGCCGGCTCCTGCCGCGGAGGCCCCGAAGAAGCGCGCGTTGGGGACCGTGGTCGCGGTGGTCGCGGGAAGCGCGCTCCTGCTTCTCGCCGGTGCCTTCGCGCCCGCCGCGTTCGTGTCGCACCTCACCGTGTTCGTGCTCGCGTGCTTCGTGGGCTGGCAGGTGATTTGGAACGTGACGCCCGCGCTGCACACGCCGCTCATGAGCGTCACGAACGCGATCAGCGGGATCATCATCGTCGGCGGCATGCTCCAGCTCACGGGGCCGATCGACGACCCCGTCACGGTGCTCGGCGCCCTCGCGGTGCTGCTCGCCTCCATCAACGTCGCGGGCGGCTTCCTCGTCACCCAGCGCATGTTGCGGATGTTCCGCAGGGACTAGCGAGAGGAGCAGCGGACCATGCCCGGCAGTTTGACAACGGTCGCATACCTCGTCGCGGGGGTGCTGTTCATTCTGAGCCTCGGCGGGCTTAGCGCGCAGGAGTCGGCGCGCCGCGGGAACGTGTTCGGCATCGCGGGCATGGTGCTCGCGGTACTCGTGACGACGATCGCCGGCGTCTCGAACTACGCGGTGCTCGCCCTGGCCGTCGGTGTCGGCGGCGCGATCGGCGCGCTGCTCGCCGCGCGCGTCGCCATGACCGCCATGCCGGAGCTCGTCGCGATCCTGCACAGCTTCGTGGGCCTCGCGGCGGTTCTGGTCGGCTTCGGGAGCTACCTCTCGCCCTTCGAGCTCGGCGGCGCCGAGGCGGTGATCCACGAGGTCGAGGTCGCCGTCGGCGTGTTCGTCGGCGCGGTGACCTTCACGGGCTCGGTCGTCGCGTTCGGCAAGCTGCGCGGCGTGGTGCGCAGCCGCCCGCTGCTCCTCCCCGGGCGGCACTGGCTGAACTTCGTGGTCGTGCTCGCGTGCATCGCGCTCTCGACCCGCGTCATCGGCGCGCCGCACGCGGACGGCGTGCTCTGGCTCGCCGTGCAAGCCGTGCTCGCCGGCTTGCTCGGCATCCACCTGGTGATGGCCATCGGCGGCGCGGACATGCCCGTGGTCGTCTCGATGCTGAACAGCTACTCGGGGTGGGCCGCGGCGGCTGCCGGGTTCATGCTCTCGAACGATCTTTTGATCATCACGGGGGCGCTCGTCGGCTCGAGCGGCGCGATCCTCAGCTACATCATGTGCCGCGCGATGAACCGCTCGTTCTTGAGCGTCATCTTCGGCGGGTTCGGAGCGGACGAAGGCGCGGTCCCCGCGCGCGCCGCCGTCGAGCAGCAGGGCGAGGTCGTCCCGATCGGCGCCGAGGAAACCGCGGCGCTCCTCTGCGAGGCGCGCTCCATCATCGTCGTGCCGGGCTACGGCATGGCCGTCGCGCACGCGCAGCACCCGCTCTACGAAATCGCCGAGTGGCTGCGTCAGCGCCGAAAGCAGGTGCGCTTCGCGATCCACCCGGTGGCGGGCCGCTTGCCCGGGCACATGAACGTGCTGCTCGCCGAGGCCAAGGTGCCGTACGACATCGTCCTCGAGATGGAGGAGATCAACGAGGACTTCCCGGAGACCGACGTGGTGCTCGTCATCGGCGCGAACGACATCGTCAACCCTGGCGCGCTCGACGACCCGTCGAGCCCCATCTACGGCATGCCCGTGCTCGAGGTCTGGAAGGCCAAAACCACGATCGTGATGAAGCGGAGCATGGCGAGCGGCTACGCCGGCGTGGAAAACCCCTTGTTCTTCAAGGAGAACACCCGGATGCTGTTCGGCGACGCCAAGAAGAACGTCGAAGCCATCCTGATGGCTCTCCGCACCGAAAAGGGCGCCCGAGCGGCCGAGTAGCGGCCTTCGGGCGCGCGGCGACGTGCCGGCGCCACCCGGGGCGCGCTGCGGCGCGTCGCGGTCGGGGGACGGAACGGCTCCCGCGCTCGCGTCAGCGGAGGGCTGGCTGACTCACGGGCCGCTTTCGGTGGCTCGAATGTCTGGGGGAAGCGGGGCAACGAACTCACTTGGCTGGCTTCGGGGCCGGCACCTTCCTTTGCCGCCGCCCCGAGGTGAGATATGTTCCGTTCCTGCTTGAGCGCGTCGAGCCCGACCCTTCGGTCGGTAGCTGCGACGGGGATGGATTCTCCCCCGAGCGCGCGTGCCCAATGAGCACTCCCAAGGCCGGCGATCGCTACCTCCTCGACAGGATCCTCGGCGTGGAGCCTCCGCCGCCGGCGGACGACAGCGCCGCCGTGCGGTCGCGGGGGATGCCGGCGGCGCCCATCGACCCGACCCCGCCGCCCGTCACCGACGCCACCCCGACCTCGGTGGCCGACCTGCCGCTGACGGAGCCGGCCGATGTCGGCGCGGGGGCGCTCATCGACGGGCGTTATCGCGTGCTCGGGCTCGTCGGCCGAGGCGGGATCGGGCTCGTGTACCTCTGCCGGCACGAGGTGCTCGAAAAGTCGGTCGCGATGAAGGTGCTCCGGCCCGAGTACGCCGACCAGCCGGAGGTGGTCCAGCGCTTCGTGAACGAGGCGCGCGCCGCGTCGGCCTTCAAGAGCCCGCGCATCGTCGACACGCTCGACGTGGGGACGCTGCCGAGCGGGGCCCCGTACTTCGTGATGGAGCACGTCGAGGCGGAGACGCTGGCGGCCGTGCTGCAGCGCGATGGGTTCGTGCGGATGCCGGAGGCTCTGGAGATCGCGCGCCAGGTCGCCGAAGGGCTCGAGGCCGCGCACGCGGCGGGCGTCGTGCACCGGGATCTCAAACCGGAGAACGTCTTCGTCGGGCAGGCTCCCGACGGGTACCTCGCCGTCAAAATCTTCGACTTCGGCGTGGCCAAGGTCACGCGCGCGAAGAACCGGCTGACGCACGTGGGCGCGATCTTCGGAACGCCGAGCTACATGTCTCCCGAGCAGGCGCGCGGGCAACCGGTGGATCAGCGCGCCGACATCTACGCTCTCGGCATCATGCTCTACGAGATGCTCGCGGGGGAGCTGCCGTTCCAGGGTGACGATCCGCTCTCGGTGATGGCACAGCACGTGGAGCGTCCCGTGCCGGCGCTCTCCGCGACGCCGCTCGGCGCCAGCGTTCCCCCGGCGCTCGAGGCGATCGTGAATCGCTGCTTGGCCAAGGACGCGAACGATCGTTACCCGACGGTCTCCGCGTTCATCGCCGATCTCGACCGCTTCCGGAGCGGGGCCGTGCCGGTCGCGCTCGCGCAACCGAGCGCTCCGGTTTCGTCCGCGGCGCCGACGGCGCTTTCGTCCGCCGGCGCGAGCGTGTCGATGGCGACGTCGACCGCTCCCGCGAGATCGCGCGGCCGCGTGTGGTTTCTCCTGGCCGTGCTCGCCGGGCTCGCTGCGCTCGCCTGGTTTCTGATCCCCCGTGCCGCAGTCGAGCAAGCGCTGCGCACGGCTGGGCTCGTGCCCGCTCCCGCGGCCGTCGCGGTGGCAGCGCCGCCGAGCGCGAGCGCGGTTCGGGCCAGCATCGTCCCGGCCAAGGAACACGAGGTGCACCTCGTGCTCTCGCCGCACGACGCGCAGGTGTTCCTCGGCGGGAAGAACCTCGGTCAAATGCCGGTCTCCGTGAAGGTTCGGGAAGGGATGCCGATCACCGTCACCGTTCGCCGCAAGGGGTATCGCGCGCGCAAGGTCGTCATCGACGGAAAGGAAAAGCGCGTCGTCGTCGGCCTCACCAAACGGTGAGGGCCACTGGCTCGTTCGGTCAGCGGCGCGGCCGTTCTCGGTTGGCGGCAGGCGCCGCCTCTTCCCGCCGACGTGAATTCGGCGGAGGCCCTCCGCACGCGGGCGCTCGGTTCGGCGCTGCCTTCCGCGTGCTTCGGCGCGTCCCTATCCGTTTGCCGCCGTAGTGGTATAGAGGCCCGGCCATGCCGGAGTTCGTCTTCACGATGCAGGAGGTGACGAAGGTCCATCCTCCCGACAAGAAGGTCCTCGAGAACATCACGCTCGCCTTCCTCCCGGGGGCGAAAATCGGGGTGATCGGCGCGAACGGCTCCGGGAAGAGCTCGCTTTTGCGCATCATGGCGGGCGTCGACAAGGAGTTCTTGGGCGAGGCGCGCCCGCACCCGGGGATTCGCGTGGGCTACTTCGCACAAGAGCCAGAGCTCGGCGCGTTCGCCACCGTGCGCGACGCGGTGGATGACGCCGTCGCCGACACGCGCGACCTCCTGAAGCGGTTCGAGGAGCTCAGCATGAAGCTCGGCGAGCCGATGTCCGACGAGGAGATGACGAAGGTGCTCGACGCGCAAGCGGCGCTGCAAGATCGCATCGACGCGGTGGACGCGTGGAACCTCGATCAGCGCGTCGACATCGCGATGGAGGCGCTGCGCTTGCCGCCCGCCGAGGCCAACATCGAGACGCTCTCGGGCGGTGAGAAGCGCCGCGTCGCGCTCTGCCGGGTGCTGCTCAGCAACCCCGACATGTTGTTGCTCGACGAGCCCACGAACCACCTCGACGCCGAGTCGGTGGCCTGGCTCGAGCGCTACCTCAAGGAGTTCCCGGGGACGGTCGTGGCGGTCACGCACGATCGCTACTTCTTGGACGACGTCGCCGAGTGGATCCTCGAGCTCGATCGTGGGCGCGGCTACCCGTTCAAGGGCAACTACTCCGGGTGGCTCGACCAGAAGGCGGCCCGCCTCGCGCTCGAGGAAAAGCAAGAGAGCGCGCGCCAGCGCAAGCTCAAGCAGGAGCTCGAGTGGGTGCGCGCTTCGCCGCGCGCGCGGCAGGCCAAGAGCAAGGCGCGCCTCTCCGCGTACGAAGAGCTCATGAGCCAGGCCGCGAAGGGCCCCGCGGACGCCACGGAAATCAGCATTCCGCCCGGGCCGCGGCTCGGCGATCTCGTGATCGAAGCAGAGCACCTGCGAAAGGCCTTCGGCGATCGCCTGCTCATCGACGACCTGAGCTTCCGCCTCCCGCGGAGCGGCATCGTCGGGATCATCGGCCCGAACGGCGCGGGCAAGACCACGCTGTTTCGCATGCTGGTCGGCGAGGCCACGCCGGACTCCGGCGCGCTCCGCGTCGGGGAGACCGTGAAGATCGCGTACGTCGATCAGTCTCGCGCCGCGCTCAACGGCGACCACTCGGTGTGGCAGGAGATCTCCGGCGGCGAGGAGAAGATCCCGCTCGGCAAGCGCGAGGTGGCCTCGCGCGCCTACTGCGCGTGGTTCGGCTTCCGCGGCAGCGATCAGCAGAAGCGCGTGGGCAGCCTCTCCGGCGGCGAACGCAACCGCGTGCATCTCGCCAAGCTCCTCAAGGAGGGCGGCAACCTGATCCTGCTCGACGAGCCCACGAACGACCTCGACGTGGACACGCTGCGCGCCCTCGAAGAAGCGCTGCTTTCCTTCCCGGGCTGCGCCGTCGTGATCACCCACGATCGCTGGTTCCTCGATCGCATCGCGACGCACATCCTGGCGTTCGAGGGCGACAGCAAGGTCGTGTGGTTCGAGGGAAACTACCAGGCGTACGAGGAAGACCGGCGCCGACGGCTCGGGCAGGACGCCGACCGACCGCACCGCATCCGCTACAAGAAGCTCAAGCTCGACTGAAGCCCGAGCCCCTCGGCTCGCGGGTTGTGGCCCGCGGCGGCGCGGTCCGTGCCTTTCCGGTAAGCTTCGTCGCTCGAATGGCCCACTTGAGCGTGGCGGCGGAAGTGCTCGGCGCGATGATCACGCCCGCGCGGCTCGACTCAGCCAGCGGGGCCCTGGTCATCTCCACCTCGAACCGACTGAGTCGCGTCGTGGATCGCGTGCGCGTTCTCGCGCGCGATGCGGAGCACTTGAGAGACAGCGCGCCCCGCGAGCAGTCCCCGAAGCGCGCCTTGATCGCGCGGCAGCTGAGCTCACTCGCCGAGCGCGCCCTCATCCTCCGTTCTGCGTTGGCCGCGCTCTACACGGCGATCGGCTTACTCGTCGCGACCAGCATCGGGGTCGGCCTCCTCACCATGCTGCCGTGGGGGCGGAGCTGGCCGCCGGTCGTGCTCGGGCTGCTCGGCTCCTGTGCGCTGCTCTGGGGCAGCGTGCTCCTCGTTCGCGAGGGACGCCTCGCCATCGGCTCGACGCTCGACGAGATGAGCTACGTCCGCGGCCTGGTGGACGAGCATGTCTTGGTGGACGAGCACATCGGCCCGAACGCCCCTTGAGCCGTCGCCGGGAGGGCGCCGTCCGACGCGGAGCCCCTTCGAGCCCGTTGCGACGGCGCTGCCGTCGCCGCGCGCGCCGAACGCGAGTTCGTTCGAAGCGATGCGCCTTGGTCTCGGGCGTCCCGTCCGGTGTCCGCTCGAAATTCAGCGCTCAGGCGAACAGAGCCGAGACCGAGCGACCGTCGTGAATCCGCATGATGGCCTCGGCGAGGAGCTCGGCCACGCTGAGCACGGTGATGCGCTCGTTCCGCTTCTCGTGCGGGATCGGGATCGAGTCGGTGAACACGTATTCGTCTACCTCCGCTCGGCGGAGCCGCTCCGGCGCCTGACCCGAGAGCACCGGGTGCACCGCGGCGACGGTGACCTTCGCGGCGCCCTGAGAGCGCACGAACTCGACGGCTTCGACCATGGTCCCCGCCGTCGCGATCTCGTCGTCGATCAAAATGGCGTGCTTGCCTCGCACGTCGCCGACCAGGCTGATCGCGCGCGGGCGCTCGTCGTCCCCGAAGCGCCGCTTGTCGATGATCGCGAGCGACACGTTCAGGCGCTTCGCGACCCGCGCGGCGTCCTTCGCCTCGCCCGCGTCCGGAGCCACGACGACGGCGTTCGACAGGTCGTTCTTGGTAGCCAGGTGATCACAGAGGATGGGGACTGCCGAGAGCTGGTCCGCCGGGATCCTGAAAAAGCCCTGAACTTGCGGCGAATGCAGATCCATCGTGAGCACGCGGTCGGCCCCCGCGGTGCGGAGCAGGTCCGCCATGAGCCGTGCGGTGATCGAGATGCGCGGCTCGTCCTTCTTGTCCGAGCGGACGTAGGGAAAATAGGGCATCACCGCCGTGATGCGGCGTGCGCTCGCGCTCTTCAACGCGTCGATCAAGATGAGGAGCTCGAGGATCCCTTCGGACACCGGCGAGCAGGAGGGCTGGACGACGAACACGTCCTTCTCGCGCACGTTCTCGTCGATTTTCACCTTCAGGTTCTCGTTCGAGAAACGGTGCGTGTAGGACCGGCCGAGCGGGATTCCGGCGTGGCGGCAGATCGCGCGCGCGAGCTCCGGATGGGCCGACCCGGAAAAGATCTGGAGAGTCGCGTCCATGAGCCGCGGAGTATACCGCCTCGCGCGCTCGAAATTTCGAAGGAGGCAGGTGAGCGCGAGCAGACGACGTCGTCCGACCTCGGGCCCACAGTCCCTCGGCTCAGGTGAGCTCCGCGTTGCGCTCCGAGGCGGGTTTCTCTGAGGAGGTCGGCTCTTTTGCAGGCGGCGTCGGGCGCCTCGGCGCGAGCGGCATGCCCGAAAGCAACCGCGCGCCCGCGTACAGTCCGAGCCAAATCGGAGCGAAGAGCGCGGCCATCCGCGTGTTGTCCTGACCGAACCCAGGGATCAGCGCGAGCACGACCGCGAGGAGCGCGCAGACGGCCGAGACCGCGAGCAGGCGCCGCGAACGCTCGAGACCGCGCGTTCGGCCGAGAGCGAGCCCGATGCCCGTCGCGCTGAGGGCCACCGCCCACGGACCGGTGAGCAGCAGGTTCATGTTCTGGTGTGCGGCCCAGTGCTTGGTGAAGAGCCAGAAGTAGAGGAGCACCCAGCCGATGAAGCCGAGCAGCAGGCCGATGAGCGCCGTCAGCGCGCCGAACGCCGCGCGAAGCGCCGGGCGCGCGCGGGCCGCGCCGCCCAGGAG
>CAYYWA010000273.1:0-1811 GCA_964475255.1 uncultured Sorangium sp.
GCAGGGTTGAGCTCGGTCACGGCTCTTCCTCCGTCCTGAGCGAGTCGTACGAAGCGAGTGCATGCGGGGTCACGACGAGCTCGGCGTGCTCGCCTCGCGCGACGGGGATGGTGACGGGCGGCGGCAGCCCGCGCTCGGAACGCCTGCGATCGAGGATTTGCCGAACGGCGCCGACATGGACGGGGTCGCGTTCGAGCGCTTCGACGAGCGCCTCCTCGAGCTCGGCGGCGCCTACCGCATCGAGCAGCTTCAGCAGCCGAACCGTGGTGGTCCCGACGTTGATGCCCCGGTCGGCAATCACACGAAGAAAAGCCTGGCTGCTCGGAGCCGCCTTGGAGAGTCGGTCGAGGCCGCGATGCTCACGAGCCCGTCGTTTTTCTTGGGCGAGTCGCTCGACGTGCTCCGTCTGCTCGATCTGCTGACCACGGTCCCAAGATCGAGCGTGACTCGCGACGACCTCGGTTCCGTCCAGAATGCGCACCGTTTCGAGGTCAGCGAAGACGACGAGAGTACGGCGGATGCGGTCGTGAGGGACGGAGTAGTCGTTGAGGTCGAAGCGGATGTACGGCGTCTTTCCCGCCTCGACTTCGACGCGCTCGTATGCCGGAAACGGCTCATCGGGCAGCGGCAACAGAATACCTTGCTCCTCCTCGAACGCCTGACGGACCGTGCGCGAGCGATCCTCGACCCAGCGCCGCTCGAGCGCCGCCGTTGCGGTCCATTCGGCAGCTTGGCGATTGAGATCCGCCAGGTCCGCGTATGTCCGAGCCTCGAAGAACGCCTCCCGGACGTAGCGAATGGCGCGCTCGACTCGGCCCTTCTCGTTGCCACGTGCAATGGCGACGGGTCGCGGCTCGAACCGATAGTGAGCGGCGAGTTCGAGGAGCGTCGGGTTGAAGCGAATCGCGTCTCCGTGCCGCTCGAGGACCGCGCTCTTGAGATTGTCGTAGAGCAGCACCCGAGGAACGCCGCCGAACTCGGCGAACGCCTCGGCGTGCCCCCGCAAGAAGAACGGCATCGACGCGCCCGGAAAGAATCGGACGAAAGGTCGCCGCGAGTAGCTGAGCACCATCACGAACGCCCACAGCGGGCGCACGGCGCGGCCGACTTGGAGCTTTCCGAAGTGCGCCCAGTCCACCTGCGCCTGCTCTCCCGGCATCGTGCGCAGGCGCTGATAAGCCTCCGCAGTCGGCTTCGGTCGAAGCCGCCCCACGATGCGCCGCAGGTGGTCCGGCCGCCCGAATACCCGCGCTCCTTGATCATGGTGAAGATCCGGCTTGCGCGAATGCCGGGGTACTTCGCCAGTTGCTCGAGGATGAACGGCACGAACGGGTCCACCATCGAGGGGCGCGGCGCAACCGCCTTCCGCTCGACGCCGCTGTGCTGCAGCACCCGCTGCACCGTCGTGTGATGCAGGCTGAGCTGCGTGGCGATCGTGCCGATCGGCCACTTCTCGGCGTGATACAGGCGCAAAAATCTCGGCTTCCGTCTCCTTCGGAATCATCACCGCGACTCCCGGTCAGGGCGGTCCACGAGGAACGCGGGGAGCGCGACGCCTCGGTCTCCAGCGCTTCCGTCACCCCCTGATGCGTCACTTTTTGGACACGAAACTTGGCCCGAGGCCGCTCACGGTATCTCGCCTGCCGTGACTGATCGGCATTTGGGAGCGCCGAACCCCGCCGAAGCGCCGCGACCGCATAGCCCGAATGCGATGTTCGGCGCGACACGTGTCGCAAGGGCCTTCGTCCGGTTCGGAGCGGCTTTCCTCCTCGCCCGGCGTGCAGCCTGCGCACCTAGCACGCACGTCGCAC
>CAYYWA010000273.1:1821-7821 GCA_964475255.1 uncultured Sorangium sp.
CACTCCAGGTGGCGAGAGGCGCGCACCTTGCGGCTTAACTCGTACTGCTCTCGCGTCACGATCGCGTGCAGCGTGCGCACGTCGCACGCACGTCGCACGCAGCACGCCGGGCGAGTCCCAGAACCGTGCTCGAACGTCCGGGTTCCGGAGAGCCGAACGACGGGCATTCGGCGATCCCTGTGGCCGTGTCCGTCGGTCGAACGACCTTCCCAATGGCTTCAGGCTCGGGCACGAGAGTTGCTCGTCGCGAGCCGACACCATGAGGTGTGTGAGGGGCGGCCCGCGACTCGCGCCGACGGGAGGGATGCCCCGAAAGGAAAGGAGACTCGAGAATGCCGATCAACTCATCGTCACGTCGTCTTTCGTCGCTTGCAACCCTGCTCCTTCTCGCCGGCTGTATCGGCACGGACGCGATCGACGCCAACGGATCCCAGGAGGAGGAGCACGCTGGCGTCGGGCCGATCGCGAGGTCGAGCGACGCGCCAGGTGCAGGAAGCGCTACACCGAACCTCCCCCCTCACCACGCGCCGCCCACCCTGGAGGTGGCCTTCGACGGTGCGGAGGGGCAGCAGCTGCGAGCCGCGGTCGTCAACCTGAGCACGGAGCCCGTCGAGGTGCACCTGGTCGCAGCGCTGCGCGGCCAAGTGGGTGTCGGCAAAGTAGACCTGGGGAGCGTCGAGCTCGGGCCGGAACAGAGCAAAACCGTCACGATCGACAACGCCCGCTTGGGCTTTTCGGAGGTTCTCGAGGACGGACAGACTGCAGGGCTCAGCATCGGGGCGACCGCAACGCTCTCGGACGGGCGCGTCCAACGTGATAGCTTTCGCGTCTACATCGACTCCGACTTCAACGTGAAGACACCGGAGGAGGTGCGAGACATCAAGAACCGCCTCCCGGCGGACGAGGCCGCTGCCAAGAATCCGTTTCGCTTCGCGGGCCAAAAGGTGGTTCCGGGCACGCAGCCATTGCACGACATGCCCGAGCCCCTCAGCATGGAGAAGCCCGTGCCCGAGTTCCCATCGGGGTTCGAAACCGACTTTCGAGCAGTAGAGCCCATCGGTACGAGAGCGTCCGGGTCGAGTGGCGTGTCGCAGGCCACGACGAGCGCTCGTGGTGCGCTTGGAGAAGGGGCCGCGACCGTCGTGACGCGTCTTTGTGCGTTCGCCAGCGCCGGTTGGCAGGATCCCGATGTGGGGGATTGGCTGACGTCCGGATACTGGACCGTTCAGGGCTTGCTCTACGGCATCAAGGACGAAAACGGCAACAGCGTTCAGTCAGGTTACCTCGGGTGGAATGGAGCGCCCAGTGGCTGCACCAGCTCGATCACTCTGGAACAAGGGAAGACGTATACGTTCGTATTGAATTCATGGGCGCAGCTGCCGACCGGCGGCGGGGGCACCAACCAACTTCGCGGTTGGGATGCGAACAATCAGTACCAGACCGAAACGGCCACGGTGACCATCACCGCGTCGGCCAGTCACAACGTGTTCTTCGACTTCGACGATCCCACGGTGATTGCCGCGTATGCCGCGGCGACCGGGCTGTACATGCTGAGGGATGGACGCGGCGCGGGCAGCTACTACTACGATCTACGCACGGGGCAACCGGACTCCCTGTACGACGGGACGATCCGGATTGCGACGGGTCACGAAGATCAGAAGTTCGTCGTCGCCCATGAGCTCGGACACGCGATCATGGGGCACAACATGCCCGTGTTCATGGCCAAACCCAAGGACTACTCGGTCACTGGCTCGGCCGGCTGCACATCGCCGGCCAACAATGCCGAGTACGGGTCCGAGGAGCATATGCACATCGCCCTTACCGAGGGCTTCGCCACGTTCGTCGGGGCCGCCACGTTCAATGAAAGGAACGAGACGAACTGCCAGTTCTGGCATGGCATTACGATGAACTGCGAGACATCCCAACCAGCGGCGGGTTTGCCGCTCGCGAAACACCGAACCGTGTGCGGAGGGGACTCGGGCCGGGGGGTCCAGTGGGACTGGGTGCGCCAGCTCTGGGATGTTTATCAGGAAACGAGCTTCCCGAGCCTCATGGCCTTCCTGAGGGAGGCGGACGGCTCGGCCCACAATTCGGCCAACACGTACATTCTCCTCAACGATGCGGCCCAGGGTCGGGACGTCGAGTCGGTGTGGAATGACATGAAGGTCGCAAACGGCGTCAAAATTTGCGCCGATGGCATCGGGAATTCCAGCCATACGGTGTGCTGCGCTGCGAGCTGTGGAACCTGCGCCGGAACTGGCTGCGGCAGCCGGCCGGGAGGTCCCTCCGCGTGCTGCAAGGGGCACATCGAGGCCGCCAACAACACCTGCACGGGGTCGAACGCTCCCTGTGTCCTCCCTTGAGAGCCGAACGAAGGTCCATCGAGCGGTGGTCGCGAGGCATCTGCCTCGTGGCCACCGCCACCGTGGCCGCGACGCTGCTCCCGTCCCTCAGCGGCTGCGGCGACGCGACTCGACCCGACGACGCCTCCCTGCGCTGTGATGCCTCGGCTCTGCCGCTCGCGGGGAGCCACCGGCTGGAGATCGTGCACGCAGGGAGTCGGAGCATGCGGCTCGCCGACGCGCTCCAGGAACACTACGCGCCGTACGGGTTGAGCTTCGAGCGCGGGATCGTCGAGCTCGCGGAGCCGCCGCGCTTCTTGATCGACAACGACCCGGATGGCTTGGAGAGCGCCCTCCAGGAAGCGTTCCCGCATCTCGACCTGCACGCGGAGCCATTTCCGGGTACGGACGCGGAGCTCGCCGCGCTGGTTCGGTTCTCGGCCAATCACGCGCTCGCACCGTTCATCGAGCTCGTCACCGCGTCGCCCCCACGCGAGCGCACCACGTGGCTGATCAGTCTTCCGCGCTTGCCCTCGGATCCCGACGAGCCCGGATGGAACGTCGCGGGGCTCACGATTTCTCCGGCTCTCCTTCGGGCTCTGCGGAGCGAGCCCGACGCGGAGGCAGAGATCTGGCGCGCCGTGGAGCTGCCCGAGCGGTTCACGCCGCTCATCGCGCTCGACGAGGAGCTGGTGGCGAGCCTGCAAGCGCTCGATCCCGACGCGGAGCGCGTGGTGACCGCGCACGAGTTCGCGCACACGACCGGGCTCACGCACCACGATGGCGCCGACAACTTGATGCGCGGTGATGTGGGCGCGGGGCGGCTCGGCGAGCGACGGCTCGCGGATTTCCAAATCGACCATATGGCAACGGAGCTGGGGCTCGGGTGCGCCGCCGATCCTTCGAAGCGCGTGGCTTCGTTCAGCCGGCCTCTGGAGGAGCGCGCAGCCATCGAACCCATGGATGCGCCGTCGCTCGAACGCGGCGACCGACGTACCGGCACACGAAGCCGCCGGCTCGCCAGAGCGCTCCTCGAGCGCATTCGGCAACAGCTCGCGAGAGCGCAGCCTGCGCTCCTCGACGATTGACCCTCCGAGCGCCGTCACCGCGACCCGACGCGCGCAGCTATCGTCGCGTGCCGGCCCACGTCCCGAGCTCGGGCCGACGCCCGAGGGACGACGTTCGGAAGCGCAACGACGTGCAGCACGCTCGCGAGCACGGCCGGCACGAAGGCGCCGGAAAGACAGGAGGAATCGGCCCGCCCGATCCGAAAGCCCGAACGCCGGGCTGGAGCGCGGTTGAAATCGGATGGGCATCCTGTACCTGTTCGGCTCGATGCTGATTCGGTTCAACCGGTTCGAGCTGGACGAGGATCGGTTCGAGCTTCGCTCGGAGGGACGGACGCTGGCGGTCCAGCCGCAGGTGCTGGAGACGATTCGATACTTGGCGCGCAACGCGGCCTACCTCGTCACGCGAGAAGAGCTGCTGGCAAAGGTCTGGAAGGGTGCGGACGTCAGTGACGCAGCGCTGAGTCAGGCCATCAAGGAGGCGCGCAAGGCGATCGGCGACAGCGCGAGCCGTCCCTCCATCATCGAGACGGTGCGCGGCAAGGGATTCCGGTTCAAGGCGCCCGTGACCCGCATCGACACCCCACCCCCTCCCGCGACGGAGGCGGCGGGGGCGATCGCGAGCGCCGAAGACCGGCTGCCCGCGCCCGCGCTGGAGCGACGAACGGTCAGGAACGCGCCACCCCATACGGAAGACAGCGTCGAACCGAGTGCCCGCGTGGGGAAGGGCCCCGCCGGATTCCCTTCTGCGGGCAGGGGCGGCGCGCGCCGCCCCACCGAAACGAGGCGAGCGGGCGCAGACAGCGCAGCGACTCCCGCGAGGGGAGTGTGCGTCGGGCGTTCGGCGGAGCTGCAGCGGCTCGTCGAACGGACATCGCGTCCTCCGAGCGCGCCGGGTGAGCTCCTGCTGGTGACGGGTGCGCCGGGCGTGGGCAAGACGCGACTGCTCGAGGAGCTCGCGCGCTTCGCAGCGGCGCACGTCGAGATCATCCGAGGGCGTTGCTGGGAGGCCCTGGATGCGCCCCCGCTCTGGCCGTTCCGCGAGGCCCTTCGGGCTTACGCCGAGAAGCGAACCCCGGAGCAGATGCGCGCCTTGATTCGCGACGACGGCTCCGAGCTCCACACGTTGTCCGAGCTGCGTCCGTTCGTGACGTGCCCTGTGGAACCACTGGGCGAGACGCCGCAAGATCGCTTTCGCGTCCTCGATGCGCTGAGCCGCGTCCTGCACCGCGCGGCGAACGCCGCCCCGTTGCTGCTGATGCTCGACGACGTGCACGCGGCCGACGAAGCGTCCCTGCTGTTGCTCGACCTCCTGTGCCGCACCCTGAGCGAATCTCCCCTCGTCCTCGTCGCGGGCTGCCGCGAGCCCGAAGCCAACGCGCGCGGCGTATTGAGCTCCCTGCTCGGTGGCGCGGCCACGAACGTCCAGGTCCTCCGCCTCGATTGCCTGGCTCCCCCCGAAGTCGGCGAATGGATCGCCGCCGCGACGGGGTGCACGCCCTCTCCCCGAGCCGTCGCCGTTTGCTACGAAGCGACGAGCGGGCATCCCTTCCTCGTCGAGAACCTCCTGCGCTCGCTGCCGAGCGGGTGGCAGGGGGAAACCCTGGACGAGGTTGCGGTGCACGGACGCCTGCCGGATCGCATCGCCGGGGGCATCCGGAGCCGGCTCGCCCGGCTCCCGGAAGGAACCGTTCGACTGCTGGGCGCGGCCAGCGTGCTGGGTCGAACGGTCTCCCTCTCGGTGTTGGCCGCGCTCGTCGGCGCGCCTCCCGAGGAGCTCGTCGTCCGGCTCGAGCCAGCGCTCCAGGAGGGCCTCATCGAGTGGGCGGCGGCCGGCGGCGACGTTTTGTTCGCTCACATCATCGTGCGCGAGACGATTTACCGCGATCTGCCGACCAGCGCGCGGCTCGCCTGGCACTCGGCCGCGGCCCGGGCTCTGGAGCCTTCGGTGGTGGATCGACCCGAGCGCCGCCTCCAGGTGGCTCGCCACTCCCTGGAAGCCATGCCGCTCGTGGAAGCCCGCGTCGCCTCGGAGCAGGCCGAGCTCGCCGCCGACGAGGCGCAACGCCAGCTCGCCTTCGAGCTCGCCGCCACCTACTACGAGCGCGCGCTGGAAGCATTGAACGGCGCTGCGCCGGATCCGCTGGCACGCGCCCGCGTGCTGCTCAAACTGGCCGAGGCGCAGTGCGACGCCGCGAACGTGCCGCAAGCCGTGACCACGTATCGGAAGGTCCTCGCGCTTTCGCGCGCGCACGGCATGAACGACGTCTTCGAGCGCGGGCTGCTCGGTTGGTTAGCGACGATCCGTGAGCAAGCCTCGGTCGAACCGAGCTTTCACGCCGCGCTCGAGGAAGCCATGGGGCGGGTCGTCCACGACGCGTCCCGCGCTCGGCTCCTCGCCGTCAAGGCGCTTTCGTCGATGTTCGTCGTCGAAGTGGGTCGCCGCCAGCGTTGGATCCTCGAGGCGCTCGATGTCGCCCGCGACGTGGGCGACCCAGAGCTCCGGTTCACCGTGCTGCGCGCCGTGAAGTGGACATATCTGCACGCCATCGACGTGCGGCATTCGTTGGAGCTCGCCCACGAGCTGGACG
>CAYYWA010000274.1:0-7805 GCA_964475255.1 uncultured Sorangium sp.
CGAGCTCACCTAGCCCGGAGTCCTAGAACGCCTCACCGCGCAGCCCCGGTCCCGCGCCCGCTAGCACTCCAAGGGAGTCCTCGCGGCGCACACTTCGCGCGAGTTGGGGGGCGTGCTCTGGGTCTCGGGAGCGGATGAGAACTGCGTTGCCTCCGCAGGCGCAAGGGCGAGTCGACCGAGCCACCCCACGCGGCGTCAGCAGCCTGGCGCAGCCCCCGAATCACTTGCTCACTCACCGCTACCGAGCGCGCCGAGGGCAGCTCCGTGTAACTCGTCCCATCCGCGCAGCTCCCCCACGTGGGAGAACGGCCGTTCGTGGAGCCACCTCCGGTCATGAGTTGACTTCCCGTGGGTTGCCTTTCGTTCGTGGGTGACCTGCCGCCCGTGTGGGCTTCGTGGTTGGTGAGCTCCGTGCAGCCGGTCGTTCGACTCCCCGTTGGCCGGACGCCCTCGAGCCCGATGAGCGGAGTGTCGCGGCGCCCCCGCGCCGGTCGGAATCGATACGTGCACATTCGCCCCTCGCTCCGTCCGAGACGCTCCCGCGCCCTCGCCAAGAGCGAAAGCAGCTCACCCAAGGCCCCGCCCGACGAGCGCAGTGCCCCCGTGCTACCATGGCCTTTCACCATGCAGTCCGCCGATCCGCAGCCCCCCGCCACGGAAGGGGGCGTGCTCGTCCAGCATCGCGTGCCGGGCTTCTCGGAGTCGTGGATCATCCCGGAGCAGCCCGTGCCTGAAGCCGCGTGGCACGATCGGGCCCTCGCGCTCTTTCGGGCGCTGCTCGAGTGCTGGATCGCGCGCACGGGTCGCAACGCCGCCGTGTTCCGCAATATCGCCGTGCGCGTCTTCGAGCAGGCGCCGCGCGTCGGCTTCGATCCGGATCTGTGCGTCGTGGAGCCCGCGCCTCCCGCGGCCGAGGAGCTCTCGAGCGTGCGCTTGTGGGACCCCGGGCACGGTGCGCCCGCGTTCGTCCTCGAGGTCGTGAGTCCCGGGCACCCCTACAAAGACTACGCGGAGGTGCCCGATCGCTGCGCCGCGATGGGCGTCTCGGAGCTCGTGATCTTCGATCCCCTGCTCGTCGGCCCGAAGGCGTTCGGCGGTCCGCTCCGCCTTCAGGTCTGGCGGCGCGTCGAGGGGCCCCGCTTCTTGCGCGTGGCGGAGGGAGAAGGCCCGTTCTTCTCCGCCTTTCTGAATGCCCACCTCGTTACCACGGAAGGCGGCCGCCGCCTCCGCATCGCCGACGACGCCGACGGATCCCACCTGTGGCCGACCGGTGAGGAGCTCGAGCGTCAGCAGAAGGACGCCGAGCGCCAGCAGAGAGAAGCCGAACGCCTCGAGAAGGAGCGTGCCCTCGCGCGCATCCGGGAGCTCGAGGCCGAGCTCGCCGTCACCCCCGGCTTACCACGTCGCGAACGCCGCCCAGGCGTAGTCTCCGGCCGTCGTGTGGATGCAGTAGCCGCCGTTGACCGGCGCGGGAAGCGACGGCCAGGGCGCCCACGTGCACGGCATTTCGACCCCGTTCACGAAGAGCTTCCGCGAAGCGACCAGGTTTCCGCACACCCCGCCGTTCAGCGACACCGTCGTGGCATGGCAGCTCGCGCCCGTCCCCAGGTCGCCCGACTGGTAGTTGTTCGTCGAGAACACCACGGGGTTCGAGCAGAACGCCGCGCACGGATCCGTTCCCGCACCCACGCGCGCGCTCTCGGCCGGGCCCGCGCCCGACGGCCAGAACGAGGCGTTCGTCGTCAGCACGAGCTTGTCGAACGAGAACCCGTCCTCGCGCATCCACACGTTGATCGTGTGGAGCCCGGGCTCCGTCACCTGGATCGTCGCGGACGGCCCATCCATCGTGTTGCGACTCCAGCCGAGGGCTCCTCCGAAGCCGGTGATGCGGTCCGCGGTCGCGACCGCCGCGCCGTCGATTCCCACGTGCAGCGAGTCGTCGTCCGCGGTCGTGCCCCGGCCACGCACCCACACGAAGTACGTGCCCGGCGTCGTGAACTGGACGGGATAGGTGAGCTCCGGGCTCGTCGTCGCGTACCCCGTGTCGATGTGCTGATTGACGTTCGGATTCGCGACCATCACCGCCTGGCCCGAAGCCTGCAGGTTCGTCACCCGATCCCAACGGTGAGCGGAGCGCGGCGTGTTGCTGCCGAAGCTCTCTCCCTCCATCACCACCGTGCCGTTCACCTCGATGAACGCGCCGTCCGCGCTGCACGTGCCGTTGTCCTCGTACACGCAGCCGAGCGTCTCGTCGCAGGCGTCGTCGGTGCAGGCATCGCCGTCGTCGCACGTCATCGGCGTCCCCGGGCCGCAGACCGTGTCGATGCAGCGCTCCGCGCCGTTGCAGACGTTCCCGTCGTCGCAGTCCGCGTCCGACCCGCAGCGCGTCACCTTCGCGTAAACGGTGATGTCGTCGACCCCGAAGCCCGGGTTGGTGTTGCTGTTCGGGTCCACCGCGTTGAAGGCGAGCTGCACCCGAATGCTCGTGGGCCCCGTGGCGGGCAGCAGATCCGCGAGCTCGAGGCGCACCGGTCGCCACTCCCGCGTCTGCGGCAGCGGCGTGGCCTCCCCATAGCTGCTGGCCACGAGCTGGAACGGCCCGTCCGCGACCGAGATCAGCACCTCGGCCCGGTCGTAGTTCCAGTCGCTCTCCGTCTCGAGGTAGTAGTTGAACCCGAGCTCGGCCATCGCCGGATTCGGGATCACGATTTCGGGCGACGTGATCGTGTGCCGGATCGGCGTCGGCGTCGTGTAGTCGCAGATGGGCTCCGTCTTGCCGTAGTAGAGGCTGCCGGGCGCGCTGTGGCCGGGCAGCGTGTCGAGGCACGCGAGCGAGTGGTGCCAGAGGTTGCCCGGCTCGTCGTCCACGACGAAGCCCTCGATACCGTCGTCGAACGGCGCCACGTAGATCGGCTCCGGAGCCCCGACGCGCAGCTCCGCTTCGCGGCTCACCGTCCCCGACTCGGACACGAAGTCGAGCGTCGCGCTGTAGTCCCCGTCCGCGAGCAGCGCCGCCTCTGCCTGGTCGATCGAGACCGTGACGGTGACCGACGACCCGAGGGCGATCGTGCCGCCGGTATTGTCGACGCTGAGCCACGGGGCCCCCGAGGGAATCGAGACGGAGTAACTGAGAGTCGGCTCGGGGCCGACGTTGTGCAGCGTGTAGCTGATGCTGGCCGGCTCGAAGGGGCCGCCGGTCGGACCCTCCGCGTCGAGATCGTCGCCTTTGACGACGAGCCCGGTCGCGATCGGCGGACAGCTCATCCCGCGCCCTTCGAAGGCGCCGCAGATCTCGGCGTAGTGCGGCGTGCCGTTTTCCACCAAGCCGTCGTCGTCGTCCAGCGTCAGCAGGTCGAGGGCGATCGTCTCGTCGATGCCCGTGCCCGTGTGCAGCGGAATCGAGCTGAACACCAGCGAGCGGACGATGGCGTCCGCGTCCTCGGGCTCGCTCACCTCCAGCGCTTGCCAGAGATCCCACACGGCGCGTGAGAGCACGGCGCCGCATTCGTACAGGGCCGACCCGCACGTGGAGCACTGGGTCGAGCTGTACTGGCAGTCGCGATCGGCGTGGCGGAGCGGCTGCCCGCACTGGTTCGGGTAATAACCGACGCCGATCCTCGGGTCTTTCGAGAAGAGCATGGCGATCGTGTCGGCCATGCCTTCGCCGTACTCGGCCTGTCCGCTGCCGCCCGAGTCGATGATGTGGTGCCCGTACTCGTGGTGCACGATGCTCCCGAACGCCGCGTTCGCGCGCTCGGCCGTGCTGCGGCAGAAGTTGATGCTCCGAATGGCGCTGTCGTCGTCGTACCAGGCGCCGCCCGTTGGCACGCACAGAATGTCGGACCGATTGACGTAGACGGGGAAGTCCGTCTCCTCCGCGATCACCGGATACTCCGGCACGTGCGCGAGCAGCAGGTCGCGGAGCTCGTTCACCTGCTTGTAAGCGTTGAGCTGTGCGAGCACGAGCTCCGGCGGCGTCTCCGGGTCCTGGTGCAAGAAGCTCGCGGGCCCGGGCGGCGTCACCGTCAGCGACTGCGAGGCCGGGCTCCCTTCCGCGGTGTTCACGGTGAAATACTCGCCCGTCATCGACGACTCGAGCGTCACGGCGCCGCTGCCCGACTCCACGATCGTGAACGCGCCCGTCGCGTCCGTGACCGCGTTGCCGACGGGCGAGGTGACCGTGGCATAGGGAAGGGGCGCAATGCCCAGCGTGCCGCACTCCATCGACTCGGGGCCCGTGATGACCTCCGCCTGCACCGTGCCGTCGATGTTGAAGTGCAGATGGCTCTCGACGTGCAGGATATCGCCCGTCTCCGCGTCGGCGACGAACGTCCATTTTCCGGGCCCGTTCGGGTCGCGCGCCGTGTACTGCATCGCGAGCCGGGGCGCCTCGGCCTTGTCTTCCACGCCCGCGAAGATGGTGAGCGTCGAGCTGCCCGAGGGCGTGAGGGCCTTCGGCGGCGCGAGCCGCTGCCGCGCCAGAACGGAGCTCGTTTGTAGGGCCTGAAGCGACTTGTCGAGATCGATGGGGCGCGGTTGCGCCCCCACCTTCGGCACGAAGCTTCCGAGCGGACGCACGTCGGCGTTCGCCCAAACCACCGGATTGTCCGTGCCCTCACGGACCAGCACGCGCAGGCCCGAGCGGAAGACCGGAATCCCCGCGCGCTCCTGCCGATACGTGAAGAGGCGGAATTTGTACTTCCCGGTGGCCGGGTCGCGCATGAGCCCGATGCCGTCCGCGCCGCCGGGGCGCTTCGCCTTCACCGCTCCGCGCAGCGTCGCCGGCTTCAGGTCATCGAAATCGACGCCCAGCGCCGGGGCGCTCGCGCGACGGAACGCCTCCGCCGCCAGAGCCGGCGTTTTGCCCGTCGCGACCCGGCCGTAGACGCGCCGAATCCGATCGTTCTGCACGCGGACGCGGGCGCTCGGAATCGAGGCCCTGAGTTGCGCGACCGCTGGCGTCAGCGCCTGCGCGGTCGCCGTCGGGAGCGAGCGCGCGGCAGCCGGCAGCGAAGCCTGTTTGCCCGCATTTTGGCTCACGCTCCCCGGCTCGTCGCCTCCTCCGCTGCAGCTCGTGATGCACGCGATGGTTGCCGAAGCACCCAAGACTCCAAAACGACCGATCCCGTTCTTGTGCGACATCCCTCGAATCCCGTGTTTTTCGTTCGGTGTAGCGAGTCGCCCGCGACCACCACCATCGGAAGCACCCGACTCGCACCGCTCGCCCACTCATAAGCCGCTCACGCTCGAAAGCGCAAGCACCACGCGCGTGCACACGCCAACTTCGCCCGCGCGTTGCCCGCGCGCCTCGAATCCGAACGGCCGACGCAATCGTTTCGCTCGGAAGTCGTCGCGCAGACATCGTCGCGTTCTTCGAGCAGCGACCGGATCGCGAATCACATCGGAATCGTGGACCTATCGCGCCAAGTCGGGAGTCGGACTGACGCCCGACGCGGCCCGCCTGCGCGATACGCCGCAGTCGGCCGATACAGCGATACGAGAATCGACGGTTGGCAAGGCTCGCCGCCACTCGTCTCTCCGAAACGACGAGCAAGTCAGGGAAGAATGGACGCCTGCGATCGGGAGATCGCCGATAATCGGAACAGTGGAGAGCACGGACGGCTGGAGGAGGCACCCGTGGCATGGCTGGCGGGGACTGACCGCGCCTCCCGCGGCGCATCCGTGCCTCGGAGCTCGTTCGGATGCCGTTTCACGACCGGGCCTCGACGAGCGAACGGGCAAGAACGAATGCGAACGGGAAAAGGCGCTCGTCAAGGTAAGCTGCGCGCATGAATGAGCGGTTGGAGGAACGTTTGGAGGAGCTCCCCGTGGCGTTGCCGGCCGAGCTTTCGGAGCGCGGATTCGGCTGAACTGCCGAGCGTGGGATGAAGCTCGACAACCAGACCGGCGTTCCCGTTCTGGCGCGAGGGCGCGTTTCGGCTCGAGCCGAGCGAGCCGGTTCCGTTCTTGGAGTGCCCGCTGACGCTCGAGCACGCCCACGGCGGAAAACCGCTTTGGGACGGTCTCGAAGTGCCGTACACCGCGAACCCCGAGGGGAAGGGCTTCTACATCGACGAGCACGCGGCGCGGGGGGCGTTCACCCGAGCGGGCCCTTCGTCGCGCGCATTCGCGTGGGCAATCACGAAGTCGAACGGCGCCTCTCTTGCTCGCCGACACCGACGTTTTCCTCGACAAGCCGCTCGTGGAAGTCGTGGTGAGTGGCCACGCGTGGAACCATCCGGGCCGATCCCGATTCCTCGCCGAGGTGCACATCGACGAGCGACGCGTCGGTCAGCTTCTGGTTTCGGGCGATCGCCGCGCCGCGAAGAGCGCCACGGGAGGGCTCCTGTTCTCGTCACCGAGCACGCTCGAGAAGGTGAGCCTGTCGTACGCGTACGCCTACGGGGGATGCGACGAGCGAGCCGAGCAGGAGTACGGCTTCGAGCTCCAGGCGCTGGCAAGCCAGATTCCGCCGGAGCAGCGCGAGATCGCGCTTTCGGCAGCGAGCCCGTGGCGACATCCCAGAAACCGTGCCGGTCGGGGCTATCTCGTCGAGGACCATCCCGCGAGCTACGACCGGCTCGAGCTGCCGAATCTGGAAGACCCGCGCGACCTGCTCGCGCCGGAGCGCCTCGTCGTCGGCGATCCGGAGCACTGGCCGCTGCAGCCGCTGCCCGCTTCCTTTCACTGGCTCGAGCACGGCGCGTTTCCGCGGCTCGGTTGGTTCGGGGAGACGCCCACGTGGGACGCCGAAGAGCTCGGTCAGCTCGTGTCGACCTCTCCGGAGGTGCGTTTCGGCTACGGCACCCCCGAGCTCTTTCGACAGGACGGAAGCATCGAGGAGCGGTTCGACCGCCGGGCGCTGAACGGCGCCTCCCTCGGCCTCCGCCTTTCCAAGCTCCGAGCAACGAGCGGTTCATCCTGATTCACCTGCATCCGCGTCGAGCGGCGTGGAGCTTCCAGCTCTCCGGGGAGCGACCGCGGCTGTTCGTCAACGATCGCGCAGGTGGCCTCACGGGGCTGCCCGCACGCTTGGGCACCGTGCCGATCGAACCGGACCTCGATCGCGTATCGCTCGTTTGGTCCGGAGTCACGCGGGCGCGTCGCCCCTACCTGGAGCCAGAGCTCGCTCGGATGCCGTTTCAGGTACGTTGGTGACGACGATGACCTCGCCGTTCGGAGTGGGTGCACTGGAAGAGCCATGCTGAGCCTCTCGAAGAAGCGTGGTCTCTTCGTGAGCGCCCCGGTGGGAACACTCGCCTTGGCGGTTATGGGTGGCGCATGGGTAGCCGACGTCTTTCGAACCGAACCCGATCCGGGGTTCCGAGAGCTCGTCGGCCCCTTCCTGACGCTGGGAATCTTGGTTGTCGGGACGCTCGCGAGCTTCATCTGGGTGAAGTGGCGGGGGGACGAGCTGCATTGGGTTCGCTGCTTCTCGCGCGGGGTCCTATCCGCGAAGCGCACGTTCCTGATTGCCAAGAGGGACCATTACGGACGCGGCGGACACCCTCGGTGTTCGGTACCGGATCCCGCCGGTGCCCAAACCCGCCGCGAACCGGGCACTGGAAGCTTCGAACAAGTCGAGTCGGTGATCCGATCGACCGCGCTGACGCGAATTCCAGCGGTCTCGAGAACGCACCCGACGGCGGGCGCGCAGTCCCCGAATCACTGGCTCGCTCACTGCGGCCGAGCACGGCCGAGAGCGGTGTGTAGCTCTTCCCGTCAGCGGGCAGGAGTCAGAAGCTTCGTCGCGCGATCCCGAAACCTGTTCACGCCGTGGCGCCCGCCATCAGCGCGGCCAGCGC
>CAYYWA010000275.1:0-7786 GCA_964475255.1 uncultured Sorangium sp.
GCAGCAGGATCGGCGGGCTGCGCCGCGGGATCCGCGGGTGCCGCGGGCTGCGCTGCGGGCGCCGCAGGCTGTGCCGGAGCCGGCGCGGGTGCCGGCGCAGGAGCCTGAGCGACTGCCGGCAGCGTGAAGAGGACGACGACGGAAGAGAAGAGGGTCGAATGAATACGCATCGGGAGGCTCACTCGGGTTGAGCCCGCACCGACACCGCGTGCGGCGAGCAGGGCGGGCGAGCGCGCCGTTTCCATATCAGGGTCGACCCCGCACGGGAAGCCAGGAAATGTGGGAACAGTTCCAGGTCAACGGCGGCACCGCTGCGATCGCGTGCGCCGCGCCGCGGCAGTGTATCGACGTGGTACGAAGTCGAGCCCGAGCCTCGCGCGATGCGCGTCGAAAGGCAATAGCTTTTACGGACCGCCCGAGAGCACCACGTAGAGCACCGGAACCAGCGCTCCGAGGCTCGCCAGGACGGCTCCTCGCCCGAACAGCCCCTTCCGGCCCGGGATCATGAACAGACCCGAGACGGCGAGGAACAAGAGGAATACGGCGTACGCGTCGGCGAGGTACGTCCAGGCCTTCTTGCCGCGGTTCAGGTGCAGCCAGTTCGCGATGCGCAGAAACCACCGCGGCTCCTGTCCCTCTTCCTCGACGACGCCGGTGACAGAGTCCACGTGCAGGGTCCGTGTCTCGAGCACGATCTCGAGCCGTCGCTCGTCGATGCGATAGAGCTCGCGCGGGCGCTCGTCGATGCCGATCGCGCCGAGCACCGCGGCCGACATCCTCTCGTCGGTGCCCGTGAGCGGCGCTTCCAGCCGGTGCGTGCGCTGGATTTGGTGAAAGCTCGGATCCCAGTCCGCGATGTGATTTACGGCCAGGCCGGAGACGGCGTAGATGAGGGTGAAGCCCACGGCGAGATAGCCAACGTCGCGATGCACCGCTCTGAGCCAGGAGCGAAGTGTCGCGCTCCGGCGGCGCGTCGGCTCACGCATACCGCTCTTCGCGCCAGGGGTCTCCGTGGTTGTTGTAGCCACGGGTTTCCCAGTAGCCCGGCTCGTCGCGCGTCGTGAAGCGAATCCCGGTGAGCCACTTCGCGCTCTTCCAGAAGTACAGATCCGGGACCACGGCGCGCAGCGGTCCGCCGTGAGCGCGCGGCAGCGAGCGCCCATCGAGCGCGTGCGCGACGAGCACGTTCGGCGCGAGCGCCTCGCGCAGCGGCACGTTCGCGGTGTACCCGTGCGCCGCTTCGAAGATCACGTACCGCGCGCGGGGACGAACGCGCGCCCGTTCCGCGAGCGCCTTCAGGGAAACGCCCCGGAAGCGCGCGCCGAGCACGCTCCACCCGGTCACACAGTGCACGTCGAGCGCGAGCTCCTCCTGGGGAAGCGCGAGGAGCTCGGCATAGGTGAGCGTGAACGGCGCCTCGACCTCGCCGTGGACGCGCAGCCGAGCCCGCGCCGGATTCGGGTCCCCGGGCTCGCCGCCCATCGGCTTGAGGGCCGAGATCACGCGCTGCCCCGGCGGGACGCGCGGACGGCCGTCCTTGCGCGTCTCGGCGCGCGCCGTGCGCGTGAGCTCGTCCGAGAGCACGTACAGGCCCCCGAGGGCCGCGACGACGGTGCCCGCGGCCGCCTGCCCGATGAAGCGGCGCCGGGAACGGAGGCGAACGAGCGTGCTCTCTCGGACCCGACTCACAGACGAGAGTACGTTCCGCACGGCCTTCGGTTTCACAGAGGCTCAGGTCGCTCGGCCGGTGCTGAATTCACTTCGGCGGGCCCCTCCCCAAGCGGGCACGCTGTTCGACGCTGGTTTCCACGTGTTTCGGCGCGCCCCTAACCGCTCGTCGCTCTCGACCGGCCGCGCCGGAAGCCCTGGACGGCGACGGCGAGCATCCAGGCGAGGGCGCCCACAGCCGCGAGCTTCTGCAGGACGGGCAGCGCCACCGGGCAGGGCATCGGTCGCACGAGCTGCTGCGCGTAGAGGAGCGCGTCGATCGCCGTGAACGTGACGGTTGCGCCGGCGAGCCCCGCGAGCAGTCGCGCGCTCTTTCCCGCTCGCGCCAGGGCGATGACGGCCAGGCCGCCCGCCACGACGCCCGTTGGTCCTGCCGTCAGCACGGCGAGCTGGTGCGCGACGGCGAACCGATCGGAGGGGGTGAGGGCGACACCGAGCGCGCCGAATGCCGAAAGGAGTCCGAACACACGCAGCGCGCGGGCGGCTCCGCGCGGCAACACGGGGACTCGAGCCAAGAGCAGCCAGAACGGAACGAAGGCGCCCGCGAGCACGATGAGCGCTGCCCGAGCGATCCCGGCGCCAGGGTTCGGCTGCCCGTTGAGGCCCTTTTCGCGGAGCACGTCGCAGAAGTAGCTGTAGAGCGGGTCGAATCCAGACGCTTCGGGGACGCACCACGTTCCGCCCGGGTACGCGGCGGCAGCGACCGCGAAACACACGACGAACCCGAGAGTGAGGGACGCGAGCAGCGCCGAGAGCCCGATATCGACACGCGCGCTTCGCCGGGCTTTGAGAGAGACGGAGCTAGAGAAGTGTGACAAACTTGCCGTTCGCAGTCGTATGTGTCGCCTCTTCGGTTTTCGTAGCGTGATCCCGAGCCAGGTCCATCGCTCCCTGCTCGCGGCCGAGAACGCGTTGGGCGTGCAGAGCAACGCGCATCCGGATGGCTGGGGCGTGGCGTTCTTCGTGGACGGAGCACCGCACATCACCCGCAGTCCGCTCACGGCGTTCGGGGACGCGTTGTTTCATCGGCTGAGCGGTGTGGTCGCCTCGGAAACCGTGCTGGCCCACGTTCGTCGCGCGACCCGGGGACCAAAGACGGTCTTCAATTGTCATCCGTTTCAATATGGCCGCTGGGTGTTCGCACACAACGGCGACATCCCCGAGTTCGAAGCGCGCCGCGAGGCGCTCGTCGCCGAAGTCCAGCCGCGGCTCCGGCGCTTCATCCTGGGTGAGACGGACAGCGAGGTGGTCTTCTTCATCTTCCTGACGGAGCTCGCCGTGTTCGGACCGCTCGGCGAGCCGCGCACGATGGAGCAGGCGCTCACCGCGCTGCGAAACACGGTCCGCCGCGTGCGCGCGATCTGCGACTCCGAGCACGCCGAGACCCCCGCGTCCCTCACGTTGCTCGCGACCGATGGGCGCCTGCTGATCGCGACCCAGGGCGGTCGGGAGCTGCACCTCTCGACTTACAAGACCCGCTGCGCGGATCGCGACGTGTGCACGAGCCTCTCCTCAGCGTGCGAGGCGCCCTCCGCCACCGGTGTCGTCAACCATTTCATCGTGTCGAGCGAGCCGCTGCACGGTGAGAACGTCTGGATCCCGCTCGCACCCGGGGACATGGTGGGCGTGGACGCGAGCATGCGCGTTCACCGCGGGCACGTGGATCGCCCGACGCTGCCGGTCGTTCCGGGGGCGTCTCACTCGACGATGAGCGCGTAGTCGTAGCCGCGTGCGGCTTCGGGGGGCGGCGGCTCCGTCGCGAGCAGGACCGCGCTCACGGAGACCAGGCCGCGCCGCTCGGCGCGAAGCGGAATCGCGCTCCGGTGACAATGCGCCTGGCCCGCCACGACGAGCAGGCGGCGCACGGGCGCGTGGTCGAGGACCCAGCGCGTGGCCGTGTCCGCCATGGTTTCGTCCCAGACCACCTGAGCCGCGTAGTACCCGGGAGCGCGGCCCGGGTGGTGCTGCATTCGGCGATCGAACTCCGCCGCGTGCTCGGCGTTCGCCAGGTCGAGCTCGGGCAGCTGATAGCGTTCGTGACGCGTGAGCCCTTCGAGGCCGACCGTTGCGACCCGCCGCACCAGGGTTCGGCGCGCGTTCAGGCCGAGCAGCGCGATCCGGAGCTCCCGCGCGCGCGCGAGCAGCGGTCGATAGTAGGCGAAGGCCAAGCCCCAGGTCTCGTCGTACGCGGTGCGCTCGAGGAGCTCGGGCTCCTCGATCCGGAACGCGCCATAGGCGGCGAGATCGGGCGTGTGCCGGCGCTCGAACATCTCGAGCCCGAGCCCGAGCTCGAGCCGCTGCCCGCGCGCTCGCTCCACGAGCAGCTCGAGCAACCAGAGCTCGGCGTAGTGGTGCTTGGCCTCACCGTGCTGCTCTCCCGCACACACGGCGTCGCCCTCGAGGAGCTCGCGGGCGAGCTCGGTCGGCGTGAGCTCCGCTCCGTCGCCGAGACGAACGGCGCGGACCGGACCCGCGGCGCGGGCCACCACGTCCTCGGGCACCGGCGGCTCTGGCGGCGGCCGACGCCGTTCCGTCGCGGGCTCGGGCGGGGCAGCGGTGCTCGGTGGCAGCGGCTCGGGCGCAGGCTTGGGTGCGGAGGCACAACCACCAAGGAGCCCGGCGAGCGCGAGCGCACACCAACGCGCGGCGCGGACGCTCGAGTGAAGCAGGGGAAGGCGAGCAGCGTGGGATCCCAAGGGCTCTAGGATCCCTCGATGAGCTCTGCAGGCAAGAGCGGGCTGGGCTTGCCCGTGTAAACGACCCAGAGCTGGTGCGCCGCGCGCGTGGCACCGATGTGCAAGAGGTGACGAGCTTCCTCGTCGGCCGGATACGAGGACTCCGAGACCTCGACGAGCACGACGTAGTCGAACTCGAGCCCTTTGACCTGTCGCACGTCGGTGACGTCGATCCCCGGCTTGAAGGGGAAATCCTGCTCGGCGATGCGGCGAACGCGCGGCACCTCGCCGCGCACGAGCCCGTCGGCGTACGCGTCTGCCTGCTCCGGAAAGCGGGCGACCACCGCGACCGACGCGTTCGGCTCGTTGCCCATGAGCTCGCGCAGCGCTTCGACCAAAAACGCGACCGCGTTGCCCGTGTGCGCGAACTCGAACACCTCCACGGGCGCGCCCGAGCGCGTCGCCTCGGGCGCATCCGGGCTCGCGAGCGGCCCGAGAACGCGGCGCGAAAACTCGATGATCTCGTGCGTGGAGCGGTAGCTCAGCTTGAGCGGCTCGACCTCGACGTGGGCCAGGTCGAGCAGCTCGAGCGTGGAGCGGAAATCGGTGAAGCCGTTGTCGAGCAACAGGCGCTGTTGGACGTCGCCCGCGAGCGTCACGCTTTCGGTGCGGCTCACGGTGCCGAGCACCACGGCGAGCTCGACCGGGCTCAAGTCCTGCGCCTCGTCGACGAGGATGTGCTCGTAGACCACCGGCTCGCGGCTGCCCGCGTTGCGCGTCAGCGGCCCACGCAGGCGCTGCCAGAGTCGGAGCAAGAGCGCGTCGTCTTCCACGTCGAGCGCCGCGCGCTCGGAGATCTCGCGGCCGTCGATGCCCGCGAGCGGTCGCGAGGGGCGCTCGTCGTCTCCGTCGTCGTCCGCCTCCTTCTTGGGGCGGGCGCGGCGGGGCGCGTTCTCCCCGTCGTCTTCGGCGGCGGCGCGGCGTTCCTCCCGCTGCTCGGTGCGCTCCGCGACGTGCTCGAGGGCTTCGCTGATACGCGCGGTGCACCAGGCGTGCGCGCGCTCGAGCTCGCCCTCCTTGAACGCGCCGGGGGCCAGGGTGGCGAGGCTCCGTTCGAGCGCCCGCTTGTCGGAGAACAGCTCGGCCCAGTGTTGGACGATGTCACGCGCCGCGGCGATCCCACGCCGGGTGATGCGCTCGAGCGCGACGCGTGCGTTCGAGGTGAGCGCGCGCCCTTCCGGTCCTTCGAGCCGCGTCGAGAGCGCGTGCAGGCGATGGGCGAGCACGCGCCCTTGGCCGCGTTCCCACGCCTCGAGCACGGGTCCGTTCGCGGGATCGCCGTCGAGCGCTGCCCGGATCTCCGCATCGAGGCGCTCCGTGACGCGCGCGACGTGGGCGTCGATCACGCCGAGCATCGCCGGATGCTTCTTCAGGCGCACGACGACGCCCGGCGTGTCCTCGCGATGCCCCGACGGCAGCCTCGGCAGCAGCGCAGTCCGCAGCCGTCGCGCCCAGTCCTCGTAGGTGCGGATCGCGACGCCGTTCACGCCGAGCGCCGGCAAAACGCCCGAGATGTAGCGGGCGAGCGCGTCGTTGAAGACGATGACGAGCAGGCGATCGGGGCGGAACCGGCGCGGATCCCGATAGCTCAAGTAGGCGAGGCGATGCAGGCCGATGGTGGTCTTGCCGCTGCCCGCGCCACCCTGAATCACGACGAGCCCGGAGTCGGGTCGGGTGATGAGCTCGAACTGGCGCTTGTCGATGAGCGCGGTGATCTCCTTGAGCTGCCGGTCCTCGGCTCCGTCCTGACCCGTCCCGAGGCGCCCCGGCCGGTGGTGCTGCTCGGCTCGGATCGCCGTCCCGGCGCCGCCCGCGAGCTTCACCGCGCTCACCGGCAAGCGACGGAAGGTGCCGTCCTTACGCCGCACGAACGTGCCCTGGGGCGAGCCGACGCGCTGGAGCACGCCGCCGCTGATGACGAGACTGCGCCGCACCTCCACGGTGCCCGAGACCTCGCGATCCCCGAAGACCTCGTCGTAGTCGTCGCCCTCTTCGTAGCGATAAAAGAGGCGGCTCACGGGAGCGTCGCGCCAGTCCACGATGCGAATGCCGCTCTGCGTGTCGAGGTACGTCCCGCGACCGATGAGCACTTCGCGCTTTCGCCCGTTCTCGCGGAGGACGAGCCGGCCGAAGTACGGCGAGCTCGCGTCGATGTCCGGCTCGGTCGTCTCGCGCCGGCGCGTGGCGAGGCTCTGCAGCCGCTCCATCTCCTGCACCAGCGGCGGGACGTCCTCGAGCCGCGCTTGAGCGATCTGATCCCGGAGCTCGAGCAGCCGAGCGTCGTAGTCCCCCGCGTCTCGCGGTGCTCGCGCCGCGCGGTGCTCGGCGATGTGCGAGAGCACGCGCGCGAGACAGGCTTCCTCCTCGGCGACGATGCGGTCGCGCTCGGGATCGGATTCGGGTTGGGCTTGAGCCTGAGAAACGGGGGTCATGCCGCTATTGGTCACCTGGCCGGAGCGCGGGCTCGCCCCGGGAAAGCCCTCGCGCCTAGCACGAAGAAAGCGTCCGGACGACTCCTTGTATGAAAAGGGCGTGCCGCCCCCGCTGCCGGGTTGAGCCTCGAAACGAGGTCAGGTAGCCTCTTCCAACCAAGGGACGAGCCGGCTTGGCAGAAACGATGCGTGCCATGCTGCTCGAGGCCGCACGGACTCCGCTCGTCATGCGACGGATTGTGCGGCCCGAGCCGCGATCCGACGAGATCCTGATTCGCGTTCGCTGCTGCGGCGTGTGCCGGACGGATCTGCACGTGCTCGACGGCGAGCTCGCCGAGGCGAAGCTGCCGTTGGTCCTCGGCCACCAGATCGTGGGCACGGTCACGGCGCTCGGCAGCGAGGTCGAGGGCCTCGTCGAGGGCCAGCGCGTCGGTGTGCCCTGGCTCGGCCGGGCCTGCGGGCAGTGCGCGTTTTGCCGTAGGGGCTCGGAGAACCTCTGCGAGCGCGCTGTCTTCACGGGATATCAAATCGACGGGGGCTACGCCGAGTACGCCGTGGCGCACGCGCGGTTCGCGTTTCCCTTGCCCGGCTCCTTCTCGGATCTGCAGGTCGCGCCGCTGCTCTGCGCGGGGCTCATCGGGCACCGCGCGATTGGCATGGCGGGGGACGCGGAGCACCTCGGCCTGTACGGATTCGGGTCGTCGGCGCACATCGTGGCTCAGGTCGCCCGCTATCAGGGACGCAAGGTGTACGCGTTCACCCGCCCGGGTGACGCGCGCGCCCAGGCCTTCGCGCGCGAGCTCGGCGCGGTGTGGGCGGGCGGCTCCGACGTGCTGCCGCCGGTCGCGCTCGACGCGGCGATCCTGTTCGCGCCGGCGGGCACGCTCGTGC
>CAYYWA010000276.1:0-7667 GCA_964475255.1 uncultured Sorangium sp.
CGGGCGAGCTCGGAGCGCCCGAAGTGCCCGGGGCGCCGCCCATGGCGCCCTGCAGTCCTCCGGAGCTCTGAGCCATGCCGCCCGAGCCCGGAGAGGCGCCGCCCTGAGCGGGCGCCGTGCCGCCCGAGCCCGTGGGCGCACCCCCCGAGCTCGCGCCGGCCTCGCCCGATCCGGCCGTGCCACCGTCACTCGGCGTCCCACCGCCCTCGCCAGCGCCCCCGCCGCTCATCCCGCCCATGCCGCCGGTGCCGCCCGGCTCCGAGCCGCCGCAGGAGGCTTCGGGCGTCTTGGGAGCAATGCGCGTGACGCCGCCACCGCTCATCGAGTGCCCGACCACGTACAGAGCGCCCTGATGCTCCACGATGTGCACCGGGCCCCGTCCATTCTCGACGGTCAAGAACTCCACGCGCTCGCCGACGGTCCCGCTCCGATCGTCGTTGACCTCCAGCGTCCAAACGCGCCGCCCGGCGTAGTCGCCGAACACGTATCGGCCCTCGAACTCGGCCGGCCACTCGCAGTCGTTGAGGATCACGCCCCCGGTGATCGACTCGCAACTGTTGGGGACGTTCGGATTGTCCGGCTGACCACCGGGACCCTTGTTGTCCTGTTCACAAATGTACGTCGGCTCGATGCAATCGCCGACGTTCGGGGAGATGTCGCCGCACTTGCTCAACGGGAATCCTTCGTGACCCTCGCGCCAAGGCCAGCCCATGTGAACACCGCCCGCTTTCGGGATGACGTTGATTTCCTCATACGTGATCTCGCCAACGTCCCCGACCCACAGGTTTCCTGTCTTCGGGTCAGCCCAAATGCGCCAGGGATTGCGAAGGCCCCAGGCCCAAATCTCCGTCTTCGGCTCGGAGCTCGTCGTCGATGGCTCCGTATTCTCGTCTGCCGCGCACCCTGTAGCGGTTTTGCCGACGAGCGGGTTGTCCTCCGGAATGGAACCATCGAGATTGACGCGGAGGATCTTGCCGTTCAGATTGGTGAGGCACGTCCCGTAGTAGTTCCCCACCGTCATGGAGTTGGCGGCAGCATTCGAGTTGCTGCCACCATCTCCGGCACCGATGTACAGCTTACCGTCGTAGATCGTCAGCGCTCCGCCATTGTGATTTCCGCTGAACCCACCAGCGCCGGGCGGGTACACGATGCCGCTCACGATCACCTTCTCCGTGTTCAACTGGAGCTGGTTGTTTTCCCCGAGCTCGATGGTCACGACCCGCTTGTCGTTGGCGGTCGTGTAATAGAAGAAGAGGAGGCGGTTCTCGGCGAAGTCCGGGTGGGGCAAGACGTTCAGGAGCCCCTGCTCACCCGCAAACTTCGAGCGATTCACCGAGATCGACCCGGCATTCTGGAGCGTGCCATCCGGCGTGCGCAGGCGGACGTTCCCTCCCTGTTCGGTGATGAGCGCACTCCCATCTGGGAGGAATGCGATGGACGTCGGCTGGTCCACTCCCGAAACGAACGCGTCGTCAACCTCGAGCAAGGAGCTCGGAGTGCCCGAGGCCAAGCTGTCCGCGAACGCGGGCGATGCCACGAGCAGAGCAAGGATTACCGAAGAGCCGGACAAGACGCGGGTCGCTTTCATTGCGGCCCGATTATCGATGAGCCCCCACACGTGCGGCAACGGCCGGATGCCAGCATTCCGACACCTTCTGCGTCGTGGATTGCACCCACAACGGGATGTGCCGTCCGAACTTGACACGAGCGGCTCCCATATCTTGCCTCAAGAAAGTTTCCGCTTACATTTCAATCACCCCACGCCTGCCCAAGATCCAGGGAAGTGACGCGCTCAGTTCAGTGGGACCTCCGGGAGGGCCTCACCCATCTCCCCGACGACGTCACCGATTCCTTGACCGTACGTGACCCGGGTCTGATCGCCGACGATGTCGAAGCCCCAGCACTTCACTCCACCGTCGTCGAGCAGGGCGCACGCAAAGTCGTATCCCATCGCGACCTGGATCGCGCGCGCCCCGGCTCCCAGGTCGATGGGCGGGAGCGTTTGAAGCTCGCCCGGCTCGTCTCCAAGGTTGTTCACCGCGCCCCCGGCGTGGGTCAACGCAGGCTGCCCGAGCTGCCCGGATAACGCAGCTCCCCAGCATTTGACCGCGCCGTCAGACAGCACCGCGCAACTGGAAGTGGCACCCACAGCGACGTCGAGGACCGGTGAGCCGAGCGGCACGACGGGAAGGCCATTGCCCATGGACGCCGGCGTCCGCCCACGATCCTCAGTATCGCCGTAGCCGAGCTGTCCGCTCTCGTTTGCGCCCCAGCACTTCACCTCACCCATCGCGCTCAGGGCGCACACGTGACGATACGACGCTACGATCTTCGAGATCTCGAAACTGTCGCCGACGACTACGTTGCCGGACGGCAAGCCGCGCGAAGCGTCGTCGGAACCGAGTCCCAATTGCCCGTATTCGTTGTTGCCCCAACACTTCGCGACGCCTGCCTCCAACAGAGCGCAGGTGAGCCGTTCACCGACCGTGACGGCTCGAACCGCCCCGTCCAGCTCGACATACGGGATGTCTTGAAGGGGTTCGTCATCTCCGATCAACTCGTCGTCGTGATCTACCCCCAATGCACCACCACCGTGAATCCCCCAGCACTTCAGGCGATCGGATTGTTCGTCGATCGCACAGATATGCCAACCGGTAACGGCCACCTGACGAGGCCGGAAGCCGGGAAAGACCTGGTTGGGTAAATTCGTGTAGACGACGATCCCAGCGATGCTGTGCCCCCAACACAAGAGGTTCTCCCGGTGAACAGCACAGGTCGTTGCTTCCCCAGCGTCGAAGACGGAAACTGAATCGGGAAGGGTGGCCAAGGTCTGCTTCCGGTCCGGCACTGGAGTCTCGGCGACTCCCAGCTGACCAAACGCATTGTTGCCCCAACACTTCAGCCCGTCATTGGCCATCAACGCGCAGACGTGACCGGTTCCCGCATCGATGGCCACTGCCGCCCAAGTGCAGTTCGCTCTGCACGGGCCGCCGCTCGGATCGCCGTCGTCGCACTGCTCCGTCTCGCTGTGTACGAAGCCGTCCCCGCAAGCCGGCCGCTTGCAGAGGCTCGTGCAATCGTCCGTCGTGTTCGAGTTTCCGTCGTCGCACTCCTCGGCGCCCTCCTTCACGCCGTTGCCGCAAACAGGCGCCTTGCACGACGAGAGGCACTCGTCCTCGTCGCTGTCGTTGCCGTCGTCACACTCTTCCATGCCCCCGTGAACGAAGCCGTCTCCGCACACCGCAGCGAGGCACGTGGTGGGGCACGCGTCGTCGTCTGCGTCGTTGCCGTCGTCGCACTCTTCGATGCCCTCCCGAACGAATCCGTCCCCGCACGTGGCCTCACGGCACGACGACAAGCAGTCGTCGGTGTTGTCGGCGTTTCCGTCGTCGCAGTCCTCGTCCTCGTCGAGCACGCCGTTGCCGCATGTCTCGGGAGCGCACTCGCCGTCGATGCAGCGCTCCTCGCAGTCCGCGGCCGTCGTGCTCAAGAGGTCCTTCGCGCAGGTGTGCAGCGTCGTACCGTCACAGAACCGTTCGCCGGGTTCCCGCCCCACACACAGAGGCGTGATCGGCTTGCAGCGCGGTCCGTCGTCGCTGCACACGTCGCCGTCCACGCACTCGGTGTAAAGGCGCCAGGTGCCACCCAGGCAAATCCACAGCTCCCTCGCGGCGAGAGCCGGGCACAGCAGCGCGTCTTCTTCCGAGCAGGGGCCTCCGAGGGCCGGATCCATTTCCGACGTGCCGGGCCGGGGCTCGGACGCCGTCGCGTCGGGCGCACCCGCCTCACCGTCGAGTATTGGTTCCGTGCTCCCGCCCGCTCCGCCAGTGCTCCAGCCGTCGCGCCCGCCTGCTGGCGCCGCCGCAGGCGGTCCCGCGGTTCCGAAAGCACCTCCGCCCCCAAACCCGGTTCCGGCGCCTCCTGAACCGCCCTGGTCGGCCATACCGAACGAGTAGCCCTCCCTATCGGCGACGGTGCAGGCGGCGCCCAGGGCGCCAGCGCAGACCAAGGCTACCCCGAAGCGACAGGAACTCCTCCAGCGCCTCAATTGCGTGCTCCTTCGACAGGCTCCATCACCCACCACACCGCTCTCGCGTCCCTAGCATCTATCGCTCAGTCGCGCACACAGTGCGGCACACACCAGTGACCGAACAGCCGGTCCACCGGCGTGCCCGCTCGGGCAAGCCAGCGACTCGACGCTCCCTTCGGCGGTGACGATCCACTCGGGGTCGAAAGTACCTGGGCGGGAAGGTTCACACCCCACGTGCTGCAGCAGCGTGACTGTCGCTGCGCACGCTGAGCGCGAATGGATTCAAATCCGCTTCGACCCTCCCCGCCCGGCGTCAACCCGTCAGCTCGCTGACTTTCTGGCGTTGAACATCCAAGCGACGCCGAGCTCGTCGCGAACGACGCCGAACAAGGCTCCCCACGGCGTGTCGATGAGGGGTTGGACGACCTGGCCCGAGGCCGCGAGTCTGTCGAAGCTGCGGCGCGCCTCGTCGGTATCGTCCCAGTCCAGGGCCACGGACACGGCGCCGTCACTCGCCTTGGGCCCCTCCCCCGGACCGTCGCTCATGAAGAACAGGGCCTTCCCGGCTCGCAACGCTGCATGCATGATCAGATGGCGCTGCGCTTCCGGGCAGCTGCGGTCCACGTCACCAAAGCGCTGAAGCGCTTCGACGGTCGCCCCGAACGCCTCGCGATAGAGCGCGATCGCCTGCTCGGCCCTGCCGCCAAGGATGAGGTACGGTGTGGCTGCATTGAGGGTCATCGTCTGGTCCTTTCGGTGAGGGTTCGGCGTGAAAGCTCGCCTCTCATAGACCCATAGACCCTTCCCCAGCCACGGATTCATCGGTGAGGCGCGAAAAAAATCGCTCTCGCGCCTCGCGACCCGCGCCTCGCTCCCTCCGCGCGCGCCCGCGTCCCCGCTTCCTCCTCCGCCACGAGGCGCGGAAAACGCGCTCCCTCGCTGACTCGATGCGTCTGCGTTCCCTTCCTCTCCCGCGTCGAACGCGGGCGCTCTTCACGCCAGCGCCATCGGCCCGGGCACGGCGGTGTGCGTCGCGTGCTCGACGATCGGCGGCATCGGGCAGTCGAGGATCGCCGAGACGGCGCGGAGCATCTCGGCTTCGTTCTCGTCGAGGCGGCCATCGGCGCCAACGACGTGCGCCGCCGCCCGAATCACTCGCTTCTTGATGGGAAACGCCAGACGCGCGAGCTGGTCGAGCGCGGCGTCGAGCTCGGTCAGCGCGCAGAGCTCGCGCGGCTGGAGCGCAATGGGACGGCTGAGCGGCCCCAAATGCGCCACACCCGAGGAAAAAGCATGCTGCGCGGCCGCAGCATCCGTGCTGCCCAGGAACGCGAGCGTCGAGAGCACCGTCGCAACGGGCTCGGCGAGCGCGTTGAGCGAGTGCACCTCGTGGCCCCCGTGTGCCGGGTGGTGTGCGCGGTGGAGGTGCCGTGTCACGAGCTTCTGCAGGGCGAGCTCGAACGGCGTGACGCGCGCGTCCGCGTGGATCAACGCGGCGATCGTCGCGAGGAACCGCTCGAGCGCGGGCCCCGAGAGGCCGCGAAGCGCCCCGATCGCGAGCTGGAGCAAGGGCAAGCGCGCCGCCGTGGGAAGCCCGGTGAGCGGACCGAGCAACGGATGGATCCAGGCGAGCGCCTCGGGTTGCTGCTGCCCGAGCACCGCGAGCTGCGTGTCGCGCACTCCCGGCTCGCCATCGACGAGCAACGCATAGACGAGCGCCGGAGCCTGGCGCGGGTCGTGTGCCGCTGCGAACAGCGCGGGCGGCAGCCCATCGAGGAAGGCGTGCGCGTAGTCGACGTGCGCCGCGCCCGGAGCGCCGATCGAGTGGACCGCCGCCATCGGGACCGTCACCGCGACGCGCGCGCCGCTCCCACCCTCGGCACGCCGCGGCACACCCGCCGCGGGCACCGGCGTCGACGGCTGCGTCATGGCCGGCGAAACGCCCGCCGCGGGCACCGGTACCGATGGCTGCGTCATGGCCGGCGAAAGCCCCGCCACGGGCACCGGCGTCGATGGCCGCGTCATGGCCGGCGAAACGCCCGCCGCGGGCATCGGTGTCGATGACTGCGGTGCACGCGTCGCTTCGAGCGGCGCGCTCGTCCCGCGCGGGTCGATCGCGCGGATGCGTTCTTCGAGGGGCGGATGCGTCGCCAAGAGCCCCGTGAAGCTCCGGAACGCCTGTCCGAAGAACGCATGGTGGAACTGCGACGCCGCTGGCGCCATCACCCGCGCACCGAGCGACAGCCCCCCGATCTTCCGCAGCGCCCCCAAGAGCCCGGGCGGGTTGCGCGTGAACTGCACCGCCGACGCGTCGGCGAGGTATTCGCGCTGCCGGGACACCGCCGCCTGAATCAGCCTGCCGAAGAAGTACCCCGAGTAGCCGATGATCATGAGCGCGAGCCCGCCGACCACGCACACCGCCACGACCGCGACCAATCCCTGCCCGTCGCGCGAGCTGCGCCCCCGTGTCGCGAACCGCGCACGCGACACCACGTGGAGCAGCATGCGCCCGATGAGGCCGATCACCAAAATCCCGAACACCGTCGAGGCGAGCTTGAGATTGAGCCGCATGTCGCCGTTCAGGATGTGCGAGAACTCGTGCGCCACGACGCCCTGGAGCTCCTCGCGCGTCAGGTGCTCGAGCGCCCCGCGCGTCACCGCGACGACGGCGTCGCTCGTCGTGAGCCCCGCTGCGAACGCGTTGATACCCGACTCACCGTGAAGCACGTACACGGCCGGCAGCGGCGTGCCCGAGGCGATCGCCATCTCCTCGACGACGTTCAAGAGCTGCCGCTCCTTGAAGTCCGTCGTGCTCGGATCCACGGCGGTCCCCCCGAGCATCCGCGCGACCGCCTCGCCACCGCTCCGAAACGTCAGCCACTTGTAGCCCGCGGCGAGGCCCACCACCGACACCGTCCCGAGCGCGACCCAGAAGAGCACGTCGGGCCGAAAGGCGGTGTACCGCGGCTCACCGCCGGGGGTGAGCCAAGCGTCCGGTGCTTCGACCTGCAACAGGACGAACACCGCGACGAAGTAGCCGCCCGCGATCAGCGCCAGCACCGCGAGCACGAACAGCACGACGAGCCGCGTCGTGCGGCGCCGTGCCCGTTCCTGCGCGTCGAAGAAGTCCATCGGGGTGAGCCGAGTCGAGCGGCGCGACCAACCGTGCGCGCGGAGCGCCTGCGGCTTACGCGCGCGCGAACGACACGCGCGGCGCCTGCCGCTCGCTGACGTCCTCGATCTCGAACAGCTCGGCCGAGTCGAAGCCGAGCGCACCGGCGAAGAGAACCGCCGGGAAGCTCTCGCGGCGCGTGTTGTACGCCATCACCGCGTCATTGTACGCCTGCCGCGCGAAGGCGATCTTGTTCTCCGTGGACGTGAGCTCCTCGGTGAGCTGCATCATGTTCTGATTCGCCTTCAGGTCCGGATACTGCTCCGAGACGACGAGCAAGCGCGACAGCGCTCCGCCCAGGCCCGCTTCGGCGCTCGCGAGCCCGCGCAGCGCGCCCGCGTCCCCGGGCTTGCGCGCGGCGGCGGCCGCCGCGGGCGCCGCGGCGTTGCGCGCGCGGATCACTGCTTCGAGCGTCTCGCGCTCGGGGTGGGGGTGCCCCTTCGCCGTCTCGACGAGATTGGGAAT
>CAYYWA010000277.1:0-4391 GCA_964475255.1 uncultured Sorangium sp.
ATGCGCGCCGGGGCGCATGCGCGTTGCAGTCGGGGGAGTGTCCCCGCGGCGCTCGATGAGCGCACGCAACGCGCCGCGTACCGAGCGAGAACGAAAGGGAGAAGCGAAGACGAGAGGGGCGCAGCGCGGGGGCGCACCGAAGGGCGTGGATCGATGGACGGCAAACCGCGGCAACTCGAGACGGCGCTGCAACGCTCGCTGCGTCAGGGGGCATGACGATGTCGGACGTCCTTGCTCTCGTTCTCCAGATTTCGGCGATCGTGTTTCCCGTCTCGAGCATGCTCATGATTGGCCTCAGCTACACCCTGAGGGACCTCGTCGGGCCGCTCCGCCATCCCGACCGGGTCTTTCGTGCGCTCGTCGCCAACTTCGTGCTCGTCCCGTTGCTGGCCTTCGGGCTCTCACGGCTGCTCGGGCTCGAGCCGTCGCTCGCGGCAGGGCTGATGCTGGTCGGCACCGCAGCAGGCGCCCCGTTCTTGATCAAGCTGACGGAGACCGCACGGGCCGATACTCGGCTGAGCGCAGCCCTGCTCGTGCTCCTGTTGCCGGTGACCGTCGTCTACATGCCGCTCGTGGTCCCGCTGCTCGTCGCGCACGCCTCGGTGGACGCGGCCAGCATCGCGATTCCCCTGGTCACGACCTTGCTCTTCCCCCTGGTGGCTGGCCTCCTCCTCGACTCGGTGCGGCCGTCCCTGGGCGCGCGCTTGCGACCGCTCGCCAGCAAGCTTTCGAACCTCTCCCTGGTGCTTCTCGTCGGCTCCACCGTGGTGCTGAACGCGCCCCTCTTCCGCAATCTGCTCGGGACGGGCGCGCTCACGGCGGCCATTCTCCTCATCATCGGGGCGTTCGCCATGGGCTCGCTGCTCGCCAGCCCGGGCTTCAATCCACGCACCGTGATGGGGCTCGGCGCCGCGCAACGCAACTTGGCCGCGGCGTTGGTCGTCGCGTCGAAGGACTTCGGCGACCCCAACACGCTGGTCATGGTCGTGACGTTCTCGGTGCTCTGCTTGGTCTTGCTGTTTCCGATCGCCTTCGCCCTGCGCCGCCACTCGCCGACACCGTTGCTCCCTCCCGTGCACGAAGGCTCGCGGGGTGCGTCCGCGTGAAGCCCGGCGCGAACGACCTCTGCCGAAGCGACCCATCACTCTCGAACCTCATCGAAACACGCAGACCGGCGGCGGCGAACGCGGACCCGCCCTCGCGGTGCTTCGACTCCCGATTCCGGAGAACGACACCATGCCTACGAAAAAAGAAAAGCGGAACCATCAGCGGCACGGAAACCACTCGAGTCGGCCGAATTTCGTGTTCATCCTGGCCGACGATCTCGGCTATGCCGACCTCCACTGCTACGGCGGCAGAGCCCCCTGCTCGCCGAACCTCGACGCACTGGCCACCCAAGGCCTGCGTTTCACGAACGGCTACGCCAACTCCTCCGTCTGCTCGCCGTCGCGGATGGCGATCGCCACGGGACGCTATCAGCACCGCGTGCGCGGCGGCTTCGACGAGCCGATCGCCAGCGCGGCGCCCGCCCTCGGTTTGCCGCCGGAGCACCCGACCATGGCGTCGCTCTTGCGCGACGCCGGGTACACCACCGCGCTCATCGGCAAATGGCACCTCGGCTCGCTGCCCTGGTATAGCCCGCTCAAGAGCGGGTATCAGGAGTTCTTCGGGCATCGCACCGGAGCCGTCGACTTCTTCAGCCACGACGGCTTCAAGAGCCACGACCTCTGGGAAGGCGACCAGGAGGTCTTCAAGGAAGGGTATCTGACGGATCTGTTGTCCGACCGAACCGTCGATTTCGTGAAGCGACAGTCTTCGAAGAAGCCGTTTCTGCTCTCCTTGCACTACAACGCCCCCCACTGGCCGTGGGAAACGCGGGAGGACCGAGACGAGTCGAAGCGGATCGGGCGCAAGCTCTCGCACCTCGACGGCGGCTCCGTCAAAACGTACCTCGAGATGATTCGCATCATGGACGAAGGCATCGGCCGCGTCCTCGCGGCGCTCGACGAAATCGGCGCCCGCGAGAACACGCTCGTCGTCTTCACGAGCGACAACGGAGGCGAGCGCTTCTCCGACGCTTACCCGCTCATGGGCAAGAAGATGGACTTGCTCGAGGGCGGCATTCGCGTGCCGTACATCGTCCGCTGGCCGGCGCGCGGCCTCCCCGCGGGCAAAACCGACGACCGCCTCGCCATCGGCATGGACTGGATGCCGACGTTCCTCGCGGCGGCCGGCGTCTCGCCCCATCCCGCCTATCCGCCCGACGGCATCGATTTGTTCGGCGAGAAGGTCGAGCGCAACCTCTACTGGCGCATGGTCTATCGCAACCAGAAGGCCGTCCGCTCCGGCGTCTGGAAGTATCTCTCGATCGACGGCGCCGAGTTTTTGTTCGACCTATCGCGCGACGAGCGCGAGCGTGCGAACCTGCGCTACCGCGAGCCCAAGAAGTTCGAGGAGCTCCGGCGCGCCTACTTCGAGTGGGACGCCTCGATGCCGCCCCGCCCGGAAGACGCCGCGGTCGCCCTGGAATACACCCCAGCCACGATGGCGCGGTCGGATGGCTGAAGACCCACCGCGTGCGGTGGGCAACCCGATCTCGAGACTCAGATGCGATAGGTGATCCACAAAGCGAAGAAGTCGACGTCGCCGCCGAGCCCTGCGTTCCGGAGGAACGGTCCGGCGAAGAAGTGGGAATAGCTCGCGACCACGGTCGCGTGCCGGTCCGCTTGCCACCGGGAACGCAGGGCGAGCTCGCTGCCGATTGAGCGAGCTCGGCTCGTTTGCCCCGATGCGATCAAGGCGCCAGAGGGGCGGTAGACGCCGTCGGCGCGGCTCTCACGAAAAAACGCGTCGTAGTGCAGCTCGATCGAGAGCGTGTCCGTTGGATGCACCGTAAGGGTCGGATGCACGTCGATGTGGTTGAGCGGGCCGATGAGGTTCGCGTCGGTGAAGTACGACGCTTTCGGAAACAGGGGGTTGAACGTTTGCAGCTCGGCGTCGGCGAGATCCCTGTCGCCGCTCGTCGCGTTCAGTTGGATGCCGAGCCGCGGCGCGAGGACGATCTCGCGGAGCGCAAAGCCCGCGTCCGATGCGACGGTCCACGCGTCGATCCGCCCGGCACCAAACGTCCCGAGTTGGTAGACGAGCTCCACGTCGTAGTCCCACGTCGTCGTCTCCCCGAAGAGGCGCACCCCGAACGAATGGCGGGACTCGTGCGCGGTCCCCTGATCGAAGACCGCGTCGCGCCGATCGAACCCGAAGTAGAAGAGGTCGACGGCGAGGCTGCCCGTGCTCGTCGGAGCGGAGGCATAGGCGCCATAGAGCGCTTGCCCCGGGATCCAGCCGTCGTCGAACACACCGAAATCCGTCTCTACCGGCGCCGCCGCGAACACATCCACTCGAGCTTGGCCGACGTGCTGCATCAAGCGAACGGCGTCGAAGCTCAGCCGAACGTTCGCGCCCTCCCGCACGCTGATGAGGCGCGCCCCCTCGTAGTCGATTTCTTGCCGCCCCACGCGGATCGTGAGCGGCCCGGGTCGCGGAGGCTCGAGCCGAACGTCGACGAACGCCTGGTGCAGATCCAACTGGTCTTCGTCGACGGGGCCGGGCCCACCGGCTCTGCCCATCGCGAAGTTGCTGGTCAACTGCACGAACAGGCGCAAGGGCGCCCCCCAGTGCAGGTCGCCGTGGACCATCAGCCGGTGCAGCAACGCCGCGTCGCTCGGTCCCCGGCCCCAGTCGCGATTGCCGAAGGCCTCGAACCGCTCGCGGAGGTCGGCGCCCAGGGAGAGGTACTTCGCGGGATCGCGGGTCAGCCCGATGTACTTCAGCGGATCCCAGAAGCCGGTCCGGCACTCGGGGTTGCTCAGGAACGCGTGGTCCTCGTCCTGGCGGCTCGGCTTCAGAGGGGGCCGCTCGCATCCTGGCGACGGCTCCTCGGCGGCGGCCGAGTGAGCCGAGTGAACGGAGCCGACGAACGCCGCAAGGGCGCTCAGAGTCAGGGTCGAGCGATGGATCCCGCGCCAGCAGGAGCTCATCCCTCGGGCTCCTTCTCCAGTGCGCGACGGCGACGCTGCTGCCGGCGGCGCTCGCGCCGAGTGAGCAGCCGTTCGGAGATCCCGACCACCAACAGGCTCTTCACGGCGAGCACGGCGGCCACCTCGTAGTAGCCGTGTGCGACCGAGGCCCCGATCGCTCCCGTGGCCCAAACGGCCCCGGCCGTCGTGATCCCTCCGGCGCCCTTGCCCCGCGCCGGAGCTTTGAAAATGGCGCCACCGCCGATGAACCCAATGCCCGTCATCACCGCACGGAGCATGCGCGCCTCACCATCGGACTCCAAGATCCCGCGCTCGTAGAGGTAGCGGCCGAGCAACAGGTACGCGCAGGCCCCC
>CAYYWA010000277.1:4401-7652 GCA_964475255.1 uncultured Sorangium sp.
AAACGAGCGGCAACGTGCGCAACCCCACGTGCGAAACCCCGCCCGCCCGCCGTTCCAGGCCGATCGGCAGCGCGAACAAGTAGGCTGCCACGATCGCGACGAGGGAGTCGAGCACGTGTTGGTCGTGGCTCGCGAAGGAGCTCATTCGCCCTCCTCGCTCTCGGACTCGGCCCCGGCGCCGCGTCGATGGAGGGGCCGCCGGATCCGGATACGGCGCAACAAGAAGATCGGTGAGATGGCGAGGATGAACAGGCTCAGCAGGCTGAGGCCCCCCGCAAGGACGAAGTAGCCATACGCAATCGCAGCGCCGATGCCGCCCGTCGTCCAAATCGCCGCCGCGGTCGCGACCCCGCTCGACCGTCCCGGCCGCTTCATGATGGCGCCGGCGCCGACGAAGCCGATCCCGGTCATCAGGCCTTGCAGCATGTCGGCCTGCTCGTTGGAGTCGGCGCCGGGGAAGAGCTGTTGGCCCAAGTACACGTAGGCACACGAGCTCACCGAGATGAGCGGCAGAACTCGAAACCCGATGTGCGACATCGATCGGATTCGGCGCTCCCACCCCAGCGGAAGCGCAAAGAGGTAGGAGGCCACGAGCTTCAGCAGCAAGATCAAGAGCTCGGAGGTGCTGAGATCCACGACGGTCATCGTCGGAGCCCCGTCCGAGCCTCGATTCTCGTTGGGGGCGGCGTCAGCCCGAGGTCGAGGCTGAGTCTCCCGAGCGGCGATTTGCGTTTCCGCGTCGAGGGCGGCGAAACCCGCGCGCCGGGGCGCTCGGCGCGAAAACGCGAGGCGCGGGGTCGTTTCAGCGCAACGCCGGAGGTCACTCGGATGCCGATGGCTGCTCGTCGAGGCTGTGCGCCTCGACGATGTCGCCCACCCGTCCCGTTCGGCGCCCCTCGACGACGGACGGCGCATGCCCGAGCGGGTGCTCGCCGAACGCCCGGCGCATCAACGCGACCGCGCGGGCCGCGAGCTGCTCGGTGTCGCGCGACTGGAACAGCTGCATCAACGCGTGGGTGATGAGCGGAATCGGCACCTCGCGCTGCATCGCGTCGCTCACGAGCCAGCTCACCTCACCCGTGTCCTCCACGTGGGAAGGGACCTGCTCGAGGTCGCCCATCGACGCGTACTGCTCGTGCATCAGCTCGATGAGCCACGAGCGAATCACCGAGCCGTTCCGCCAACACCCGAGGATGTTCGCGACCGGGAGGCGCTCGCCGTAGCTCTCCAACAGGGCGACGCCTTCGCCGATGGCCTGGAGCATCGCGAACTCGATGCCGTTGTGGACGAGCTTGGTGAAGTGCCCCGTTCCCGACCGGCCCGCGTGCACGAACCCTCCGGGAACCGCGAGCGCCCGAAGCAGCGGCTCGACGCGCGCCACCGCCGCGTCCTCACCGCCCGCCATGAAGCACGCCCCGTGGCGTGCCCCCGAAATCCCACCGCTGGTGCCCACATCGACGAAGCGCAGCCCGCGCTCTGCGAGCCGCTCCGCCCTGCGGATCGAGTCGCCCCAGTACGAGTTGCCGCCATCGACGACGACGTCCTCCGGCTCGAGCACCGAAGCGAGCCGCTCGAGCACCTCGTCGACGGGCGGACCTGCCCGCACGTAGAGGAACACCGCGCGAGGACGCTGGAGCTCGCGCGGTAGCTCCTCCAGCGTTTTGGCTGCGACCACGCCTTCTCGCACCAGCTCTTCGCGCACGCCACTCCGCGTGAAGCCCACCACCCGCAGTCCCTTCGAGAGCGCCTGCCGTGCGAGGCTTCCCCCCATGCGACCGAGCCCGACGATCCCCATCTCCCTTGCAGAGGTTTGTCCCGCTTCGGCCATCGTCTTTCCTCACGTGCGATCGGCACCCTCGTCGAGCATCGGGCGTCGCCCCACTTCGCGCCGCGACGCCCATTCCGACTCGTGCGCGTCGGGATCCGTCTGCAAAATCCCTTCCACCCGCACCCCCCGCCCCGCGGCACTTCGCCACGTTGCCCGGCGCGGTTCGGCTCCCTTCGGTTAACGACGCATTCGCGAGCTCCAAGCCGAGCTCCGCCGTCGCGGCTGAGCGCGCCGACGAGCGGGTGCTCGAGCACGACGCGCTCAGCGCTGCTCGTCGGCTGGCCGATCGCGGACTGAAATCGCGAGGCCGAGGAAGGGCATCCAGAGCCGGAGGGGCTCGCGATCGACGACGCGCACGGTCCTGCCGGTGGCGGCGGGACCGAGGACCACGCGATCGAAGGCGGTGGTCCAGGTGCGCCGCACGCCGACCGTGAGAAACAGGCCGGAGTGGCGAGTCGCGTGGTCGCTGAAGGAGACGAGCTCTATCTCGGCACCCACGGTCGCGCCGAAGAGAGCGCCGAGGTCGTCGCGCGAGTCGACTCCGAGGATCTCGGTGTGCAGAACGGCGAGCCCGGCGCTGGCTTCGGCGTAGGGACGAACCGAGCCTCCGAACGGTTGCAAGCGCACGATGGCTTCGATGCGCCTGAGGTCCACGGTGTAGCCCTCGTCGAGCTCGTCGAAGACCAGGCTTCCGTCGTAGAAGCTGATGACGGTCGGCCCGTCGCGGGTCTGCTGTTCCAGGAACGTGGCGCCGACTCCGAGCCCGAGAGACACGGGCCACTCGAAGCGAGCGATCGCGAGCACGATCCCGAAGTCGAAAGCGAGCGGCGTCTTCGCGCCGTCTTGGTGGCGCTGCCGAAACGCGGGCCCCCCGTAGACGCCCAATGACGCGCTCCCACGCGACCGACTCGGCTCCTCCTCGTCGGCTTCCGGGAACGCGGCCTCGTCGGCCTCCTCGGAGCCCCCGGGTTCGGCATGAGCCGCCGTCGGCGCGACGAGCGCGAACGCGGCAAACAGCGGCGCGCCAAGGATGAGAGGACGGTAAAGCAAGCCGTCCGATGATACCGCGCGGAGTCGACTCCAGCGAGCCGAGGCTGAAGAGCGCTCGCATCGTGAGCCCGTTCAACTGAAGCTTTCGTCCTCACCGGCGCAGGAGTACCGTGGCGACAAGATGGCCGACGTGCGGGCAGCGAGCGGGCGCTTCAAGGCGCTCGAACACCACCGAGCGCGACGAGCGCGCGGAACCGTGACCGTGACGGTGTTGCTCGGCAACGAAGATGCCGGGGAGTGGATCTGGCGCCGCTTTCACGCCCACGGCGACCGTGCGACGGTCGTGAGCGGGCGGGTCGAGCACACGGAGCTGCTCGAGGAGTGGCTCGAGCAGGGAAACGCGTGGGAACCGGTTCGGCAATGGGTGCTGGAG
>CAYYWA010000278.1:0-7650 GCA_964475255.1 uncultured Sorangium sp.
CGCGCGGGGCGCCGCGGGGGCCGCGCTGGGGCACGCTCTCGAGGTAGCTGCCGCCGCCTTTCTCGGTGCGCGCGAGCAAGCTGGAAGAGTCGAAGACTTCGCGGCGCGCGCCGATGAGGCTGTTGCCGACGCCGATGCGCAGATCGAGGTACGGCGCTTCGAGGCCGGGGCCGAGGACGTTGAGCCAGAGGGAGATTTTGCCGAGCTCGGCGGCGAGGGGATTGAGGTCCACGCCGTAGCAGTTGTGGACGACGAAGTGGTACTTCACGCTTGTCCACTCTTGCTGATAGCTCTCGGCGGGGATTTGCTGGCCGAGCTCGGCTTGCTTGCGCTCGAGATAGGCGTGGGCGAGCTGGTTCACGGCCTCGTTCAAGAACGCGCCGGAGCCCATGGCGGGCTCGCAAACGGTCAGATTCAGGATCTCGTCGGCGGTGAGGGCGCCGGGTTTGCCGGGCTCGCCGAGCCGCTCCTCGAGCGTGTACTTGGTGAGGCACGCGGTGAGGACCTCGGGCGTGTAGTACGAAGCATTGCGCTCGCGGTCGCGGCCGGAGAGGCGAAAGAGGTAGGTGCCCTTGGCGTGGCGCACGGGGCGACCGCGCTCGTCGCGCACCTTCTCCTCGTCCTTGTACTCATCGATGCGGCTCTTCGGCACGAAGTAGGTGCGGGCGTCCGGGTCGTCGACCTCGTTTTCGGCGCGCACCTCGTACAGCTCTTCTTTGGCGAAGAAGCCGGTATACGAGAGCAAGCCCTCGTACACGGCGCCGAGCTGGTTGATGCCGAGCTGCGCGTAGGAGATGCGCCCGCGCTCGCGGCCCCGGCCTTCGCGCGAGAGCGAGAGGAGCTGGAGCACTTCTTGGAGCACGAAGTTGCGCAGGCGCGCGCCGCGGAGGAGGGGCGTGCGCGTGTCGTCGAACAGGGCGCTGCGCAGGCCGGGGAGCACGAAGGTTTGGTGGATGGGGTCGCTGGTCAGCGAGAGCTGGCCCTTGCCGTGGCCGCGCTGCACGAGGTGAAACAGCTTGCGCAGGCTGTCGTCGATGAAGAAGCCTTCGCGCGCCTCCGGTGTGGTGAGCGGCACGAGCTCGAGCTCGCGCAGGCTCTCGAGGCTATAGCCCTTGCGGTAGGCGTCGGCGCCCATGGGCACGACGCCGAGCTCGGCGCCGCGCGCCTCCACGTAGAACAAGAAGAGCAGGCGATAGAGGTAGGTCACGCACTCGCGCGTGAGCTCCCGGGCGAGCTCGTCGTTGTTGAACACCCCGTCCTTGCTCGTCGTGCGCCTGTAGTGGATGACCTCGTTGCCGACGAGCTCGATCGCGCGCTGCGCGCCGTACTTGAGATCGGTGGAGACCGCGAAGGCGTGCTTGTGGGAGTTCTCGTCGAGCGTCTCGAGCAGGCTCTGCCCGGCCTCGGGCACGAGCACGCCGTGGTGCAGGAGGCCCGCCACGGCGCGGAGCGCCTCGGGCTGGCGCAGGCTGAGCAGGCGCCCGAGCTGAAAATGGAGGTAGCGCCCCTGCGGCCACTTGTGCCGATCGAGCAGGAACACGTCGCTGCCCGCGAGAAACAGCACCCAGCGCGGCGGGTGGTCGCCGCGGAACAGCTCGCCGTCGAAGAGCTCCGCCCAGGTGCCCTGGGCGAGGCGCACCTCGGGGTCGTCGCGCAGCGCCTCGGGGAGCTGCTCGCGGAGCGGGGACTCGGCGAAGGGATCGGCGTCGTCGTCGCTCTCCGCGAAGGGCGCCTCGACGACCCAGAGCCACGGGCGTTGGCCGAGCGCGATGCTGAGCACCACCGGCACCACCGCATCGTCGCCGACGGGTTCCACACTCGGCGCGCGCGTGTAGCCGAGCGCGTCGAGCAGGTGCGCATGGAAGTCCTGCGCGGCCTTGAGCCGCACCGCGGGGTCGCTCTCCCCGCTCGCGCGCGCCACGGCCTTGAAGAAACGATCGGCGAGCCCGGCGAGCCGCCGGGGCGGCGTTTTGGATCCCCTTTCCTTCTCCGCGCGCGTCCAGCCGTCGAGCGTGCGCTTCAGGTCGGACTCGAGCAGCGCTTCGAGGTAGTGCTGCGAGAAAAACTCGCCGACGTTGGCGATGCCAGAGAGATCGAGCGCCATCAGCGACCCTCCCGACGCGTGAGCACCACGGCCAGCCGCAGATAGGGCTGGTCGGAGGTGGTCAGGGTGTTGGTGAGCCACTCCTGGCGAGCGCGCATCAACTCGGCGAGCTCGTTGCGGCGCAGGTCGAGCCGCTTCTTGACGTCGGCCCGCACGGTGCGGCCCTCGGCGGCGGCGCGCGCCTCCTGCTCGTCGAGCCGGGTGACGGAGCGCGCGTACCAGCTCTTGATTCGCTCCTGCTGCTCGCGGAGCTCGGGCTTGAGTCGCTCGGCGCGCTCGTGGCGGAGCGCGCGCATGTGCTCGGTGGCGAGTCCGACGGCGCGGGAGCGAAGCGGCGTGAGCCGTTCGGGATCGTTCGCCTTGCCGTCGTTCACGAGGCCCGTGCACAGCCCGGTCTCCGCCGCGAGCTCCGCAAAGGGCACGACCGCGGCGTCGCCGTGGAAGCGCACGCCGAACCAGTCGACGATCACGGGCTGGCTGCGGCGGTTCGACATCACGCCCTGGAACACGAACGCGCTCTCGCCCGGCTCGAGCCCGCGCTGCACGGTGAGCACGGGGGCTTCGTGGCGGCGGAAATGGGCGACCACGCGGTCGTTCAACCACTCGAGGATCGGGTGGAGCTCCCACAGGAGCTGCCACTCGGGGAACCGACTCGGATCCTTACGCGCCTTGGCGAGCGCATCCTGAATCAGGCCGCGATCGGCGCTCAGCCGGAACTCCCAGTTGCCGTCCTGGAGCTCGGGCGGCAGGTAGTGGTAGCGGCGGCGCAGATCCTCGGGCGCGCGCACGATCGCGCCCTGGAGGTGTTCCTGGAACTCCGGCTGCGCGATGCGGTGCGCTTTCGGCACGCCGTCGCCCTCCGCGGCGGCGAGCTCGACGAAGGCCTCGCGCAGGTAGGCGAGGTCGTTCGGGTAGAGCCGGAAGGGCTCGGCCGTGGCGGGCGCTTCCGCCTCCGCTTCGTCGGCGGCGAGCAGTGCCTCCAAGAAGTCGGGCTCGGTGTCCGGGGGCGTGAGGATGGACTCGGCGGGCTCCTTGTTGGCGATCCCCTCGGCGACGCGCTCGGCTTCGGCGTCCGGGTCGTGGAGCCCCATCAGCCAGCGCACGTCGCCAAGGTTCTTGTGTGCGGCGGCTTCTTTTTCGATGAGCAGCTCGAGCACGCGCAGGTCGCCGCGCACGTCGGAATCCTCCGGGACCGAGAGGAGATAGTGAATCTCGGGCTCCTGGGTTTGCCCGTAGCGATCGATGCGCCCGTTGCGCTGCTCGAGCGTGATGAGCGACCAGGGGATGTCGTAGTGCACCATGCGGTGGCAGTAGTGGTGCAGGTTGATGCCCTCCGACGCGGCATCCGAGGCGAGCAGGACGCGCACGCGGGAGCGCTCGCTGCCGAATTCTTTGACGAGCTGTTGCTGGCGCTGATCGTCGAGCGTGCCGTGGAAGACGGCGATCTGCTCGGCGTCGAGCCCGAGCCGCGCCTGGAGCTCGCTTTCGAGGAACGAGAGGGTCTGGATGCGCTCGGAGAAGACCACGACGCGGTTGTCCTGCTTGCGATCGGCGATGCGCATCGCCTCGAGGAGCTCGAGCAGGCGCGTGAGCTTCGTGTTCTTGTCGGGTTTGACGGCCTTCGCGAGGCGGGCCAAGCGCTCGAGCAGCGTGCGGTCGTGCTCGGCGGCGGCTTCGTCGCGGGGCCTGGTGAGCGCGGGGTGGCGGAGCCGTTCTTCGACGGTCGAGCGCAGGGCCTCTGGCGAGGAGAGGAACGCCTTGAGCAGGAGGGTGCGAAAGAGGGCGCCGTCGCCGCTGCGCCGGGCCTGAATCGTGCGGAACGACGCCCGGGCGAGCTCCGCGAACACCGCGGTTTCCTCCGGCGCCGCGTTCACCGGGTGGAGCTCGAGCTTGCGCTCGCGGAACGAGTCGCGGACTTCGGCCGCGACGTCCTTCTTGAAGCGGCGGATGTAGAGGCCCTGGACGTCGTCCTTCGTGTAGTCGTTCGGGTTCGCGACGGCGGTCGGCTCGAGCAGGTTCATCAGGCTGGCGAAGCTCTCGGGCTTGCCGTCGTGGGGCGTCGCGGACGTGAGGATCAACGCGTCGCTGGTGCGGGCGAGGAGCTGGGCGAGCCGCGCGCGCTGCGAGCCGCGGGTGCTCCCGCTCTTCGTGCGCAGCGCCACGTGCTGGCACTCGTCGATCACGATCGCGTCCCAGTGGCACTTCTCGAGATAGCGGCGGTACTTCTCGTCTTTCTTGAGGGTGTCGATCGAGATGATCACGCGATCGAAGTAGAAGAACGGATTGTGGTTGGCCGGGATCTTGCGTTGCACGCGCTGCAGGCCCACCGAGTCGAGGCGCACCAGCGGGATGGTGAAGCGCGCCCAGAGCTCCTGCTGAAACTGCTCGAGCACGCTCTTCAACGCCACCACCAGGATGCGGCGCCCGCGCCCGCGCCGGATCAGCTCCGAGAGGAGGATTCCGACTTCGACGGTCTTGCCGAGGCCCACGGCGTCGGCGATGAGGCGGGGCGGGCGCGGCTGCGCGAGCGCCTTGGCCGCGGGCACGAGCTGGTAGCGCGCGCCGTTCATGGCGCCGCGGTGGCCGACGTAGAGGCGTTGGTCCGAGGGGGGTGAGCTCCGGAGCAAGCTCTCGAGGTAGAGCCGCGTGCGGCGGTACTGCGGCGAGCGGTCGGGCACGAGCGCCGTGTGCTCGGGCTCGAGCACGCGGATCTCGTCGAGATCCGTCAGGAAAATGGCGTCCTTGTTGCGAACGAGCTCGGAGAGGCCCGTCACGTGGACGGCGACGTGCCCCGTCGAGGTCGGCTCGGCGCGCCGCACGACCCACTCCTCGTCCCGAGCCACGACGCGGGCTCCGGGGGCGAAGGCGGCTTGTAGCGCGGGGGAGGTGAAGGGAGCGGAGCGAGCGGAACGCGGGCGACCGAGGGGCATCACGGGAAACGACCTCGTCGCATACCAGCCGGGGGCTGGAACGGAAAGCGCCGTTTCGGCACCGGGCTACGCAACCGAGCCCTGAGCCGTGAAGGGCGCGCCGAGGTGCTCTGCGACGGCCGCGAGCACTTGGCGATCGTCGTCGAGGCCGCCGATGCCGAAGTCGTCTTCGTAATCGTCGGGGTTGACGAAGTAGCGGATGCCGGCCTGCGCCACGCGGCGCTTGTCGGCGGACCACTCGGGGAAGCGGTCGAGGAACGAGGAACAGAGCGCGGCGAGCTCCTTGGCGAGCGCGAGGTCGGCGAACTCGTTGACCTGGAACTCGCGCTCGAACGCCTCGACGTGGGCGTCGATGGCGCGCCGGAGCTGGTCGACGGAGAGCTCGGGCTCGGCGAGCAGCTCTTCGAAGAGCTGGCGCGCTTCGGCAGGGATGCCGGGAACCGCCGCGGAGAGGACGCGCGAGGGCGGGGGCGCATCGTCGTCGACGGGTTTTCGGATGAGGCCGTCGACGACCTCGAAGCCGAGCTTCTGGCACTCGAGGTTCAGTGCCGCGGGGGTGAACGGCTTGCCGAAGAGCTCGGTCGTGCGCGCGTCGAGCTCGGTCACGGGGAGCTCGCCGCGTTCGTCGAGCAGGCGCTGGAGCACCGCCGCGCGCGTGGGGGCCCGGACGTCGTCCCACTCGCTGAGGCCGACGCCGCCGCCACGCGAGAGGTGCAACCGCGGCTCGTTGCGGAGCACGCTGCGGATGAGGTCCGTGGACCATGGGGCATGAACCGAGGAGAGCTGACGCACGAGCATTTCGGCCTGGTACTGGGTGAGCCCCTTGCCGGTCTGCTCGAGGTGTGCGGCGACGGCGTCGGCAGCGAGCGCGATCGCGTCGGCGCCGCCCGGAACGTCGCGTTCCAGGAGCCCGTAGAGGTCCGCGTCGAGCTTGACGAACGGGCTGTAGAGCAGCGTCGCGCGGAGGGTCTGCTCGGCGATGTCGGTCGCGCGCGTGGCGAGCGTTCGGATCTCCTCGAGCGGCAGCGGACGCCCCGCTTCGTTCAGCACGTCGTGGAGCCGATCGGCGACGTGGATGCGTTCCGTGGAGGCCTCGGAGTCGAGGAGGGAGACACGGAGACGACCGAGGTAGCGCACCTTGCCGCTCGTCCGGAGGAGGCTCGCGAGCCGCCAGTGCTTGAGCCAGTCGGGGAGCTCGACGGTTTCCGCGAGCGCTTCGAGCAGCTCGGGAACGAGCCACTGCCGCCCGGGCGGGCCCTCCTGCATGAGATCGACGCAGCGCGGAACGAGCCGTTCTTGCCACTGCTCGAAGTCGGGGAAGTGCTGCTTGAGCCCGACCACGCCGCGGCTGAAGTAGAGGACGTCGGCCGGCAGGGAGCCGCGGCCGAAGCGCTCTTCGATTTCTCCGACGCGCACGGGCTCGGGCGCGGCGCGCAGGAACGCGAGGATCTCTTGGGTCCGGTTCCGGCCGAGGCCGAGCACGCGGTGCCGATCGGCTTCGTCGAAGACGAAGTCTTCCTCGAGCTCCTCGGTGAGCAGCTCGCGCACCGGACCGCCGAGCTCGGCAGTGGCCGCGGCGATGAGCTCGTGGATCGCCTCGAGCCGCGCGGGAAACTCGAGGTCGCGCACTTGGGCGAAGAGCGCGGAGCGGGCCGCGTCGAGCGCGTCTTGCCGGAAGAGCGCGAGGCACACCTTCTCGTGGATCGTGACGAGGTGATAGCGGTCGCCGAGGAGCTTTTCGCAGACGTACTTCAACGTGGCGCGATGCTGGCCGATGCCGTGCCACCACGGGTCCTCTTCGAGCAGCTCGAGCGGCACGCTGCGTGCGCCGGCGAACGCCGTGCTGAGGCGCGCGTGGATGCCGGAGAGCCAGCGTTGTTGACGGCCGAGCGACTCGAGCGCATCGACCTCGAGCTGGCGCACGCGCTCGCGCGTGACGCCGAGCATTTCGCCGAGGGACTCGAGCTTCTCCGGCTCGCCCGTGACGCCGGCGCGGCGCGTGACGATGAGGCGCAGGAGCGGCTCGAGCGCGTGCAGGCGGCGCTTCCAGCTCTCGAGGAAGGAGGCATCCTCGGGAGCACGCTCGACCCTCTCGACGTAGTCGCGGAGCGCCGCGAGCGTCGTGCGGAGCGAGGTGCGGCCGATGTTCTTGGCTTCGAGGAGTTGGTGCGCGGGCACGCTCAGCAGTTGCTCGAGGGTCGTGAGCTGGTGCTGTTCGCAGTAGTTCCGCATCCGGGTCGGGAGCTCGACCTCGTCGAGCGGTGCGGAGCGGAGCTTCTCCGGGATGGTGGCGAGCGCCGAGGCCCAGGTGACGGGGCCGTCGCTCGCGCCGACGGCAGCCTCGTGGGTCTCGATGCCGGCATCCTCGGCCTCGATTTCGGAGGGACCTTGCTTGGGAGCGGGGAGCGCGTGCCACACCTCTTCCCACTCCTTTCCGAAGGCCGCTTCGAGCGCGGCGCGCGTTTCGCGCAGCGAGCCGCGGCCGATGTTGCGCTGAGTGGCGAAGACGTCCGGGTGGACCGCGACGAGATCGCGTACGGTGCGCACGCCGTTCTGTTCGGCCCAGTTCAGGGTGCGGGTGGGCAGCTCGAGGGCGGAGAGGGGGCGCTCGAGGAG
>CAYYWA010000279.1:0-7607 GCA_964475255.1 uncultured Sorangium sp.
TCGCCGAAGCGAGCGAGCACCGCGAACGCCTGCCGCTCCACCTCCGGGGACGGATCCGAGAGAGCGGCGAGCGCCGCCGCGGCGACGTCCTCGCGCGTGCCCTCGGTCGCGACGCGGGCGAGCACGGCGAGACAGCTCGCTCGCTCCGCCTCGTCCCCTTCGCTGACCGCGCGCACGAGCGCGGCGAGCGCCGTGTCCCCGAGCAGCTCGATCGCCTCGTGGGCTTCGGCCAAGAAGCGCTCGTCGGAGAGCGCCCCGAGCGCGCGCGCCACCGCGCCGTCGCGCCCGCGCGCCGCGACCCCGACGAGCGCGGCCCGCCGCAGCTCCTCGTGCGTGTACTCGTCGTTCACGAGCGCCGCGAGCCGCGCGCTGGTCTTCGTCGACAGGAGCGCCCCGGCTCTCCGCAGCTCGTCGCCGGCGCGGCGCCCGCGCGCGAGCTCGCAGAGCGAGAACACGAGGTCGAGGAACCCGCGTCCCGTCGCCGTCTCGAGGCACTCGAGCAGCGGCGCGACGACGCGCGGGTCGCGCGTGCGCCCCGCGGCGACGAGCGCGGAGCGCTTGAGCAGCGCGCTCTCGAAGAACCGCGAAACGGTGCCGAACGGCAACACCGCGCCGAGCGCGTTCAGGCCGTCGAGCGCCGCGAGCACGAGCAGCGGCTCGTCCGAGTAGAGACAGCTCTCGAGCAGCGGCACGACCTCGCCGATGCCCGCGCGGCCCACCGTGGCGAGCGCTTCGACCGCGGCGATCCGCACGTTCGGGTCCTCGTCACGGAGCAACGGGACCAAGACGGGAACGGCGGAGTCCCGACCCGTGCGCCCGAGCGCTTCGGCCGCGAGCTTCCGGCCGTCGGCGTCGAGCGACGGCAGCGCTTGCAACAGCGCCTCGACCGCCTCCTGGCCGTACCCCGCGATCGCTTCCACCGCAGCGTTGCGCAGCCCGACGTTGTCGCCGGCCCCGAGCGCGCTGACGAGCTGATCGAGCAGCTCGCGGCTCGGTGAGAGCGCGAGCGCCGCGGCGACCGCCTCTTTGCGCACGCGCCAGTCGTCGTCACCCAGCGCCCGGAGCACGAGCCGAGCCGCCCCGGCCGGCGAATCCGACGCGCGCCCGAACAGGGACGCGGTGGCCTGGCGGCGTTCTTCGGGATCGCGGGAGGCGAGCAGGCTCTCGAGGTCGCTGCTCTGCATCAGGAGGCCTCCTCCGCCGCGCTCGCCTCCGCGAGCAGCTCCTCCGCCCGCAAGGAGAGGGTGAGCACGTCGAAGCGACCGACGTCGAGCACGAACACGAGCGAGCCGCCGATCGACGCGACGCCGACGACGCCCCGCGCCTCGTCCCCCGCCCCGAGCGTGGGCGCGGAGCGGAGCTCGCCGGAATAGCCGAACACGCCCGTCACGCGATCCACGGTGAGCCCGACGCTCCGCCCCTCCACCTCGATCAGAATCCATTTCGTGCGCCGAGACGGCGCCACCGGCGGCAGCCCGAAGCGCACCCGCAGGTCCACGATGGGGACGACCTCGCCGCGATGGTCCATCACGCCGGCGACCGACTGCGGCGCGTGCGGGAGCTCGGTGAGCGGCACCGGATTCACGATCTCCCGGACGGACCCGATCGGCACGGCATAAGCGACCTCGCCGACGACGAAGCCGACGAAGCTTTTCTGCGGGTCCGGGCGCTTTCTCGAGTTTGCCACGTCAAGAGCTCACGATTGCCGAAAGATCGAGCAGAATCAGGAACATGTCCTGGGAGCGGCCGATACCGAGCACGTGCTCGGACAGGTCGCCGCCCAGCGCGTTCGCGCTCGGCTCGATTTCGCCGTCGCCGAGGCGCATCACCTGCTTCACCTCGTCGACCAAGAGGCCGATCGTCTCGCCGGACTGCGCGAGCGCGAGCAGAATCCGCGCGCGACGGCCGAGCGGGCGCTCCTCGACGCGCAGCTTCCGCCGGAGATCCACCACGGTGACCAGGAGGCCGCGCACGCTGCACACACCGACCACCTCGGGCGGCGATCGGGGAACGTGCGTCACGGGTGGCGGGCTCAGGATCTCCCGAATGCGGGCGAGCTCGACGCCGTAGAGCTCCGAGGCCAGCGAGAACACCAGAAACTCGCGCACGGGCCCGCGCTCGACGCCGCGCCGAATCACCCGCGCGCCCGGCGCCCGCACGATGTCAGGCATGGGTCACCCCCAGCCGCTCACGGACCCCGTCGCTGCTCGACAGCACCTCCTCGATCAGCGCCGCCGTGTCGAGCACGAGCCCGACGCGCTGATCGCCGAGCTCGGTCGCCCCGGCGAAACCCCGAACGCGGCTCAGCGACTTGCCGAGCGGCTTGATCACGATGTCCTCCTGTCCGAAGAGATGGTCCACGACCAGGCCGAGGCGCCGCGTCCCGAGCGCCACCACGACCACGAAGCCGCGGGTCGGCGCGCTGTCGGTGCGCTCGAGCTCGAACATCCGCTCGAGGCGGCAGATCGGCAGCGTCGAGCCGCGCAGGGTGATCACCTCGCGTCCGTCCACGGTGCGCACCATCTCCCGATCGAAGTTGAGCGCCTCCGAGACCGTCGCGAGCGGAACCGCGAACACGTGCGTGCTCACGCGCACCATCAGCGCGCTCACGATCGCCAGCGTGATCGGCAGCGTGATGGTCATCTTCGTGCCGATGCCGCTCTCGCTGTGCACGTCGATCACGCCGCCGATCTTGGCGATGTTCGTCTTGACGATGTCCATCCCGACGCCGCGCCCGGAGACGTCGCTCGCCGTCTCGCGCGTCGAGAGCCCCGGCAAGAACACGAGGCCGAGCGCCTCCTCGCGCGTGAGCTGCTCCACGTCGGAGGACTCGATCAAGCCGAGCTTGAGCGCCTTGTTGACGAGCGAGGTCTCGTCGATGCCGCGCCCGTCGTCCTCCACCTCGATCATCACGTGGCTGCCCTTCTGGTAGGCGTTCAGGGCGATCGTGCCGGCCTCGGGCTTGCCCACGGCCGAGCGCTGCTCCTTGGGCTCGATGCCGTGATCGATGGCGTTGCGGATCATGTGCATGAGCGGATCGCTCAGCTCTTCCACGATCAGCTTGTCGATCTCCGTCTCCGCCCCCGTGATCACGAGGCGGATCTCCTTGTCGAGCTCGCGGCTGATCTGCCGCGCGACGCGCGCGAGCCGCTCGAACACCTGCCCGAGCGGGACCATGCGCACCTCGAGGATCCCCTCCTGCATCTCGCTCAGGCGGCGATCGAAGGCGCGGTGCAGGCGCGTGAGCTCGGCGGCGAGCGCCCGCTGTCCCTCGCTGCGCACGCGATCCGAGAGGCGCGACAGCGAGCTGCGGACGATGTTGAGCTCGCCCACGATGTTCATGAGGTGGTCGAGCCGTCGGATATCGACGCGAACCGTCTGCGTGAGCGACTTGAGCGAGCGCTCCCGGTCCATCAGCGCGCGCTCGCCCGGGGCGGTGAGCGGCGTGCTGGACTCCTCTCGCGGGGCCGCCGCGCCGGTCGTCGCCTCGGCGGGCGTCGGTCGATCGAGCGAGCGCCGCTTGCGCGGGATGTCCTCGACGACCACGTGGTCCGCGCCGAGCGCGCCGATCAGCGTGGCCAGGTCGCTCTTCGACGCGAGCAGAATGTCGAGCTCGATCCGGTCCGCGCTCGCCGCGGAGCCCGTGGGGAGGTACGTGATGATTTCCCCGTGCTGCCGAGCGCGGTCTTTGATCTCGTCGAGCGACTTGTCGATGCTCGCGAGGTCGAACTGCACCCGTAGCCGGTACAGGCGCATGTTCTGCTGAATGTTCGCGTGCAGCCGGTGCTCTTCGTACTCCGTGAGCACGGCGAGCATCCCCGCATCCAGCTCGTAGTCGAGCACGCCTCCCGCGTCCGCGGGCTCCGCCGTCCCGATGCGCTCGAGCTCCGTGTAGAGCGCTTCGAGCGCCGGCAGCGTCTCCTTTTCTCCCGTGCGCTCGGCCTCGAGCACGACCGTGAACACGTCGACGGCGGCGAACAGCACGTCGAGCACTTCGGACGTGAGCTCGCGCCGGCCGAGCCTGAGCGCGTCGAGCAAATCCTCGAGCCGGTGCGAGAGCGTGCCGAGCCGAACGGCGCCGAACAGCCCGGCGAGCCCCTTCAGCGTGTGAACGGCGCGAAACGCCTCGTTCACGAGCGCGGGATCGGGCTCCCCCTCGCGCCCTGCCCCCTCGAGCAGCAGCAGGTTGCGCGAGAACGCCTCGATGATGTCGCTCGCCTCGGAGAAAAACTCCTCTCGTGCCTTGTCCGTGAGCTCAGCCATGGCTGCCCTGGAGCGGGCGGGACAATCCTTTCATGATCCCCCGGAGCGCGAGCCGTCGAGTTGCTCCGCGACGACCGCGCGGAGTTGCTCCTCCGTGAACGGTTTGGCGAGATAGGCGTCGGCTCCGAGGGCGATACCGCGCGCGCGGTCTCGCTCGGACGACTGTGTGGAAATCAGCACCACCCGCGTCCCGCGGTGGCGATCGCTCTGCCGGATGAACTGAACGAGCTCGAGCCCGTTGATGTCCGGCATGTTGATGTCCGTGATCACGAGGTCGTAGCTGCCCCGGGGGAGCAGCCGGAGCGCGTCGAAGCCGCTCTCCGCCTCGACCACCTCGATACTTTCCGGCCCGAATCCGGACTCCAGGGTCGCCCGGACGAACCCCCGGGTACTGAACGAATCTTCGACGACGAGAACGCGCGGCATGAAGCGCACCGGGCGCGAAGAGCTCATGTTACTTGAGAGTAACGCCCGGAACCGGGCACAGCTTATCGCATCCGCGCAAATCTCTCGACAAGGGCGATCCAGGGCCGGCTCCCGCCTCGCCTCGGGAAGCACCCACGCGGAATCGGCCCCACAGCGGGGCCCCGCCGACTCGGCCTGTATTCCGAAGTGCGCCACTCGGCGCTTCGATGCCCCATGCTCCTCTACGCTGCGCGCTGTCGGCCGCTTCCTCGGGACCCCGCCCTGCGTGGTGGAGGCGGCCAGGGTGCGTCGATGACCGGGTGGTCGGCCCCTGTCGCGTGACGCCGCCGCCCCGGCATGGCTCGGGCTCGCCATGCCAGGTTTTCTCCTCGAACGGGCCAGTACGCCATGAGCCTGCGCGACGTCCTCGTCATCGTCTTCCTCACGCTCTGCAACGCCGTCTTCGCCGGGTCGGAGATCGCGGTGGTGGCCCTCCGCAGGACTCGCATTCAGGAGCTGGCCGAGGAGGGCCGCAGCAGCGCGCGGGCCGTGCTCGCGCTCCGGAAACAGCCGGAGCGCTTTTTGGCCACGGTGCAGATCGGCATCACCGTCGTCAGCGCGACCGCGGCGGCGTTCGGCGGCGCGTCCCTCGCCAAGCGGATCGAGCCGCTGCTCGCCGAGATCGCCTGGCTCGCCGAGCACGCCGAGGGGCTCGCGCTCGCCTTGGTGATCGCGGCCGTGTCGTACCTCTCGATCGTGCTCGGCGAGCTCGTGCCGAAGTCGCTCGCGCTCCGCGCCGCGGAGCGCTACGCGCTCTTCGTCGGGAGGCCGTTGCTCGGGCTCTCGTATCTGACGCGGCCCTTGGTGTGGCTGCTCAGCTCGAGCGCCAACCTCCTGCTCAAGCCCTTCGGCGATCAGACGACGTTCGCGGAGACGCGCCACTCCGTCGAGGAGCTCCAGCAGCTCGTCGAGGAAGCGACACAGGCCGGAGCCGTCCACCCCGGGGCCGCCGAGATCGCGACGCGGGCCCTCGAGCTCCCCGAGCTCACCGCGGCGGACGTGATGGTGCCGCGCCAAGACGTGGTGGCCATCTCGCGAGCCGCGAGCTTCGACGAGCTCCGCCGCATCCTGCTCGAGCACACGAAGAGCCGAATGCCCGTGTACCAGGGGCGGATCGACAACGTCGTCGGTTACATCGCCATCAAGGATTTGCTCGCGCTCGCGTGGGAAGGAAAGCTCATCGTCCTCGAGGACGTGATCCGGCCGCCGTTCTTCGTGCCCGAGTCCAAGAAGGCGGTCGAGCTGCTCCAGGAGATGCGCGCGCGGCGCGTTCCGTTCGCGATCGTCGTCGATGAGCACGGCGGGATGGCGGGCATCGTCACGATCGAAGATCTCATCGAAGAGCTCGTCGGCGAGATCTTCACCGAGCACGAGCGCGAGCTCGCCCAGGTCCTCACGCCGGATGCCGACGGCTCCGTCGTCGTCGAGGGAGTGACCGCCATCCGCGAGCTGAACCGCGAGCTCGATTTCGACCTGCCGGACGAGGGCCCGTGGACCACCGTGGCCGGCCTGGTCCTGGCTCGCGCCGGACGCATGCCCGCGGCGGGCGAATCCTTCACCCTGGACGACGGCGTCGTGCTCGAGGTCCTCGACGCCTCTCCCCGGCGCATTCGCACGATCCGCGTCCGACCGCCCGCCGCACCGCCAGAGCGCCCCGACTAGCGTCGGGCGTTGCACCCCACGGTGCCAGGACGACACCGGAATTGCGGCGCCACCGGTCCGGATGACGCACACGAAAAACGGAGCCCCCGCCGGATTGTCCGGCAGGGGCTCCGTCGCTGTTCGTGGGCGGCCTACGCCGCCCTACCGGCGAGGCCGCCCCGGGGTCACGAGCCCGAGGGCAGCCTCACCGCGCCTCACGAGTCACGGCGACCGCTGGAGCGGGAACTCGCAGACGAAGCGGTAGTTCGCGCTGCAGCTTTCGTCCGCCCACTCACCGACCTGGCCGTCGGCATCGCCCCCCAACAACGCACCGCAGTCCTGCTCTCCAGGAGTCGTGGTGTCGTTGTCCCTGTCGTCCGGCTCACCCGAGAGCCAGAGCGGGTTGCCGCCACCGTTGTTGCCGCCGCTCACCGCACTGCCATCGCCGATCCACTTCCAGCGGCCCGGCGGATCGACTCGCTGGGTGTGGTCGTCGTACAGGCCAATCCAGTACGGGTACCGCGTGTCCGTGCAGAAGAAGTACTGGCTCGGGTCGGGGTCATTTTCATCGAGACCGTCGTTGTCGTTCGGGACCTGGCACGGTGTGATTTCGGTGCATACCTCGGGGATCCCGCTGGTGTACCAGTCGAGGAACTTGGCAATGCTCTCGGGGCACGCGACCTCGTCGCCATTCCCGGAACCGTCGTAGCAGGTGTACGTGTCCTCTACCGGGTCGTAGGCAGCGTAGATGCGCTCGCAGAACGCGGCGTTGACCAGGTACGGGTCCGGGCTCGCGTCGAACGATGCCTTGACGAGGTCGTACACGAACTCGTTCTTGCTCTCGCTGTCGATCTTCACGAGGTTCGCGCCGATGCCGAGGCTCTCGCAGTACGTCTGCGCCTCGACGAAGCCGCGGGTGGCGACCTCGTCGTACACGTTACCCGTCGTGTCACCCGGCACTTCCGGCACGAACACGCACGTCTCGTCCTCCCAAGTGTCCGCCCAGGCGCGGTTCGGATTCGGGAAGCACTGCAGCTCGCACGTGTTCGAGCAATAGCCCGGAGCGTCGTCGAAGCCGTCGTCGCTGTCACCACCGTTCAGGGCCGCCTCGGGCTCGCCCGCGTCGCACTCCTCCACGCCGGCCTGGCGCACGCCGTCACCGCAGCGGGCTTTCAAGCAGGCGTTCGTGCAAGCGTCGGTGTTGTCGGTGTTGCCATCGTCGCATTCCTCGCCGAGCG
>CAYYWA010000280.1:0-4613 GCA_964475255.1 uncultured Sorangium sp.
CGCCCGGAGCCAGCGCCCCCGCGCCGCGCGTTCCGCCGCTCGCCTGGCTTTCGCCGGGAGCTCCCGCATCGGAAGCCGCTCCCAGCGGCACGGCGAGGAGCACGACCACCGCCACGAACACGGTTCCGAGGAACGAGCGCACCCACGGCGGCAGCCCACCTGAACCAACGGAGCGCGCGGACCGCACGATGGCGCGCATCGTAGCCGAAAGTGCCCATCGCAACAGCCCGGCGATCCCGAGCGTGCTCCGGGTGAGAGCGGACGCGGGTCCGGCCTTCGGGGCCCGAAGCGCCGCGCGAGGCGGACCGTGGGCAGGGCGCCGCGAAGAATGCTTCAATGACCGAGATGGATGCGATTTCGATCGACGCGCTGTCCGCCCGCGACGCCGAGCTCGGCGAGGAAGAGCGCCTCGGCCGCGACGCCGTGCGCCGCTTCGTGCGAGAGCGCTACCTGCCGCGCGCGGCCGAGCTCTACGAGCGTGAGGAGTTTCCGCGCGACCTGATCCCCGAAATCGCCGAGCTCGGCCTGCTCGGCGCGAGCATCCAGGGCTACGGCTGCGCCGGGATGGGCCCCGTCGCGTACGGCCTGGTCCTCGAAGAGCTCGAGTACGGGGACAGCGGGCTCCGGAGCTTCGTGAGCGTGCAGGGCTCGCTCGCGATGTACGCGATCGCCGCCTTCGGCACCGAAGCGCAGAAGCAGAAGTATCTGCCCGAGATGGCCAAGGGCAAGCTCATCGGCTGCTTCGGCCTCACCGAGCCCGACAGCGGCTCGGACCCGGCCTCGATGCAGACGCGCGCGCGGCGCGACGGCGACGCGTTCGTGCTCTCGGGCACGAAGATGTGGATCACCAACGCGCCGTTCTGCGACCTCTGCGTGGTGTGGGCGAAGGTCGACGGCGGCGGGCCCGAGTCGATCCGCGGCTTCGTCGTCGAGCGCGATCGCCCGGGCTTCGAAGCGCGACGCATCCACGGCAAGATGAGCCTGCGCTCGAGCGAGACCGGCGAGGTCGTGCTCACCGACTGTCGCGTGCCGGCGTCCGCGTTGCTCGAGAGCAAGCCGGGCCTCGGCGCGGCCCTACGCTGCCTCAACGAAGCGCGCTTCGGGATTTCGTGGGGAGCCGTAGGCGCCGCGCGCGCCTGCGTCGAGTGCGCGATCGCGTACGCGCGCGAGCGAATCCAGTTCGAAGTCCCCATCGCGAAGAAGCAGCTCGTCCAGGACGCGCTCGTGGAGATGACCTCCGAGCTCGTGAAGGCGGAGCTGCTCGCGCTGCACTACGGGCGGCTCAAAGAGAAGCAGGGGCGCCTCGCGCCGGAGCAGGTCTCGCTCTGCAAGCGCAACAACGTGCGCGCCGCGCTCGAGATCGCTCGCCGCGCGCGCGGCATCCTCGGCGCGAACGGGATCCTGCTCGAGTACCCGGTGATCCGCCACATGCTGAACCTCGAGAGCGTGTACACCTACGAGGGCACGCACGAGGTGCACACGCTCGTGCTCGGCAAGGCGCTCACCGGGGAGAGTGCGTTTTGAGCCCGATGCCCACGAGGAACAGCTCCGAGCTTTGCGCGCGCGTGCCCGAGGGGCGAATCACCTGAACGCGCTCGTACGCGCGAGCGAGCGCCGCGCGGACGTCCTGGAACTCGTCGCTCATGAAGAGCTTGCCGACGAACGAGGAGCCGGGGCGTCCGAGCGCCTCGGCCACGGCGAGCGCGCGCCGAAAGAGCTCCGCGCTCCGCGCTTGATCGCGCACCTTGTTGCCCGACGTGTTCGGCGCCATGTCACTCAGCACGAGATCGTAGGGCGCGAACTCGGCGAGCGCTTCGTTCGCGAGGTCGAGCGCGTCCCCCTGCAGCACGCGGACCGTGTCGGGGAACGTCTGCCGGAGCTCCTGGAGATCGACGGCGAGGACGCGCCCCGCGGGCCCGACGCGCTGACTCGCGTAGAGCGACCAGGAGCCCGGAGCCGCGCCGAGATCGAGCACGCGCTGCCCCGAGCGGAGCAGCGAGAGCCGTCGATCGATCTCCTCGAGCTTGAACACGCTGCGGGCCGGGTAGCCGCGCGCCTTGGCCGCCCGCGTGCGCGCGTCGGCGCCGGCGTAGGGGTTCTTGCGGGTCACCCGAGGCGGACTAGCACGCTCTTGCTCGGCTCGGGACCGTCCGGGCCGTCCGGGCAATCGAGCCCGGGCGGAAGCAGCCGCGCGCTCTTCACGGGACGCGCCTCGGCGCGCGCGGCCTCGAGCACGAGTCGTCTCAGGGTCGCGGGAGCCGTGCCGCGGTGGTTGGTGACCGCGAGCAGCACGCCGCCCGGCGCGACCACCGCGAGCGCGAGCCGAACGAGCCGCGAGGCGTCGCGCTCCGCGCTGAGCGCCTTTCCGCGCCTGCCGCTCGCGAAGCTCGGCGGATCCAGGACGACGATGTCGAAGCGATCCCCGCGCCGCCCCGCGCGCTCGAGGAACCGCACCGCGTCCTCGCGCAAGAACGCGTGCGGCGTCGGATCGAGGCCGCTCGCGTGGAAGTTGTCGACGCCCCGCGCGAGCGCCCGCCCGGACACGTCCACGCTCGTCACGCGCCGCGCGCCGCCCTTCGCCGCGGCGACGCTGAACGAGCACGTGTACGAGAACAGGTTGAGCACCGTCTTGCCCTGCGCGAGCTCGCGGACGCGCCGGCGATTGTCTCGCTGATCGATGAACAGCCCCGTGGAGAGCCCATCGCCGAGCGCGACGCGAAAGCGGAGCCCGTCTTCCTCGACCTCGAGCTCGGGAGCGGCCGCGCCCACCACGGGCTCCGGCGGGAAGAGCGCGCGCTTTCGAGCGAGCCGCAGATCGATGCGCTCGCGCACTTTCAGGTAGACGCCACGCACACCGAGCTCGGCGAGCACCGCCGCGAGCTCGTCGCTGCGCGCGATCGCCTCGGCGCTCGAGACGGCGAGCGTCGCGTGCGCGCCGTACAGGTCGACGACCACGCCCGCGAGCTCGTCGCCCACCCCGTTGACCCAGCGGATCGCCTCGGTGATCCCGACGAGCGGAAAGCGCCGGCACGCGGCGTCGGAGAAGCGTCGCACGAGCTCGTCGCGCCCGCCGAGCGCGTCGGGCTCGCCCGCGACCCACCGCGAGAAGAGCTCTGGCACTCGGGCTTCGAAGCGCCGACCGAGCCCCGGCAGCTCGAGCGCGGCCGCGTGCAAGAGCAAGCGCGCAGCGGCGGGCCCGCCGTAGGCGCGGTCGCCCGCGATGGGAGCGCCCACCGCCGCGAGCTGCGCGCGGATCTGGTGCGTGCGGCCCGTCAGGGGAACGGCCTCGACGAGCACGCGCGCGCCCACGCGCTCGAGCGCGCGCACGCTGGTGCGGCTCTGCTTTCCGCCGCGCGCGACGACCCGCGCGCTCTCGCCGTCGAACGCGAGCCGGTGCTCGAGGACGAGCGGGCGATCGGTGCGAAAGAGGTGCCTCGGCGGCTCGACGGCGGCGACGTAGCGCTTGCGCACGGCGCCCGTCTCGAAGTCGCGCTGAACGGCCGCGTTCAGCGCGCGGTTGCGCACGAACGCGAGCACCCCCGACGTTCCGACGTCGAGGCGATGGTGCAGTCCGAGGTACGGATCGTCGCCGCGCGCCTCGAGCACGCGTTTCAGGCGGCCGACGACGTCCGCGCGGGGCACACCGCCCCCGTGGACCACGATGCCGCTCGGCTTGTCGACGACGAGCAGCTCGGGGCCGTCTTCGAGGATGCGCTCTCCGAGCCAGGGCCGAAACGGCCCGGCGAGCGCGTCGCTCACTTCTTCTTCTTACCGCCGGTCGTCTCGGCCTTCGGCTTCGGGATGCCGCCGGCACGCTTCGCCGCGCCGCGAACCACGACGAGGCCGTCGCGCGGGCCCGGGATGCCGCCGCGGATGAACAGCAGATTCTCCTCGGGGAGCACCTTGACGACGCGCTGGCTGAGGACGCTGAACGTCTCCGCGCCCGAGTGCCCGGCCATGCGGGTGCCGAGCTTCACGCGGCCCGGGGTGAGGCGGGTGCCGATGGAACCGCCGTGGCGGCGATACTCGTGCGTGCCGTGCGTCTGCACGTTGCCCGCGAAGTTGTGGCGGCGCATGACGCCCGTGAAGCCGCGGCCGCGCGAGACGCCCTGAACGTCCACGAACTGGCCCACCTGGAACACCTGCTCGAGCTTGAGCTCCTGGCCCACCTCGAAGCCGGCGGCGTACTCCGCCGTGCAGCGCAGCTCGCGCAGCGTGCGGCGCGGCGCGACGTTCGCCTTCTGGAACATGCCGGTGAGCGCCTTGCCGAGGCGCTTCGGGTTGGGCTCGCCGATGCCGAGGATCAGCGCGTCGTAGCCGTCCTTCTCGCGCGTGCGCTTGCCGACGATGACGGGCTTCGATTCGACCACGGTGCACGCGATCACGGAGCCGTCCTCCGCAAACACCTGGGTCATTCCGAGCTTGCGCCCGATCACACCGGGGTACTGGTTCATCGTCTTCCTCGTCGTCGTCGATGGGCCGCCGTTCCGGCGGGCCCCCGCGGACCGCTCTTGCCGCTGGGAGCGGGCGGATTAGCCTCCCGCCGCCGTCTCGTCAAGTTGCGACGCGCGGGTCGCGAGCGTCGGGGAGCCGCGGCGGCCCCGGGCCCCCTC
>CAYYWA010000280.1:4623-7573 GCA_964475255.1 uncultured Sorangium sp.
CACCGACCCCGAGAAGTCCCATGGCCACGCTCTCCAAGATCACCGCAATCGAATCCGCCGGGCTCCGCAACGACCTTCCGGAGTTCCGCGTCGGGGACACCGTCGCCGTGCACTACAAGATCGTGGAGGGCGACAAGGAGCGCATCCAGATCTTCCGCGGCGTGGTCATCAAGCGGCACCGGGCGGGGATCCGCTCCACGTTCACGGTGCGCAAGGTGAGCTTCAGCGTCGGCGTCGAGCGCGTTTTCCTGCTGCACTCCCCGCGTCTCGAGAAGATCGACGTCATCTCGCGCGGCGTCGTGCGGCGGGCGCGGCTCTTCTACCTCCGCGAGCTGTCCGGCAAGGCCGCCCGCGTCCAAGACGAAAAGGATCGCTAGTGCCGCGTCTCAAAGGTTGCCTGCGCAGCTTTTGAGACGACCGGCTTCGCCGGTGTACTGCCGCGGGGCAGCACCGGCACGCTCCCTTTCCCGCCAGCCGGGGCGCCCCCCCCCCCCCCCCCGCCGGGAGACCCCGGCGGCCCCGCCCCCGCCGCGGGGCGCCCCCACCCCGCCTTCCCCCCGGGGCCCCCCCCCCCCGCTCCGCCGGAGTGAATCCGGCGGAGCCTCACCCCCAGGTTTTGGGGCCCCAACCCCAAAACAACTGCTCCTTTTTGCGGGCGATACGCGTTGCAGCGGATGCGCGAGCGCTGTGCGGGCGAGATTTGGGAGCCCAGCGGTGGTGCAGGGCTGAACCGCCGTCCTGGGCTGCCCGGGGGTGGTGCAGAACTGGGGCAGCCCCTGGCGCTTCCGGCGCGCGCTCCCACACTCGACCTCCCCTGACCCCTCGCCCCCACCGCGAGGAGCGGGGCATGCCAGGCGTCAACGGGGAGCGAGATCGTGTGCTTGCCGTTCCCGAAAAGAGCGGCGATGCTCGGGGCTTCGGAGCTTCCCGCCTATGACCGTGCGCGTGCGACGCGCCACACCGCTGATGAGGGACCCGGCAGCTTCGCGGCACAAGGCTCGCGCGCTGGTGTCCGGGGATGAGGTTTCTCGACCTGGGGCCCGCGGCCGCGCTCATCGCCGGCCCGCGCGGGCCCTTAGGCCTTGAACCGCGGTGGCGTTCGGAAGCTCCGGGACCCGCTCTCCCGAACCGAACGACCTTCCAAAATCATGCGACAGCTCTCCCCCCTGCACCATCGCATCGTCCGGCACTTGGTCTGGGTTCTCCTCGCGCTGTGGGCCCCGGCGGCGCTCGCGGCCCCCGAGGCGCGCATCCTGCGCATCGATCCGCGGGCGGCCGAGCAGAACCAAAATCCGGTGCTCACGCCCGTCATCGACATCGCGCAGAGCAAGCGCGTGAGCGAGGCGATCGCCCACTGCGCCACGAAAACGGGCAACAGCCGGTTCGATTGCATGAGCGAGGCGCTCGAGCGCCCGCTCGCGCTCTACGCGCCGTTCCCGTTTCCGGAGAAGCACGCGCTCTTCACGGTGACCGTGGACGGCACGGACTTCCCGGCGAAGTACGTGTCGCACGCGAGCTGGGGCGAGAGCCAACGGCAGCCCGGCGTGGGCACGGCCTGGCTGGTGTTGATCGACGCCGATCGGCGCATGGGCAGGAGCTTCGAGGACGCGAAGCGGATCGCCCAGCAGCTCGTGACGAGCATGGGGCCGAACGACATCGTCAACGTGATGTTCTTCAACGACCGGCAGGTCGTCAAAGACTCGAAGTGGCTGCCGGCGAGCCAGGCCGCGCGCGCGCAGACGGTGTTGCAGAGCGTGCCGGAGACGTTCCCCTCGTCGGGGCGCAATCGGCCGCTGCTCACGATCTTGAAGTCGGCCGTCACCGACGGGTTTCGCTCCCTCGGCAACGCGGGCGAAGGAGTGACGGTGCCGCTGCACCAGGCGCTCGTGCTCTTGTCGAGCGGCTTCGGCGGTGCCGATCCGTCCACGACCGGTCCCGCCGCGCTCGAGCTGCAGAAGTACCTGAGCCAGGGGCGCTTCCCGGAGGACAACACGGCGCTGCCGAAGACGCCGGTCCCCGCGATCAGCATCTATTTCCCGCACTCGACGTACCAGGAGTTCCAGCTCAACAGCCAGGAGTTCATGCAGAACATCGCCAATCCGGAGATTGGCGGGTTCTTCACGGTGGTGCGCGAGGGGGGCGGGAGCCGCGCGAGCCAGATCGTGAACGGGATCCGGCAGCGGTTCACGAAGATGCACGTCGTCAAATGGCGGGTTTCGTGCCTCGCGCCGTCGGTCACCCAGAGCTTCAAGCTCGTGTTCGACAACAAGGTGAACCCGCCGATCCTGGGCGACAACAGCTTCCGGGACGTGCCGATCGGCATCGATCCGACGACGTGGCCGCTCGACGTGAACCTGGAGTACACGGCCGAGATGGCTCGCCATCAGGGCGGCGTGTACCCCGGGGGCACGTTCCGCGTGTACGGCGAGTTCTGCTGGGGCGGCGATCTGAGCCGCGCCGAGGTCTACTTCCTGCCCGCAGGGCAGCAGCTTCCCAGCGCGCTCGGCGGCTCGGACGTGGAGAAGGCGAAGCGCACGCAGCAGCAGCTCGTGGCGATGGGCATGAAGGGCGTCGCGCTTGAGGCGACGTCGTCGTCCGTGAAGTTCCAGGCGCCGGACAAGGACACGATTTTGCACGGCTCCGGCGAGCAGGCCGTGGTGCGTTTGGTGGTGTACGACAACAAGGCGCACCGAACGAGCGGGATCAACCACAGCATCGTCGAGCTCAAGGGCACGACCGCGCCGCTTCCGATTCTGTGGATCCTCGGCAGTCTGTTCGGCGTGGTGGTGATCGCGCTGTTGCTCGTCGTCGTGGTGCGCAGCGGGAGCAAGCGCCGCGCGCCCGCCCGTGAAGAGCGGCTCGCGCCGGTGGTGGCCGCGCCCGCGCCGGTTCCGGTCGCGGCGGGGCCCGCCTATGCGCCGGCTCCCGTGCCGGTCGGGGCCGGCATGGG
>CAYYWA010000281.1:0-449 GCA_964475255.1 uncultured Sorangium sp.
CGACGGGCGCGAAGGCGGCGGAAAGACGCGAGGGATCGGCCTTCCCCGACGAGGAGCCCGAAATCTAGGCTCAGTGGTCGCCTCGCGCTTCTCGAATCGGGGTGGGCGTGGGCCGTGCGAACGCTGCCGCAGGGGCGTCGCGACAAATACGAGAGCGCGCTCCGGGGCATATAGAGGTGCACCTTGGAACGGCACGAGGCTGGTTTCGATGCCATCGAGGCACGGTTCGGTGGTTTGACACGGCAGGCGGTCGGGGCTGCATCTTAATGGAGGCATTGAGAGGCGAAGACAGCTGAGCGGAGGCAAACAGGGGCGGGATGGGCGGCGCCGATCGAGGCGTGCACGGCGTCGCTCATCCCGCCGGGGGCGGGCGATCTTCCGTCGTGCTCGCGATCGCGGCGCGCGCCCGAACGCGAGCGCGTCCGGCGCTCCCCTTGGGCATCGCCCAT
>CAYYWA010000281.1:459-7559 GCA_964475255.1 uncultured Sorangium sp.
CGGGCTGGTGGGGGCGGCGGCGGTGACGACGACCGGGCTGCTGCCGGCGGGCGCGCGGCCGGGGGGGGCGCCCTAAGGGGAGCGCGTCCGGAGCTCCGCTTGGGCTTCGACCATCCCTCCGGCGTCACGCGAATCCAGGCTCAGCCCCAGATTGTCGGGCTCCTCGTCGCGGGAGCCGGTCCTGGCGTCCTCCTTCCGCCGTTTCTCTGCTCGCGCGGGAAGGGGCACGGGTGGGTGACGATGCCGGCCTGCCCCCTCTGCCGCGCTGTAGTATACGCATCCGGCGACACGGCGAGCGGCAGCCTTCTCGGGGGTCGCCGCTCCGTTGCTTGGAAGGAGCTCGTGGGATGAACCCGTTCGCACGGATGGATAGAGCACGTCTCTTTCTCTGCTTTCCGCTCTTCGTGACCGCGTGCGGTTCTTCCGAGCCTTCCCCGAATCCCATGGCGCAGGGCGGGAGCTCCGCCAACGGTGGCTCTCCCTCGGGCACGTCGAACGGCGGAAGCGCTGGCGCGGGCGCTTCCTCGACTCAGGGCGGGGCACCTGCGAGCAGTGGCGGCATGAACGCGGGAAGCGGCGGCGCGACCGCTGGGGGCGTGGCCGGTGCTCCCGGTGGGGCGAGCGGTGGTGGCGGCATGTCCGGGAGCGGAGGAACGATCGCTGAAACGGGTGGTAGTGCGGGTGCGAGCGGCGGTGGCACCAGCGGCGGCACCGACGGCGGCAATGCCGGGCAAGCGGGCGGCGCGGCTGGAGCGAGCGCCGGCACGGCTGGAGAAGTGGGCACGGCCGGAGCGGACGGCGGGTCTGGCGGCTCTGGCGGCGACTCGGGGACGGACCAGCGCGATGCTCACTTCCAGGATTGGCCTCAAGGCGCCGACCCGAAGACCGTTGGCGACAAGGTGGCGCAAGTCTTTGCCAGCGAGAACCTCGACAACTCGAAGCACTACAAGGTTGCGTGCGCCTGGTACGGCTCGCTCGCCATTAGCGCCATTTTGGAAAATCAAGCGCGGCTCGACAACCTGATCGGCAAGTACGCGCCCTACAAGAACACGTGGAACGAGCTCCTCTCCGGGCAGGGACACGTCGACGAGAACGTGTTCGGGATCGTGCCGCTCGAGATCGCGCTGCACACGAACGACGCGAGCTACGCCCAAGAAGGGCTCTCGATCGCCGACCATCAGCGGGCCAACATCGACTCGCAAAAGCGGTTCGCGATCGACGACATGTTCATGATCACGGCCCTGCAGGTCCAAGCGTATCGCGTCGCGGCAGCGCAGGGCAAAGAGGGCGAGGAGAAGAACAAGTACCTCGATACGGCTGCCTCCACGATGGTCCAGTACCTGGATCGTCTGCAGCAGACCGATGGCCTCTTTCACCACCACGAGGACTTCCATCACAAGTGGGCGCGGGGGAACGGCTGGTTCGCCGCGGGCATGGCCGAGCTCATCCGGGAGCTGCCGCAGGCGCACGCGAACTACGAGGCCATCCGGCAGGGCTACGAGAAGACGATGAGCGGTCTTTTGACCTATCAAATCAAGGATGGTGCCGGTGCTGGCTTGTGGAAGCAGGTCGTCGACTCCAACGACGCGCGCAACTGGCCGGAGACCTCCGGGAGCGCGATGTTCACGTACGCTCTCGTGAGTGGAGTTCGTGCCGGCTGGCTCGAGCCGGAGACGTATGGTCCCGCGGCGCGCGCCGCGTGGCTCGCGCTCGTCGGGAAGATCGACGCGCAGGGCAAGCTCCAGGACATCAGCGATTGGGCGTACAAGCCGGAGTCGCACCCCGAATCCGGGACCAAGTACGTCGATGACGAAGAGAACTACTACTTCGATCGGCCGAAGCTGACCGGAGACAATCACGGCCAAGCGCCCATCTTGTGGATCGCCGCGGAGCTCGCACGCTCGCGCTGAGCCTAGATTTCGGGCTTCCTCGTCGGGGAAGGCCGATCCCTCGCGTCTTTCCGCTGCCTTGGCGCCCGTCGTGCTCGCGATGGCGCTGCTATGGCTAGCGAAGTTCGAGGCCAAACCGGTGGGGGCCTTCGCTGGACCACGTTATGGCCCAACAGTTCAGTCCGGGTGGTGCTCCGCTCTTCATGCGGGTGGGCAACCGGAACGACACGCCCCAGTCGGCGATCTCCTACTCCGCAGCGGAGACGCTCTACCCCGGCCTCGGCGCGCCGAGCGAGATCTTCGCTGCCCTCACGGGGTTGTTCACGCCGGGTGCGCCGCTCTCGCCGGATAGCTACCAGGCGGTTCGGGGCAAGAGCATCCTCGACCTCGTTCGGGACGACCTCGAAACGCTCGAGCGATTCGAGATGAGCCAGGAGGATCGGAACAAGCTCGAAGCGTGGAAGGCGCTGCTCCGCGACACGGGCGGCGTCATCGCTTCGGCCCGATGCGACGCGGCGCTCGCCGAGCAGCTGGGCGTCACCTCGGCGACCATCGACGCGGCGGAGAGCGTCTCGGAGGGCGACGTCCTGGCGACGAAGATCGAGGGAACCGAGCTCGACGGTGCCGACCTCTATTCGAACCTGGCGGTGCTCGCGGCCGCTTGCGGCGCCCACCCTGCTCGGCCACTCTCACCCGAGGCAACAGCGAGAACGCCTGCAACGCAGGCGGTGTGCCGGCGCTCGACGTCGTCCAGTCCACCGGGACGGATCCGGCGCTGGCCAACGCACCCATCAACAAATACTTCTGCTCCCTCATGAACGCCCTCGGCGTGAAGGCTGGCCCGGATGGTTTTCCCCTGAAGGGCGGCACGGCGGAGGTGTCTCGCTTCGGCATGTACGACCGGACGGAGGACCTCGTCGGGGGTGGGATCCAGCCGCCCGCTATCCACGACCCCGGCGAGTTCACCGAGCTCAGGGCGAATGCGTGAGGACGCCTCACCGCGCTGAGCCCGGTCGCCCCCGCTCGTCTCGAGCTCACGCAGCCAGCGCCGACCCTCGGAACGGCGTCAGTTCGGCGAGGCAACGCCGCTGCGCCCGCCGGACGACGGAGCGACCGACGTTGACGGGCGTCCGGGTGTCGCCGGGGCGTCGACGGTCGCCCCCGCACCCGTCGTTGGCGGCGCGCCCCCGGGGCCCCCGGTGCCCCCGGTGCCTCCGGTGCCGTCTTCGGGCGGCAACGGCTGACGATAGCCGTAGACGGTGTCTTTCTTGTCGACGCGCGTGAGGCGCACTTCGATGGTGTTGTCTTCGAACGTGTACGCGCGCGTGTGCAGCGGCAGGTAGCCAGGGGCGCGGATCACGAGATCGAGCGGCCCGCTGTCGCGGCCTCGTTCGAGCACGAGCGGCCCTTTTGCGGTGGTTCCCAAGCGCTTCTTGCCCATGGTCACCGTGGCAGCGACGCGCGGATAGACGCTCACGGTGACTCTCACCGTGGGTGATTGCTGAGCATTCGCGCTCGCCCCTCCAGCGCTCGGGGCGTTTGCTGGTGGAGGCACGGAGGGGGCTGCTGCCGCCGATTGGATGGGGGAAGGCGTGGGCGCGCTGCTCGCCGCTGCCGATGCGACGGGCGGCGACGGCGCCGTCAGGGCCGACCCTGCCGCGACCGCCGAGCCCACCTCCCCGGTCGGAGCGGCGTCCTCGGTCGAGGAGCGTGAGCAGGCGAGCGCGAGACCCAAGATCGCGATCCCCGAAGTCGTGCCGACACCGTTGACGATCGGCAGCCGACCAACGATCGGCAACCGACGCCCGCGTGGCCATTCGAGCCGGTTCGCGGCCTTCACAGCGTGCCTCCCACGGGGGTGTTGTCGGCGAGCGGAGCGCCGGCACCGGCCTTGTCCTCGGTTCCCTCGGGGATCTGATCCGGCGGAGGCCCCGGGTAGCGCACGCCGGGTTTCTGCACGTAGCCGACAACGGGCGAGGTGAGCTTTCCGCGGCGTCGCCCCGCGAGCACGTTCACCGGCAGGGGCGGGTCGAGCTCGTACACGTAGCCGCGCGACGGAATGCGAATCTCGAACACGTGATTGTACGCCAAGAACTGGCGCCAGAAGTTCATCGGCGCATCGCCCAGGACCTTCATCTTCCGGTGCTGGAGCAGAAAATCGTAGAGCCGAATCGCGAGGTGGTTGGGGAGGCGGTGGCAGCCGTGTGAATACCCCTCGGGGTTGTAGATGGACAGGTAGTTCGAGGAGCCGTGGATCCGGATGCCGCGATCGCCGTCGGGCCGCCCGTTCTCGCCTGGAATGACGAGGTAGCCGGCGACGAGGCCGTAGGCCGAGGTGTAGCCCGGGCCGAGCTCGTCGTAGTTCACGACGCTCTGACTCACTCCATCGATGACCTTCGTCTTGACCAGGCTGCGAATCGGCGTGGACTCCGGCGCGATCCACACGGGGCCGCTGATGATGTGGCGCATCACGCGCGGCCCCACGTCGGAGCCCTTGTACTTGTAGTACTCGTAGCCGTCGCTCGCCTGCTCCGAGCGCCAGCCGCCGATGGTCGTGCGCCAGCGCGCGAGCGGAATCTGCTCGCCACGGTAGTCGAGCAGCAACGTGAGCGTCGGGTAGCGGCTCCGCGGCTGTGCATGCCACTTGCCCTCCTCGTCGAAGGGCGGGTCGTACCAGACGTCGCCCCGATCGATGACGATCGAGAGCTCCATGTGATCGCTGTAGTACTCGGGGCGCGGCGGGAGCTTCACCCCGACGAGGAAGCGTTTGAAATCCTCCGCCGGGTAGCGCTTCATGAATGCGAGCGCCTGTTCGGGCGTGGTGATCCCGAGCTGCTCGACGACGTGCTTCGTGTACTCCTCGGCAAGGTTCGGTACCGGGCGCTTCTCGCCCGAGGCGGAAGTGTACTTGGGGGGTCCGTTCTTGCCGTCCGTCGACCCATCCTCGATCACGCCGGCCGCGGCCACGACGCGCTCCCGCAGCGCCCGCACGAGGCTCTCGTAGTCGTTGGCGAGGGCCGGGCGGGTGAGGGCGACCATCGTCTTTTTGCGAATGGCGTGGCTCCCCTCGTAGATCATGTTCTTCTGCTGGAACGTGCGCACCGCGGCCCGCATCGCGTCGTCGTAGAGCCCGCGTGCATGCAGCTCCGCGTTCGGTTTTTTCCCCGGCTCCGCGAACTTCAGCAACCCTTCGCAGGCGAGCCGCTTCTCGACCTCGGCGAAGGCGGCCTTCTGCTTCTCGAAGCGCTCGAGCGTCTCGACCTTGGATGCGAGCTTCGGCCGCTTCTTCGCCAGGGTCGCCAGGGAATCGGCGCCCGCCTTGCGTCGCTCCGCTTCCAGCTCCTTCGCCAGGCGCTCGTGCTGCGCGGCGTTCTTCTTCATCTGCGCGACGGTGAGCGTCGGCACGTCATCGACGGCCGCCAGCGCGGCGCCCTCGGCGGTCGACGGCATGCAGCTCTCCTTCTCGCTACGAAGGAAGCGCTCGCGCAGCACCGACAGAGACGGAAAGATCCCGAACAGCTCGAGGTAATTCTTCTGACCGGCCTCGAGCGGTACGCCATCGCTGTCCAGCTCGTCGTTCGCGAGCCCGATGAACACGCGCCGATAGCGGTTATAAAGGTGCTTCCCCGTCGCGTCGTCCTGCTCCGCGAAGATGTAGGGCGTCCAATCGTCGCTCAGGTCGACGATCGTGTACCCAGCGCGGATCGCCTCCGAGCGCCGCAGCCACGACTCCTGCCGTTCGCCCCCTCCCGGGGGCTCGATCATCACCAACACCCGGTCGTTCGGCGGCAGATCGTCCTTCGTGCGGACCCGGTCCTTTTCCACCGGAATCGCCGCCTCTTCGCTCGCTTCGGCGGGAGCGCTCGCGGCGGTCTTCGGCCCATCATCCGCCTGCTCCTGCCGCGAGCAATGTCCGAGAAAAAGGGCGAGCGATCCCAACAAAACGGCCGCGCCGCGTCGACGCCGCGCCGAACCGAGGAAACCAGCAACAACGCGCACGGCGGAACGCTAGCACCCGCCACTCCCTTTCGGCGAATCTCCGGCTCCCCATTGGAACCTCGGGCAGTCATTGGGGACCTCGCCCAGGCGCCGCCCTGGCCACACCTGGCGCCCGCAATCCCCCACTGTGCTCCTCGACCCCCCGCGGCCCGTTCGTGCGCTTCGAGGTGATTGACGCTGAGCTCGACGCGGTGGGCTCCGAGCGGATCACGCACCTATTCACGATCGCCTGCCCTCATCCGTGTCATGAGGGCCGTCCCAGAGAGGTCGACCTCGATCCCCTCGCAGAGCCCGGCACGAGCTCGGCCAGCGCCCCGCAACAGGGTGGACCGGCTACGGCGAAACGAAGGCTACGACGAAGCGCCGAGGCGCTGCGCCGGGCTGGGGTGCTGCGAAGCTGAGAGGCGACGCGTTCGCTCGCCACGCTGGAAATGGCGCGACAGCTGTTATCGAGCTGCCCGCTCCCCTTTGACCTGCTCCCGCGACGGGCGCTTGACCTTCTTCCCCAGCTGGAGGCACTCGCGTGCCTTCCACGGAGGGTCACATATGGTCAAAAGGCACTCGAGCGCCCTTCCACGGAGGGGAACAAGGGTATCGAGGCACTCGAGTGCCCCTCGGAATAGGCAACGAACGGCAACTGGGCACTCGAGTGCCCTCAGGAGGTTCCTCGGCGGTCGTCGGAGGCACTCGAGTGCTTCGGAGGCCCCGGCATAGTCGCCAGAAGGCACTCGAGTGCCAGCGGGGGACAAGCCCTAGAAACACCAGCGCCCTCCGAGGAGGGGCCAAGGAGGGCGCTACAGCAGGTGGTTGCGCGGGGAGGATTTGAACCTCCGACCTTCGGGTTATGAGCCCGACGAGCTACCAGGCTGCTCCACCGCGCGTCAGAGGGGCGTGAAGGTACTCGCTGGTGCGCGCCTGTCAAGGCCGGAAAACGCGCTCTCGTGAACTTCATGAAGTGAGCTCGGTGTGCCCGTGCACCAGGGGCTCGATCCGGGTGTTTGGCGAGATGCTCGGCGCCCACGTGGGCTTGGCGTGGTGCTCGGCCTGGCCGGAGCTCGGCCTGACCGGAGTGAGGGACCCGGCCGGATGCGGGCCGGGCGCGTGGGCGACCAACGCCCGGGGCCGTCGGTTCCGATCCGATGGCCTCCTATCCGTCTCGTCCGCCTCCCAATCCGGTGGGGCGTCCTGGAGAAGGACTGCCTTCCTCTAGAA
>CAYYWA010000282.1:0-7549 GCA_964475255.1 uncultured Sorangium sp.
GTCGTCGACGTGGTGATCGAAAACGGCCGCATCGAGCGCGTCGGCGAACGGGCCGGTGAAGAAGCGGCCCGCGCCGAGCGGGCGCGCGTCATCGACGGCAGGGGCCGCTGGCTTGCGCCGGCGTTCGTCGATTTGCATGCCCACCTGCGCGAGCCCGGGCACGAATACAAGGAGGACATCGCGTCCGGCCTACGGGCCGCGGCAGCTGGCGGCTATGCGCACGTATGCGTCATGCCGAACACGCGCCCCGTGAACGACACGCGCGCCGTGACGGAGTTCATGCTGCGTCGCGCCGCGGAGTGCGGCGGACCCCGGCTCCACCCGATCGCCGCGATCACGATGGGGCAGAAGGGCAAGGAGCTGACGGAGATGGCCGAGCTCCGCGACGCAGGTGCCGTCGCGGTGAGCGACGACGGTGTCTGCGTGATGTCGAGCGCGGTGATGCGCCGTGCGCTCGAGTACGCGAAGAACTTCGGCATGCCCGTGATCCAGCACGCCGAGGATCACGAGCTCACGCAGGGAGCCGACATGCACGAGGGCGCCACCTCGGCGCGCCTCGGGCTCAAGGGCTGGCCGCGCGTCGCCGAGGACGTCATCGTCGCCCGCGACGTGATCCTCGCCGACTACCTGGGTGCCCGCTACCACGTTGCCCACGTGTCGACGCGCGGAGCGATCGCGATCGTGCGTGAGGCGAAGGCGCGCGGCGTCGACGTGACGTGCGAGGTCACGCCGCATCATCTCCTGCTCACGGACGCGAGCCTCATCGGCTACGACACGGCGTGCAAGGTGAACCCACCGCTGCGCGAAGACGAGGACGTCGCGGTGCTGCGCCGTGCCCTCGCCGACGGGACCATCGACGCGATCGCGACGGACCACGCGCCGCATTCGCCCCTCGAGAAAGACTGTGAGCTCTCCGAGGCCTCGCCCGGCATCATGGGGCTCGAGCTCTGCTTCGGCCTCCTCTTGGGGCTCGTGGGGCAAGAGCGCCTCACCCTCTTTCGCCTGCTCGAGGCGCTCTCGCAGCGCCCGGCCCGGATCGCCGGCATCGAGGCGCCGCGCCTCGCCGAAGGGGCGGAGGCGGAGCTCGTGCTGCTCGATCCGGAGTGGCGCTGGACGCCGCGGCACGCGCGCCTCGAAACCAAGAGCAAGAACAGTCCGTTCATGGATCAGGAGCTGAAGGGAAAAGTGGCGATGACCTTGGCGGCAGGACGGATCGTGTACGAAGCCGTAGAAGGAGCGCGGTGAGCAGCGTGACGGAGCGTCGCGGTTTCCTCGCCCTCGCGGATGGAACGGTGTTCCCCGGGCGCCTGTTCGGCGCTGACGGGACCGCTGTCGGTGAGGTCGTGTTCACCACGGGCATGACGGGCTACCAGGAGGTGCTCACCGATCCGTCGTATACCGGACAGATCGTCACGATGACGGCCCCGCAGATCGGCAACACCGGCGTCAACGAAGAAGACCCCGAGAGCCCGACGGGGCGGCCCGAGGTCTCCGGCTTCGTGGTGCGGGACGCGAGTCCCATCGTCTCGAATTTTCGCGCGACCGCCGACCTCGGCACCTACCTCGCCAACAATGGAGTCGTGGCCATCGCCGAGGTCGACACGCGGAAGCTCACGCGTCATCTGCGGGACCACGGCGCGCAGAACGGCGCCATCGGGCGCGAATCCCCGGACGTGCTCGTGGAGCGGGCCCGCAGTGCGCCGAGCATGCAGGGGCTCGACCTCGTGTCGCGCGTGACGCCTGCCGCCCCCTTCGAGTTCACCGAGTCGCGCGCGGCCTTCGCCGTGCCGTTCGTGAAGAGCAGCTTGCCGCCGCCCCCGCGGGAACGCCTGCACGTGGTCGCGTACGATTTCGGAGCCAAGCGCAACATCCTGCGCTGCCTGGTCGACCTCGACTGCCGCGTCACGGTGGTGCCCGCGACGACCCCCGCCGAGGAGGCGCTCGCGCTGTCGCCAGACGGCATTTTCCTGTCGAGCGGGCCCGGAGACCCGGCGGCCGTGACGTACGCGGTGAAGACGATCCGCGATTTGCTCGGGAAAAGGCCGCTTTTCGGCATCTGCCTCGGGCACCAGCTCCTCGCGCTCGCGCTCGGTGGCAACACCTACAAGCTGAAGTTCGGCCACCGGGGTCTCAATCAACCGGTGAAGGATCTGAAGACGGGGCGCGTCGAGATCACGACCCAAAATCACGGCTTCGTCGTCGATGTCGAGTCGCTGCGCGGCATCGCCAACACCACGCACCTGCATTTGAACGACGGCACGAGCGAAGGGCTCGAAGCGCCGGGCCTCCGAGCGTTCAGCGTCCAGTACCATCCCGAGGCCGCGGCCGGGCCACACGATGCCCTGTACCTCTTCGAGCGCTTCCGAAGCCTGATGACGAGCGCCGCCTCATGACCGGAACGACCGACGCGACCGCCGACCGCACCATCCACTTCGTGAGCCTCGGGTGTCCCAAGAACCGAGTCGACACGGAAGTGATGCTCGGCGTCGCGGGTCGCGCCGGCTACCGCCACGTCGAGGACCCCGCGCGGGCGCACGTCATCGTCGTCAACACCTGCGGCTTCATCGACGCGGCGAAGCAGGAGTCGATCGAGGTCATCCTCGAGCTCTCCGAGTACAAGCAGCGCGGGCAGTGCGACAAGCTCGTCGTCGCGGGCTGCCTGAGCCAGCGCTACCCGGACGAGCTCGCCGCCGAGCTGCCCGAGGTGGACCACGTGCTCGGCTCGAGCGACATGCCGAAGCTCGAGCGCGTGCTCGCGGGCGGCGCCGAGCGGGTGCTCGTGGGCAACCCGGCCGACTGGGTGATGGGCGCGAACGACCCGCGCCGCCTCTCCACGCGCGGGCGCAGCGCGTACGTGAAGATCGCCGAGGGCTGCAACCGGCGATGCGCGTTCTGCGTGATTCCGCAGATCCGAGGCCTTCAGCGTTCACGTTCCGTCGATGACGTCGTCCGCGAGGTGGAAGCGCTCGCGGCCGCGGGCGTGCTCGAGATCAACCTCGTCTCTCAGGACACCCTCGCCTACGGCCGTGACCGCGACGACGGCGCTCGCCTCCCCGACCTCGTCCGTCGCGTCGCGGAGGTGCCCGGCATCTACTGGGTGCGGCTCTTCTATCTCTACCCCGAGCGGCTCGACGACGCTCTGATCGAGCTGCTCGATGCCCACCCGCGCGTCGTGCCGTACGTCGATATGCCGCTGCAGCACGCGGCAGACGCGATGTTGCGCCGGATGCGCCGCGGCCACGGCGGCAAGCGCTTGTACGATCTGGTCGAGCGCCTCAAGGCGCGGGTGCGCGGGCTCGTGATGCGCTCCGCGTTCATCGTCGGTCATCCGGGCGAGACCGACGCGGAGTTCGAGCAGCTCCTCGCGTTCGTTCGCTTCGCCGAGCTCGATAACGTGGGCGTGTTCCGATATTCGGACGAGCCCACAGCGGCGTCGCACGCGCTCGATGCCAAGGTTCCGGCGCGCACGGCTCAGGCGCGCGCCCGCAAGTTGATGGCCGTGCAACGCCCGATCAGCCGCAAGAAGAACCGCGCGCGCGTCGGGACCGAGCTCGAGGTGCTCGTCGAAGGCCCGAGCCCCGACGAGGAGCTGGTCTTCGTCGGCCGCCATGCCGGCCAAGCTCCGGAAGTGGACGGGCAGGTGTATCTGTCCGGCGGGGAGGTGCTTCCGGGCGAGATTCGGAAGGTCCGCATCACACAGGCCGCCGACTACGATCTCGTCGGCGAGGTCGACGAAGACGGGCCGAGCGAGCCGCCGCGCCCCTCGCTCCCCATCGAGAAGAAGCGCGACGGCAAGAAGGCGCTCCGCGTGCTGCCCGTCGCGCGCTGAGCCGCATCGAGCGTGCTCGCACGGCGCCTACCCTACCTGGGTTCGGGGATCTCGAACTCGAGCGAGTCGCTCTGCTCGCCGGACACCGTGTACCACATGAGGATCGGGTCCCCGACTTGGGCGACGATCTCGATCTCGTAGCGACCATCGTCACCGGTTGCGCGAAAGTGTCCGACCTCGCTCGCGCGGTTGTACGCATACACCCACGCGTTTGCCTGAACCCTGCCCGACAGGTGCGTCACGCCCGCCTCGTCCGGGCCCTCGATCTGCGGCATCTCGGGCGGCGGCAGGGGCAAGGTCGGCGCGAGGCAGCTCCCGACGGCGAGCGCTGCCGCGACGAGCAGGGCGCGGCGGCGCCCCGGCGAGGGGACGCCTGCGTCAGGGAAGCCTGACCTCCGCACCATGACTGTGTCGTGACCTCCGCGGGATGGCCGCGCGACGGACGAGCCCTGTCGCGCTCGGAACGGTGTTTTGCCGGACTAGCACCCCGTGTACCAGCTCGGGGCGGGAGGTTGCGAGGACGGTTCCCACGGACTTGGATGCGACCCCGTTGCGGGGCCATACTAGCGGGCGCCCCGCGGTGCGCCAACCAAGTTTACATACCCGCCAACTTTGTTGGCAAGCGACACCGGATGCCGACTGACGGCACGACGCCCTCCGCCTGGTCGCGCCTCGAGCGGCGAGCGCGGGCACGGTGGTTCCGACCCTCCCGGGGCGACCTTCGCCGGCTCCGCCCCGTGCTTCGGCCGCTCCCCGTGGTGGCCGCGGCCACGTGTCTCCTCCACCGCCTCGGGCAGGAACCTGCCGGCGCGCTCGCCGCCGACCCGACCGAGGCGGTGCTCGCGGGCCTTCGCGCCCGCGGGCTGTCGGCCCGGCGCGATGACGTGCACTTCCTTCCGCGAAGCCCGCGCGCGTCGCTGGCCGCGCCGCTCGTGCACGATCGCGTGCTCGTGCGCGCTCGGCGGCAGCGCGAGCCTCACGACATCTATCTCGTCGATTTCGTCCGCTCGCCGGAGGGAACGCCGCTCGCGCTCGACGCCGTGCAGAACCTCACGGAGACCGCGGCAGCCGACGAGCAACGACTCGTCGTCGAGGGCCCCTATGCGGCGTGGGCCACGGCGAACCGCGGAATCTACTCGACCGTGCAGCTCGTCGACGTGCGGAGAGAGACGCGCTCGAGCTCCGAGCTCACCGTCGTCATGCGGGTTCAGCACGCGCTCACGCGACTGCAAGAGACGGGGCAGCTCGCGGGCATCGCTCGCCGCAGCTTTCGGCTCGAGCCGCGCGCGTTCCGGCTCACGCTGTCGTTCGAGCGCGGCGAGCTGTGCATCCAGTCGGATGCACGGCGTATCCGCATCCCGACCGCAGGTCCGCCCACCGAGGGAGCAGCATTCGTCCGCGACCAGACGCCGCCGCTCGCGCGGCCCGGAAGTCTCATCACGTGGACGGTGGATCGAGTGCGCGCGATGCCGTGGTTCGGCGATGCGACCATGCAGATGGTCAAGGCGGTCGCCTTCGAGGGCAAGGACCAGCTCGAGCAGATGGTGAGCACGGTGACGGGCAACGATGGCGCTGCCGCCGTCGCCGAAGATCTGGGCGCCCTGTATGCGACGGGCGTCGATGCCGGCACGGATCCCGAAACGGGCTGGCCTCCCGCTCCGCTCGAGCCGTTCTTGCAGCCGCCGCTGCGGGGTGAAGGCAAGTGGGTCACCCTCGAAAACGATCCGTTCGTCGGCAAGAACCCAAACGCTCCCTCCCCGTTCGCGTTCACGTTTCTGCGACCGGATCGCGACCGCGCCTACTCCCAGGTGTACATCGTGCTTTGGGATCCTCGACAGGTCGAGCTCGATGCGGTGGCGGGCACGCGGGAACCCAAGAGCCAGACCGGCGAAACGGGGAGCGGTCTCGTCCCACGCGAGCCGCGGGTGTTGTCGCGCTTCGTCGCGGGATTCAACGGCGGCTTCCAGACGCTGCACGGCGACTGGGGGATGATGGCGAATCGCGTGGAGTACGTGTCGCCCCGTGCCTATGCCGGCACCGTCGCCAAGCTCGCGGACGGCTCCACGGGATTCGGGACGTGGCCGGAAGACACGACGATACCGGATGATTTGATTTCATTCCGGCAGAACATGACTCCGCTCGTCGCCGGTGGCCGATTCAATCCCTATCAGCGGCATTGGTGGGGCGGTGTTCCGCCGGGTTGGACGCACGAGAGCCGAACGGTTCGAAGCGCCCTGTGCAAGACGACCGACGGATTCGTCGCCTACGTCTACGGCGGCAGCGTGGATCACGAGGTGCTCGGTCGCGCCATGCTGCGCGCGCGGTGCGACTACGGCATCCACCTGGACATGAACTATGGGCACACCGGCTTCGAGTTTTATCGTATCGGGCGGGCCGGTACGTTGCCGGAGCTCCCGCGCAAGCTCGATCCGATGTGGGAAGCGCGCGGTCCCCTCCCTGATGCACCCGAGTGGGAGTTCATGAGTCGTCGCATGATCAAGCACATGGCGCTCATGAATTTCCCCCGGTACGTGAGCCCCGAGTCGCGGGACTTCTTCTATCTGACGCTCCGGCCTCTCCTGCCGGGCCATCCGATCGCCCCCGTCGTCCGACCTGCCGAAGACGGCGAAGGCGTGTTTCGAGTGCACGGTTTGCCCCAGCACGGGTGGCCGCCCGCCGTGGCCACGACGAATCTTCGACCCGACGCGAACCGGCCGGCCACGCGCGCCGGTTTGATCAAGATCGATCCGAAGTTCGTCGCCGTCGAGACCACGCGCGCCCCGGAGGACCGGGTGGTGGTCGAGTTCCGCTCCACGCTGCGCGACGGTCCGAGCGCGCTCTGGCACTCGGAGCGCGCGGGATTCACCATCGGCGTTTCCGCGCCCGACACCGAAGCACGCCCCATCACCACGGGTTTCCCGGAAGAGAGCCCGGGAGCGGCGCGTGCGCAGGCCGTGCTCGGCGTCGATCCGGACGGCATGTTGGTCTACGCGCGCATCACCGAAGGCCCGGATCCCGAACGGGATCGCGATCTCTTGCGCGCGTTGCTCGAGCGGCTCGGTTGCACGGCGCGGCTCTTCCTGCCGCGCCCGCTCGGGGCCTCGCTCGGCGAGCAGAACGCAGGTGCGTCGGAGTCCACGTCCACGCAGGTGGTCTTGAAGCGTAGGAGCGGGCCGGGTATTCGGAGCCTTTTCCCTACAACACCAGTGGTGCCACCCAAGACCTGGCAACCACTCCAACGCAAGCGGACGCACCCGGAATGACTCCACGGGAAAAATGGACCCATTCTGACATTGCCCACCTGACCGGGAAGCCTCGTTTGTAGACGATTTCCGGCGCGGAACTCTCGCCAAGCCCAACCAAGCAAGCTATGGTAGCGACATCGAAATCCGCTGAAGTCGTCCGGACCATGCTTGTCGTTGGCGGCCGTTCGTCGCCGTTCGGCAAACACACCGAACCAGAACGGCACGCGTGGCTTTCGGCCTGAGGACTCGATCACCGGTCCAAGCAATCAAGAGAGCATGCTTCGATGAGCGACAAGGCCAGTTCGGACCTGGACATCTTCGACGGGCTCGCCGCCAAGAAGTCGCGCTCCGGCGCGCCGCCTAGCATCCCGGTGCCGCCGGGCTCGCGGGTGCCGGGTCCGCCGGTGGCCCCGTCCTCGGCCGCTCGCCAGAAGACGTTGCTTGGCATGCCGTCACCGAACGTGCCGGCACCGCC
>CAYYWA010000283.1:0-3530 GCA_964475255.1 uncultured Sorangium sp.
GGGGTGGGGCCCCCCTAATTCACTTTAATTCACTTCGGCGGGGAGGGGCGGCGCTAGCCGCCCCTCCGAAACGAGGCTAGAACACCGATCAGTCAAACGGATCGGCATTCTAAACTAGACCCCGGTAGACGAGCACTCTCATGGAGAAGATCCGACACACGGGCGGCTGTCACTGCGGGGGCGTGCGGTTCGCCTTCCGAGCACCGCGGCACGTGGTGGTGCAACGCTGCAACTGCTCGATTTGTTCGAAGACCGGCTTTTTGCACTTGATCGTGCCGGCCGTCGATTTCGAGCTCGTGGCGGGGCAGGAGCTCCTCGAGTGCTACACGTTCAACACCGGCGTCGCCAAGCATCTATTCTGCAAGCGCTGCGGGGTGAAGTCCTACTACGTGCCGCGCTCGAACCCCGACGGCTTCTCGATCAATCTGCGCTGCGTGGATCCCGGAACGCTCGAAGGCGTTTCCTACGAGGACTTCGACGGGCAAAGGTGGGAGCAAGCCGGGCCGAGCCTCGCGCATCTCTCCAAGACCCGAGCCCCAAAGTCGTGAACCACGCGGGGCTCGTTCGCCGCCGCTCGCGTCACGACTCTTCGGTGCGCATCGTCTCGCGCACGAGCTCGGCGACGCCCGCGTTTCCGGGGAACAGCGTCCCGGCGTGAACGCCTTGCGCGCGCAACGCGCGGAGGAGCGCGGGAGCATTCTCCCAGCTCAGCGTGATCGCGAACAGGTGACCGTCGATGGCCGCCGCGTCCTCGTCGGAGAGCGGCGCCCCCGCCGCGATCGCGCGCCGTTCGAGCCCGTGCAGCAGGTCGTACGGGCCGTCGTTGATCTTGAGCAACACTCCGTTCTGAACGACCAGGTTCACGTTGCCGTACCCGGGCACGCGCAGGGAATCGACGTGATCGAGCCTCCCCGAATGCTGGACGTACGCCGTCGACACCGCATACACCACGAGGCGCCCCTGCCCGTGCATCTGCACCGCATCCGCCGCAGCGAAGTAGGCGGCCGCCATCGGTGAGTCCGTGCAGTCGAGCAAGCGGGTCGGCAGCCCGATGTGCTGAGCGAAGGCGAGCAGCGCGTTCTCCTCCTTGAGCTCGCTCGGAAGCCCCAGGCGGTCCACGGCGCGACTCAAGATGTCGAGCAGGGCGCGCTCGGGCTTCTTGAGCTCGGCCTCGGACGAGACGATGACGCCGCCCTCCGCTCGCAGACCGAGGCGCGCGAGCTCACCGATCTTCTCCCACGGTGTCTCGCGCCGGATCGAGGGGATCAGTCCCCAGCGCGCATCTCCCTGGCCGCGGAAAATCCAGTGACCCTCCGGAAAGTGCGGCTCCGTGGGCAGAATGGCCCTCAGGAACTCGGGAACGCTCTCGACGTTGATTTCGAACATCGCGAACGGGGACGGCTCGGCTCACTTCCGCTTGCGCAGAGCGTCGCGGATTTCCGTGAGGAGCACCACCTCTTTCGAAGGGCCAGGCGCCGCGCCGGGCTTCGGAGCCTCCGAACGCGGCTCCGATCACCACGCCGATGGCGAGGTCGACGCCGTTGCCCTCGACCGCGAGCTCCCGAAACGCCGACAGAATGCTCATCGCGGTCCCGCCCGCATCGAACGGCCGCCCCCGGGCACCGTCGAGAAAACACCGCGCCCGCAGCGCGCGGCCGGCTTCTTGCTCGAGGGTAGCTATGGTGAAAGCGAACCGGGTCCTCGGAGCGAGCCGTGGTTTCGATCACGGCGTGGATTTCCGTCCGCTCGGCCGCACAGGGGTCATTCTCCGACGATGGTGCGAACGCGCCCAGGGCTGCACACCCGTACCGGTAGGTGCGACCCAGCGAGCGCCCAGCCGCCCGCGCTTCGCATGTTCCCGGGCAGCGGCGACGGCACTGAGAGGGGGAGCCCATTTTTCACCCCGAAGTATGTGATGAAGCTCGAGCCGCCGCCTCGCCAAGAAGAGCCGAGAAGCAGACGCCCGCCGCGATTGTCTCCACCTGAAACATCGAGTCTCGCTTCGACGGCTCTCGCCTCCTTCCACATCAACGAGCGAACACGCGCCGACGTGAGCCTTTCTCGAGCAGCACGCAGAATGCGCCTTCGGCCCCCGACTTTCGTCACATGCACGCCATCTCACGGTAAACCCTGGGAGATATCGGAAACTCTGGATGATGCCCGTACCCGATATCCTGCATTGCGAAACCGGAATCGACGAGGTACGTTCGAGATAACGTGCGAGTACTCGTCATCAATCACTCCGGTGACGTCCGCGATGCTTATCACCGCCTCCGCCAGGGTGGGCCCGAGACGTACTACGCCCAACGCTACTCGGTGAGCTCGTACGCGAGTCTGCTCGAGTACGCGAGGGAGGTCTCGGTGCTCGCCCGGGTCACGAAGGAGGCGTACGACGAGGTGCTCCCGAACGGGGTTCGAGCCGTCGGCTGTGGCCCAACCGGTGCCGACGGCCTGAGGGTCCTCATCGAGCGCGTCAACGAGCTCGATCCGACGCACGTCGTGCTCGGGACCCCCGACCGCCGGCTGATTCAGTGGCTCACGCTCCAGCGCTACCACTGCCTGAGCGCGTTTTCCGGCTCCATTCCGAACGCGGAGCAGCGCTCGCTGCGCAGGCTCGTCACGCGCGCGCGCAACGCGATGATCGCGTTCTGCCTGAACCAGCGCTGTTTCGACTGGGTCGGAAGCTACGGGCTCGGCTCGTGCCGAAAGCTCGTGGAAGCGGGCGTCGATCCCCGAAAGGTCATCCCGTGGGATTTCCTGCTCGAGCGAGACTCGGGCACTCTCCCCGTGAAGGCGCTGCGCGCCGCGCCCGCCGACGGTTTCAGCCTCTGCTACGTGGGCTCCATCCAGCCGGAGAAGGGTGTCGGCGATCTGATAGAGTGCGTGGCGCTCCTCAAGAGCGAGCACTTCCCCGTGCGCGCCACCATCGTCGGGAGCGACGCCGCGGGGTACGCCGAGGCGCTCGTCCGGCGGTACGGCGTCGAGAACGAGGTGGACCTCGTCGGGCTCGTTCCGAACGATCGGATCGAGCTCATGATGCATCGGTCCGACGTGGTGGTGGTGCCGAGTCGCCCGGAGTACCCGGAGGGATTCCCGCTCGTGATTCATCACGCGCTCCGGGCGCGCACTCCGCTGGTCGCCTCCACGCACCCGATGTTCCGCGCTCACCTCCGGCACGGGCGGGACGCGCTGCTCTTTCCGGCGGGCAACGCGCGCGCGCTCGCGGACACCGTGCACGCCCTGCTCACGGAGCCGGAGCGCTATGCCGAGCTCTCCGCCCGCTCGGATCTCGCGTGGCGCAGGCTGCGCTTGGACGTGAAGTGGGCAGACCTCGTCCGGCGCTGGCTCCGTCGAGCGCCGGAGGATCAGGCGTGGCTCGCCCAGCACACCCTGGCGGGGAGGCAGAAGCCCGTCGTCGCGAGCACGGACGCCTGAGCCTGGATTTCGGGCTGACGCCGGAGGCGGTGACCAAGACCGAAGCGGCGGCTCGCGACGTCCGCGCGCTGCCGGGGGAAGCGCGGCCGGCCGCG
>CAYYWA010000283.1:3540-7534 GCA_964475255.1 uncultured Sorangium sp.
CCGGCTCTTTTGCAGGAGCCCACTTGTGGGCGACCAAGCCCCACGCGGCGGCGCGCGAGGCCCGCGCGCGGCCGGCGTAAGCGAGGCCGGCCGCGCGCTGTCGTCTGCCCGCTCAGCGTTCGCGCGAGCGACGGCGCCGACGGACGCCGAGGACGACCGCCAACGCGAAGAGCGCCCCCGCGTACGGCCCGAGCTCTCCCGAGCGACCGGGCACGACGACACTGCACCAGCAGCTCCCCGGCCGCGGCTCGACCTTGCACTCCGGGCAGGGCGGGCACGTCGGACACCCGCTCGGAATCCGCTGCGGCTTTTCCTCCGCGGTCACGCGCGTGACGACCTCGACCGCGCCTTCGCTCTTGATGCGGACCTTGTACCAATCCTGGGCGATGCGCTCGAGCCCGACGCCTGGCCCGCCCGCGAGCGCGTGGGTGATGCCGTAGAACGGCCCCTCGTGCCTGAGGCGGTACCCGAAGGGCACCATCGGCACGAGCACGGGGCGCTTCGTCTCGCCGACCGTGATCGTTCGACCGCTGTCGTAGTAGACGCGCACGCGGTAGGTCGGCCACACCGAGTCGAGGAGCTGCTCGGGGCCCATGGCGAGCACGTTTCGAATCGGCAGGCCGTTGTGGAACGTCTCACCGCTGTTCGCGAGCCGGGTGAGCCAGTCGAGCCGCGAGGGCAAGCGCGCCATCTGATTCGCGACCGCGGCCGCGAGGCGGGGATCCTGCTTCGACGCTCCCGGAACCTTGCCGCCGAGGCGCGGGTCGCGCGGCACCGCGATCGGGTTTCGAGCGAGCTCGCGCGTCCTTTCCATGTCCTTGGTCGGAAGCCAGAGCGGCTCCTCGCCATGCGGCGGCAGGTTGCGGGTCTCCACGTAGAGGTACACGTCGCGCTCCTTCGCCTCGGCCGCCCCGAGCACCTTGGCGAGCCCTTCGATCGAGATCGTCGCGGGCGTCTCCACCGTGGAGAGATCGGCGTAGTTCATGTTGCGGTACACGGCCTTGCGCTGAAACTGCACCGCGGGCGAAGGCTGACCGAGCTCGACGAGTAGGCACTGGTGGTCTTCCGACTCGTCCTCGAGCTTCGGGCAGTACGCTTCGCTGCCCTTGTCGCACACGTAGTCGATGGTGATCGCCGACGTCCCGTCACCGGCATCGACGGGCGGGAGCCAGTGCCAACCGTTCGCGGGCGTGAAATCCGTGCTCGGCGCGGTGAACACGTTCGTGCCCGAGGGCGTCACCGTGATGTCCCGCCAGCGCCCGTAGTTCCAGTACGCAACGCTCGAGCCCCAGTCGGCGATGCGGAGGCGTGCCCGGACCCCGAAGGGCGTCAACAGCGTGTTCGGAACGCCCCGTGCGGTCACGCGGAATACGTTGTTTCCCGAGCCGCAGGAACCGCCCGCGCAGATCTGGTTGGTGAGCGACCCGGGAGACGGCGAGCCAGCCGCGCCCGTCCACACGCCGATGTCGCTCGGCGTGACGCTGACACCGCTCGGGCAGGCCGTGCCCGGAGCGCTGAACTCCGCCCACTGCTCGGCCCGGTGCGGAATGATCGTGCTCACGATCTTGTCGGTGTCCGTGTCGGTCTTCGGGGTTCGATTGCCGACCACCACGTCGCCCGTGGAGTAGTGCACTTCCGCGCCGACGAAGGCGCGGAAGTTTCCCGGGCTGAAGGGGAGCGCCGCCGTATCGATGCGCAGCGTGATCGCCCAGCGCGGGCTGCCCACGCCCGGGCGATCCCACCGGGCGCCGACGAGCCACGGCGGCGCGACCGACACCTCGCTGCCCCAGTTCGGTGTGGCGAGCGTCGCGTCCGGCGTTTCCCAGTAGCTCACGGCTCCGACCGTGAGCCGATTCGGCAGCGGCGTGTCCGCGGGAACGGCGGCCGGCGGCGGCGGCGCCGGCGGCGCGGGGATCACGGTGCCGCCTCCTTCGGCGCTGATCTTGAGCGCGACCGCGCTGTTCGCGCCGCCCTTCGTCAGCGCGAGATACACGAAGTCGTCGCCGGAGGGGCCGTCGTCGTCGAACTGAACCTGGAACGAGACGTAGAGGTGCGTCCCGTGGGAGAGGAAGCGAACCGCGACGTCGTCCGTCCACGCCGGCGAGCCCGAGCCGGGGAGGTACGTCAAGAAGTCGAGCGGAGCGCCGGACCACCGCGGGTCGTGCAGCTCCGGTCGGTGAAAGCCGTTCGCGTCGAAGTCCTCCCACTCCGGAGGGCCGGAGAGCCCGGGGAGCGCCACGGGGCCGAGCACACAACACGCCGGATCCGGCGCCGTGCCGCACGTTTGAGCGCGCGCCGCGCTCGCGAGCAGCGTCGCCGCGCTCATCACCCCCGCAGCCTGGATCATCCACCGCTGTTTCATCCACTCACCCTTCCATTGCTGGCGACCGCTCCGGCTCGCGGAGGATCGACATCGGTCATTCGAGGTCTTCTACCGTGATGTAGATGGCAAAAAGATTCGAGCTCGAGTTTCCCGACGGGTCCGACGGAAACTGATCGCCATACGGATTCGACGGCCGCGGACCCGTGTGAGTCTGGTTGGGGTCGTTCCGCACCATCGTGGTCGCATTCACCTTGAAGCCGATCCAGTACTCGCCGGGATCGAGCGACACCTGCGGATTCGCGTTCACCGTCGCCGCGCCGTTGGACAGCGCGAGGGGGGTGATGCTGGTCGCGACGGGCGTTCCCGTGGGACCGTTTGGGCCGTTCGCATAGAGCGCGAACTTGACGCTCGCGCCGACCTCGGCGCCGACGATACCGAACGAGAGCAGTTTTGCCTCGTGCGAGAGCGCGGGGAGCTTCTTCAGGAAGAGCTGATCGGCACCGACCGTCGCCATGCCGCTCGTCGCGTTGGGCCAACCGACGACGTGTTGCGACGGAACGCACGCATCGTCGCGGCACACCTCGGAGGCGCCGCAGTCATCGGCATCGACGCACTCGACGCAAGCACCGTTGGCGTTGCACACACCGTCGGCGCCGACACAGGGCGCTCCCTCGGCGCGCGCTTCCACGGTGCACCGATTGGCGTTGCACCGAGCCACTTCGCAGGCGCCACCGCCCGGGCACTGAGCATCCAACGTGCACTCGACGCACTCGCCGCCCGCCGTGCAGTACCCGCCGGGGCAGGTCGCGTGCGTTCCGAAGAAGGTGAACTCGCACTCCCCGGAGCCCCCGTTGCACGCGGGGCGGTAGCAGTCGCTCGGCGGCGTGCAGTGCGCCGTGTCCGTGCATTCGACGCAGATCCCGGCTCCGGTGCACACCGGCGTGCTCGCGCCGCAGTCGATCGTAGACAGCGCCTGTCCGTCATCGGAGCATACCGCGCGCGTCGTCTCGTCGTCGCAGGTCGCGCTCTCCGCCACGCACGCGTCGCACTCGAGGTCGACGGGGTCACAGAGGCCGGGATCGCATTGCTCGACCAGCTCGAACCCCGAACGATCCGCGTTGCACTCCTCCAGTCGATCTCCCGAGCACCGGCGCTCACCGGGCTCGGCGCACGCGAACGCGGTGCACGCGCCAGCCTCGGCGTTGCACGGCTCCTCGTCACAGAAATCGACCTCCTCGAAGCCGGTGAGCGCCGCATTGCACCGCTCGAGCGTGTTCCCGTCGCACGCGAACTCGTTCGGCAAGCACGCGGCGCACTCCGGCCCGGTCGCGAGCGTGCAGTGCTGCACCGAGGGGCACTCCACGCGCGTCGCGGTCACCAGATCCGGGCCGCAGGTGATCCGCGTGGCGCCGTCGCAGAACGCCGCGCCGGGCTCCCGCCCGCGGCACTCGGGGACGATGGGCGCGCATTCTCCGGGCGGATCGGCGGCCGCATCGCAGAGCTCGTTGTTCGGGCACGGCTCGGCGGCCTGCCACTCGCCGTTCTGACAGACTTGGCGCCCCGTCGCGGCTCGAGCCACGCAGCGGAGCGCGCCCTCATCGTCGCACTCGCTCTGCGGCGCCATCGCGCCGCCCGCGCGGCCATGGCGGCCAGCACCAGGACCAGCGCCGC
>CAYYWA010000284.1:0-7478 GCA_964475255.1 uncultured Sorangium sp.
GGAACGGGGGGCGGGAGCGGATCCGGGGGAGCCGGATTGCCAGCAAGCGGCGGGAACGGTGCCGTTGGCGGCGACACCGGCGCTGCTGCCGGCATGGACGGAATGACCTCAGGCACGAGCGGCGGCGGAGGCGTTGCGGGGGCCGTTGGCGGCGCGGGCGTTGGCGGCAGCTCTGGCGGTGAGCCAACGAAGAGCGTCGGTTGCGGCAAGAGCACCGGGCCGGAGAGCGGGCGCTACTCCATCGACGTCGCGGGGACGGCGCGCGAGTACATCCTCGAGGTTCCGCCCGACTACGACTCGAGCCAGCCGTATCGGCTCGTGTTCGCGTGGCACGGGCGCATGTACTCCGCGGAGACGGTCGCTGCCGGCGAGACGCCGCCGACGGGTCCGTACTACGGCCTCGCGAGCGAAGCGGGCGGCAGCGCGATCTTCGTCGCGCCGCAAGCGCTCGAGTCGGGATGGACGAACGCGAACGGGCGCGACATCGCGTTCACCGACGCGATGCTCGAGCGCCTCGAGTCCGAGCTCTGTATCGACACGAGCCGCGTGTTCTCGACCGGGTTCAGCTTCGGCGCGATCATGACGCTCGCGCTCGGTTGCGAGCGCGGCGATGTCTTCCGCGCCATCGCGCCGCTGTCGGGCTCGCTCATGAATGGGTGCCCGGACCCCGAGCGGCCCGTCGCCTACTTCAGCGCTCACGGCAGCGCCGATACGACGATCCCCCTCGCGAGCGGAGAGGCCGCGCGCGACGAGTTCCTCGCGCGAAACGGCTGCTCGTCGGAGTCCGTGCCGGTTTCGCCGGACGGCTGCGTGCGGTACGAGGGGTGCACCGCGGGGTATCCCGTCGTCTTCTGCGTGTTCGACGGCGCGCACGAGCCGCCGCCATACGCCGGCGAGGCCATCTGGCGCTTCTTCGAAGAGCTCTGAGCCGCCTCGGCCCGACCCGAGAGCGGGTCGAGCCTGCGAGCAGGGGCGGGGGCTTCGTCGATGTGCGCCCCGTGGTCGGCGCGCGGGCCTGCTCCCGCTTCGTTTGCTGCGATAAAACAGCCACGCGGAGCGCCATCCCTCTCGAAAACGCAGGCGGAACGGCAGGTCGAGCGCGCCGAGGGCTCGAAGCATGCCGAGATTGCCGTCGGGTTACGATGACGTCGCGGCCTCCTGTGCGGTAAGCTCGGGGCCGATCATGCCGGGCGGCCGGCGTGGTCCTGACACGATGACTCGATCGCCTTCTCTGCCTGAGAATGCTTCCCGCGCGTTTTGGGTGCGCCATGTTGGGAGAGCACTGCACTACGGCGCCTGGTTGGCTGCGGCCTGGGGGTGCTCGAGCCTGTGGTTGAACGGCAAGGACAAGTCTCCGGCCACTGCGGCGAGCGCCGAGGCGCCGTCGGTCGCGTGCGTGGCCGGGCCGGAGCCCGAGGCCGCGGGCGGTGACGCCGGCATGCTTGCCAGCGGCGAGGAAGCGTCGAGCTCCGAGGGCAATGCCGCCGCGATCGAGTCCGAGCGCGTGGCGCTCGCCCGCAAGGGGCTCGGAGACTCCGAGGCTCCTTTATCGATCCTCGCCGAGCCCGTGCTCACCGATGAGCTCGTGCGCCTGCGCATCGCGGCGCAGAAGCGCGTGGCCGCAAACATTCCGCTGCCGGACGAACAGGGGTTCACGTACATCAAGCCCGAGGAGGACACGTGTCCACCGGGCAAGATGCCGGCGGTGCTCGGTCGTTTCGTCCGGGTTGCCCACGAGGCGTCGCTCCGGCACTTCCACCGGGCGTTGTCGCGCCTCGCCGCGGGCGGGGACGAGGACGGGAAGGTGCGGATCCTCGCGTACGGCGCCTCCCACACCCAAGCCAACGTCTACGCGAGCTATCTCCGCACGTATCTGCAGAGCCGCTTCGGCGACGGCGGGCAAGGGTTCCTCCTGCTCGGTCGCGTGAACAAATGGCACCGCACGCGTCAGTTCACGCTGCGCACGAACGGGCTCTCGGTGCACCACTCTCAGGGGCAGATCGTCGAAAATGAGCCGCTCGGGTTGTTCGGCGCGGCCGTCTTGGGGCGAAGCGCCAGCGCGTACGCGGAGCTTTCGACCAGCAAGGAGTCGCCGAACACGCACTTCGAGCTCCACTACTTCGAGGACACGAACGGAGGGGACTTCGTCGTCGACCTCGACGGCAAGACGCTCACGCGGATCTCGACGCGCGCGGCCGCGCCGCGCCCGGCCTACTATGCCTTCGAGACGACGCCCGGTGAGCACACCATCCGGGTGAAGCTGAAGGGCAACGGCCCGGTGCGGCTCTTCGGGGTGACCGCCGAAACGGCGGGGCCCGGCGTCGTCGTGGACACGCTCGGGATCAGCGGGAGCAAGGCCTCGGCGAACCTCCTGTGGAACGAGGCCGCCTGGGCGGACGCGGTTCGTCGCCGCAACCCCGATCTCGTCACCTTCGCGTACGGCACCAACGAGGCGATGGACTCCTCGTTCACCGTCGAGACGTACGAGTCTCAGCTCCGCGCCGTGCTCAAGCGGCTGCGCAAGGTCGCTCCCGACGTGAGCTGCGTGCTGCTCGCGCCGTTCGACGTTCCCGAGCGGGGACGGCAGCGCTTGATCCAACTGGTCGATGCGCAGCGTCGGATCTCGAAGGAGTACGACTGTGGCTTCTGGGACGGGTTCGCGTTCATGGGCGGCCCCGGCTCGATGAGGCGTTGGGTCGCCGCCAAGCCTCCGCTCGCCAGCACGGACCACGTCCACCTCACGCGGCTCGGCTACGTCTATGCCGGGCTCGCGATCGGCGACGCGTTGATGCGCGCGTACGACGAAGAGCGCGTTCAGGGATTGCGCCCGGTGGTCGCGGCGCCGCCGGGCTCGTCGCCCGTCGCGTTCTGAGCGCCCGGAGCGGGCGGCTCCTTCGGCTCGCTGAACGCCTCGGCAGCGCGGCGCCGCTCGGTGAGCTCCGGAAGCGGCTGACCCGCCATGCGCGTCCGGTACTCCTCGTACGCGTGGAGCAGGGCGTTCGTGAACAAGCCCGCGATGACCTCGTGTCCGGCGCCGGTGGGGTGCCCGAGGTCGTGGTACATCAAGCGCGGGCGCGCGCGGAACCAGCGCGCCACGGTGCCTTCGCCGCCCATCGCCTCGTACGTGTCGAAGAAGGCGCAGCCGTGCCGGCGCGCCACCTCGCGCTGGGCGTTCGCGAGCACTTTGGTGAACTTCCGAGAGACGATCGTTCCGTCCGGCGCGCGCTCGCCGTGATCCGTGACGCTCATGACGAGGCACGCGAGATCCGGCTTCGCGGCGCGGAACTTCTCCAGGACCTCACCGTACTCCTTGTAGTACGGCTCCATCGAGCGCCGGAGCTCCGAGGCGCGAAACAAGTCGTTCCCGCCGTACATGAAGACGACGAGGTCGAGATCTCGGTGGCGGATCTGCGATTTGATGTGCTCGGGGTCGTGGAGGCGGAGGCCGCGCGGAGACCCTCCGATGTGGCTCATGCCGTCCCACACCACGCCGGGCCCGTCGTTCTCGAGCACGACGCCGTAGGCGCGCACGTTGCCCTTGGCGCGCACGGTGAAGTGATGACGGCCGGGCGGCATGTACACCATGTGCCAGGCGTCCTCGAGGTGCGCTCCGCGCGTATCGACGGTGATCTTCTCCTGGCCGTCGATCACGATGTCCACGGTGCCGCCGTTCTCCTGGCGAGCGAACCAGAGCTCGAACACCGAGATCGTGCTGCCGAAGCCCTCTTCCGGTGCACCCCACCACGCGTCGGCGCTGGTCGTGGTCTGCGCGATGAGCCCGCCGTAGCCGTAGCGCCCATCCTTGCGGCTGCAGTTGTTGATGATGAGGCAGCGATTCCAGCCGCGCCCGGGTTTGAACTCGATGTTCTGTTGCCGGTACGACGGGTGGTACCGGTCCATCATGTGGAAGCCGTGGCCCGCGTCTCCGAAGCGGGCCTGCAGGCGTCGCCGAATCCCCGAGGTGATGCCGTCGACGCCGATCACCGAGTCCCCCCAGTGTCCCGCGCGCGCGATCGCACCGGGGACGCCCATGTCTGCGAGCGTGAGCTTGCGGAAGTAGGAATCGAGCGCTTCGGGCGGCTCGATGCCGTGCTTCGGCCGCTTCACCGGTGCTTCCGGCGAGTACGGCGGGAAAACCGGTTCCGGGGCGCTCGTGGGCTCGGGCTGCGGCTTGGGCGGCTCGTGCACGCGGGTCGGCATCATCGCCGTCGCTTCGCGCAGCTTCGCGAGCTCCATCGCTTCCGCCTCGAGTCGCTCGCCCTCCTTGAGGATCTCGCGGCCGATCACGTTCCAGAACGGCACGTACTCGCCGTCCGGAGTCCAGGGTCGAAGCGACGCGAGCGGCGGAACGACGTACGTCGCGCCGATCATCGTGGCGAGCCCGAGCAGCACGCCGAACACGCGCCCGAACGCCGAACGCTCGACGACGACCGTGTGCATCTCCGAAGCGCTGCTCGACGCCGGAACGGGCGCCGCCGCCGCGTGGGGATAACCCCGCGGGAGCGGTTCGGGCATGCGATACGAGTGCGACACGACTTCTCTATTCGTCGAAGGGTAAAGCCGATATCCGCGGAGCGCGGGGACGCCTTGCCCGCGACGGGAGCCCCGCCCGGTCACTCCGGTCGGGGGAAGGTCGGCGCTATTCTAGAAAGCGAAGTAGATGTTCGCCCGCGGCCCGGCGAGGAGCAAGCTCAAGATACCGATGAGGAAGGCGAACCCCATACCCAGGACCACCGCGGGAACCCGCGGGATTACTCGCTGGGCGGTCAGGGTGACGCTGCCCGCCGGCACGTAGTGCACGGCCAGGCCGAACACCAGGAGTCCCAGAACGATCCATTCGGCCAAGGGGCGTGCCCAAGCCAGGAGGGGAGTCCCGGTCACCAGAGCGACGAGCGGCTCGTTCCCGAGCAGACCGGGCCGCACCCCGGCTCCGTCCCAATGCAGGATCTTCCAGCACATGGCTTGCGCGAGCTCGAGATTTTCCGCCCTGAAGAATACCCGCGAGAGGACGACGAAGTGCAGGGTGATGACGACATGGACGGGGCGGAATGCCGGCCACCGCTCCGCGTTCGGCAAAAAGGCAATGAGGAGCGCGAGCGCGCTGGTAAACCCTCCGAACACGAGCGGGTCCGGGGCCCCGAGCCCGAAGTGCGCGAAGGCGATCGCCGCGAGGCCCATCCCGGCCGACGCGAGCAGCGTGCGGAAGAACCACGCGAACCACGAGCTCGACTTTCTCCGACAGAGACGGCCGTACACCATCGCGCACGCCTGGAGGCTCGCGTAGATGACGAAGTTCCAGCTCGCGCCGTGCCACATGCCGACGAGGAACATCGTGATCCAGAGGTTCCAGAGGCTGCGGACGGGCCCGCTGCGACTGCCGCCGAGCGGGTAATACACGTAGTCGCGAAGCCACGTGGAGAGCGTCATGTGCCAGCGCCGCCAGAAGTCGCCGAGGTCGACGGCCTGGTAAGGGCGGTCGAAATTTTCCGGCAGGCGAACGCCGAGCAAGCGCGCCGCGCCGATGGCGATGTCGGAGTAGCCCGAGAAGTCGGCGTATATCTGGAGGGTGAACGCGTAGAGGGCGAGCAGGTTCTCGATCGAGCTGTGCTCGGTCGGGTTGGCAAAGACCGCGTCCGTGAAGGAAGCCGCGATGAAGTCGGCGAGCACGATCTTCTTCGCGAGCCCTTTCGTGATGCGAAAGAGCGCGAAATCCACGTCCGCGCGGGTGAGCTTGGCGCGACGGCGAAACTGCGGGATGAGCTCGCTCGCCCGCACGATGGGTCCCGCGACGAGCTGCGGAAAAAACGCGATGAACGCCGCGTACACGATCGGGTTGCGCTCCGCGGGGAAGCGACCGCGGTAAACGTCCGCGACGTACGCGATGCCCTGGAACGTGTAGAAGCTGATCCCGATCGGCAGGACCATGCTCACGCTGGGCACGGAGCCGCCCGCGCCGAACAGGGACGCGAGCTCTTTCGCGACCTCGAAAAAGAACCCCGTGTACTTGAAGTAGCCGAGCAGGCCGAGGTTCGCGAGCGCGCTCACCCAGAGCCATCCGCTCCCGGCGCGCAGCTTCGCGGTTTGCGGGGAGGCGTCGTTCGGATCCGGCACCTCGAAGCCGAAGGCGCGACGGCGCGCGGCCGCGATGCAGAGCCCGCATACATAGTTGAGCGCCGTCGAGGCAATGAGCAGCCCGACGTAGTGAAAGCTCAGGGGAGGCGGGCCGTCCGTCGGCTTCGGGCCGGCGACGTAGAAGAAGTAGCTCAGCGCGAGGACCCAGAACGCGCGCAGGCGCGGCAAGCCGCCGAGCACCCAGTAGCCGGCGAAGGCCACGCAGAAGAAGAGCAAGAAGTCGAAGCTCGCGAAGAGCATTCAGAGTCGGGCCTCGCGTGCTTCCCGGGCGCGCGGGTTTTCGAGCGGTGTCGAGGCGCGCTCGATTTTCGCACTCATGGTGCTCGTTTGCGCCGTCTTTCGCTGAGCCATGCTCCTCGTCTTCCGGGTTTACCTCCGGCCCGAGCTGCCGCCGAGCGGGTTTGTCGGCAAGGCGGAGCCGTCCCGATCGAAGACACGCGAGGCTCCGTGGTGCTCGGGTCGAAGTTTTTGGTCGGGGCTGAACTCCCTCGAGGGGCGTGCTGCTTCTAGTATCGGGCCGATGGCAGAGCAGCGGCCGTTGATCCTTCTCGCCCCGGGTGCGGGAGCGCCCTCGTCATCGCCGTGGATGCAGGCGCTCGCACAGCGTCTGGCAGCGGCGTTCGATGTGGTCCCGTTCGACTACCCGTACATGCGCGCGGGCCGGAAGCGGCCCGATCCGCTCCCCACGCTGATCGCCGCGCACCGCGAGGCGCTCGAGTCGGCGCGCCGCGGCCGAACCGGCCCCGTGTTTCTCGTCGGCAAGAGCATGGGCGGGCGCGTCGGCTGCCACGTGGCGCTCGAAGCGGAGGTCACGGGCCTGGTCTGCCTCGGCTATCCGCTCAAGGGAGCGGGGCCCAAGGCGTCGCTGCGCGACGAGGTGCTGATCCGCCTCCGCACGCCCATCCTCTTCATCCAGGGCACGCGGGATCCCTTGTGCCCGCTGCCGCTCCTCGAGGCGACCCGAGCTCGGATGCAGGCGCCGCATCGGCTGTTCGTCGTCGAGGGCGGGGATCATTCGCTGGGGGTGACGAAGGGCGAGCTGCGCCGCCGGGGTGAGAGGCAGGCCGACGTGGATCGCCGAGCTCTCGACGCGATCCGCGCCTTCCTGACCGAGGTCGGAGGCTCCGCCTGGCCTTCGGGCCCCTGAGCCGGGGAGGGCGCGGCGCTTGCTTCGCGCTTGCGGTGCGGCATTCGAGATTCATAATCAGTCGAATGATAAAGAATTGGCCCCTCCTGGGAGTCGCCCTGGTGGCCGCCGGGTGCGTCGAGGCCGCTCGGGCGAACAACGACGGCGCGTACCAAGGCGTTCTCGAGCTCGAAGAGACGGTGCTCGCGTTCGAGGTGGG
>CAYYWA010000285.1:0-7442 GCA_964475255.1 uncultured Sorangium sp.
GGCGCCCCAAATGGCGGCAGCATCGCGCGCAGGCCGCGTCGCACCCCCGGACCGAGCAGCGACGAGGAGCGCAGCGCCCGTCGCCACCGCGCGCACGGACAAGAGCCCCTCCCGCGCCACGATGCCCGCGGCCGCCGCCCGATCCGCCCTCCGGAATGCTTCGGCGAGGAGGAGCGGCAGGAGGGCCATCGCCACCCAAGGCGAGGCCCCGCCCCCGGCGCGCGCCGCCTCCATGCAGACGTACCCGAGCGCGAGGACCGAAAACCAGAAATGACGCCCAAGCGTCGTCACGTCGAGAGGGTACACCGCCGGGCCCGAGCTGGGGCGCAGACTGGGCGCGCTTTTCGAGAATGACGCGGGCGCCGGGAGACCGCTTCGGGTCCCTCCCCCGAACGAGCACTCGATCCGCTGCGTCCGCGAAGCGCGTGCGTCTCGCCGTTAGCGGTAGTCCCAGCGCGCCCTCGAGGCCGCCATCACGACCTCTCGACAGGTGCGCTCGAGCCATCCCCGCGGGGGCGAGAAGAACGCGCGCGCCCCCGCTCGCTCGAGCGTCAGGGCGAGCGTGAGGCCCCCTTTCCGCACCAGAACGACGCCGCGGACGTGGTCGTCTGCGAAGAGCACCGTCCCGCGCGCGCGCGCCGCGCCGCTCTCGAACGCCCCATCTCGAACGAGGGTCGCGACGGGGCCGCTCTCGAAGGATGCCGTCGCGCGAAAGGGCCGGCCCTCGAGGTCGCCGAGCGCGCGCCGGGCTCGAGGCTCGACGCGAGCGAGGTCGAGCACGATACCGGCGTCGCCTCCCGTGGCGGAGAGCGTGCCGGTCGCGATCGAGGGTTGGCTCGCTCGGAGCCGAGCCTTCTCGATATCGAGCGTGATGGCGAGGCTCGAGGGCAGGAAGCCGTCCTCCGAGGAGAGCGCCACGTTGGCGAGGTGAACGGTGCCGGAGCCCACGAGCATTGCACCGCGCACGAGCTCGGTGCGCTCGAAGTCGAAGCCGGCGACGAGGGAGCTTCGGGACCGCGTCCCAAGAGCCAAGAGCTCCACGCGCTCGCTGTGCACACGCGCGCGACCGCAGAGTCGCGCACCGCGCCGCCGCTCGTGCTCGCCGAATGCCGCTTCGGTCCCCACGCTGCCGCTGCTGGCCACCAAGGACAGGTCCAGGGACGCGACCAGGGGCTCGAGCCGCGCGAGCGGACTTCCCTCCCGATCGGTGATCTCGAGCACCGGGGCGCGGAGCTCTACACGAACGGCGCGCTCGTGCTTCCGGAAGGCGAGGAGCAGGGTGCTTCCGCGGCCGCAGCGCGTGGTCCCTCCGTCCGCGTGCTGGAGCACGGCTCGTCCGAGCTCGAGGCGCAGCGCGCTCCCATCGGGTGCCTCCCCCCGCTCGAACGCGAGGCTCGCCTCGAATGCGGCCCCGTCGATCAGTGCCTCCGGGGCCACCGGAGAGAGCGCGCGCGGAACGCCGATGATCCTCCCGCTCAGTCGCGCGGTTCCCGAGAGGCGCCGAAGCCGCGTCGTGCTCGCCGAACCGAGCTCGAAGTCGACCTGCCCGCGAACGAGGGCCGCGGTGGCCGCGGCATGGTGGAGGGCGGCGTCGGCCAACTCGATGCACCCGCGAACGCTCGCTCCGGAGCCGTCGAAGCGCCCGTCCTCGAGCGTGACCCTCACCGGGCCCAAGAGCTCGAACGCCCCGGTGCGCACCGAGCGCAGCGTCCCCTCGAGATGATCGAGCCGCACGGAGGCCCGTGGAGCTGCCGAAAGCGCGGTCGCGCTTCGTGCAGGCGGTACGCTCGCCGTCGCCGGCACCGACGAGAAGAGCGACGGCTCGACCACGATCCGGGCGCCCGTCACCGACGCGGCTCGCAGGTGCAGGCTGCCCCGAAGGAGCGCTCCGAGTTCCAGGGAGAAGCGCCCCGCCTGCGCGTGGATCGCCCACCGCGCGCGCGCGTCGCGGACCGCGAGGTCCTGCACGACGAGATGACCGGGATAGAGCGTCCGCACGGTCCCGAGCTCGAGCTCGAGGCCCGCGCGCCCCGCCATGGCGCGGAGCATCGTCCGAGCGCAGCCGTTCGCGACCACCAGATACGAGAGCTCGGCGACGGCCACCAGCGCGCACGCCACCAAGAACCAGCGCACCACGCGATGCCCCAACGGGCGGGGCGGCGCAGGCGCACGGTCGGCGTCCATTCGCCTCGCGTTCTTGCAAGCCCAGGACCGCTCGCCCGGGACGCTGTTTCCGTGCAGTCAGGCCGTGGCAGGGCGCGACACCCGTGTCGGCAGTGAGCGAGCGCTCGATGGGGCGCCGCGTCGCCGTTTCGCTCAGCCTAGATTCGGGCTGACGCCGGAGGGGATGGCTGAGACCGAAGCGGATTTGGAAGCCGAGTTCGCGTTCGGCGCGCGCAGCGAGAGCAGCGCTATCGCGAGCACGACGGGCGCGAAGGCGGCGGAAAGACGCGAGGGATCGGCCTTCCCCGACGAGGAAGCCCGAAATTTTAGGCTCAGGGGCAAGCCTCCGCGGTCACGAGCCGCGAGCCGTTTCGGACGGCTCGGCCGGTAGCTTCACGGGGCTCGAGTCGAGCGCGTTTCGGAGAGGGCTACCCACGCCGCGCGTGCTCGAGATAGGTGCAGAGCGCGTTCGCGAGGCGCATCTGACGGGGCGTCCGGCACCGCGCGGAGAACAGCGACGGCGAGGCCACGAGCACGACCAGCGCTTGCGCCCGCGACGTGGCGACGTTGAGGCGGTTCAGGCTGTAGAGGAACTCCATGCCCCGAGGGGCGTCCTCGGCGCTCGAGCTCGTCATCGAGTAGATGACGATGGGCGCCTGCTGTCCCTGAAACTTGTCGACGGTACCGACGTTCTCCGGGCACGGCAGCCGTCGTTGGAGCGCCGCGACCTGGGCGTTGTACGGCGCCACCACGAGCACGTCCTTTTCGGTGAGCGGGCGCTCGTTGCCGTTCGCCTCGCGAACCCGGGCGCCGGCTGCGAGCAGCGTTTCGATCAGCGCCGCGATGCGCTCGACCTCCTCGTCGGAGCGATTGGTGTTTCCCGTGTGCTCCACGGGGACGAAGCGCAGGCCGCTCCCATCGAAGAGCCCGGGCCCGAGGATGCGCTGCTCGTCGAGACCGTCGATGGGGCTCAACCGCCCGTCGTAAAACACGGCGGAGGTGAACGCGCAGATGTCTGGATGGAGCCTGCGCGTCTCGGCGAGGAACACGCCCCGCTCCGGAGGCAGCGTCAACGCGTCTCCGAGCAGGTGCTCGAGCGCGGATCGGTCGGCGCCCTCCGGGTGCACGCCTTTCTGCGGCTGGTCGAGCTGCGCCGGATCTCCGAAGAGCACGAGCGTGCTCGCCGCGAGGGAGATCGCGATCACGTTGGCGAGCGACATCTGACTCGCTTCGTCCACGACGAGCACGTCGACGCTGCCTTCGAGCTCCTCCCGGGACCACGCCCACGCCGTTCCCCCGACCACGTGGACGTCACCCGCTTCGAGCCGGGACAGGGCGCGGCGATGGTCCTTCTCGAGCTCCACGCCGGTTTCCGGATCCTCGTCGCCGCTCTTCGTGATGTGCGTGGCCCGCATCGCGACCCCAGCCTGGGTGCCCGCGGCGACGGCGCGCGCGAGCAGCGAGCCAATCACTTTGTGGCTGTTCGCCGTCACCCCCACCCGCTTTCCCGCTCGCACGAGCTCGGCGATCATGAACGCGGCTCGATGCGTCTTGCCCGAGCCGGGCGGGCCTTGAACGGCCAAGACTCCTCCCTCTCCCGCGAGGCGCAATGCGAGCTCGGCGATGCCGTGTACCGTGTCCGCCCCTGGGTCGAGGAGGGGCGCGCCCTCCGGCTGCCCGCAGCGCGGCGGCGTTCGGAGAAGCAGCGCGCGCGCGAGCGCCGCGCTCGCGCCGTCGCGAACTCCCTGGTCGGCGATGAGGGTGCCGATCTCGAGCAGGCGCGCGCGTTGGTGATCCGTGTCGGGGGGCCCCGGGCGAACGAGCGCCGATGGATGGGGATGCGCGGGGTTGCGCTTCAGGTCGATGAACGTGCCGCCGAGCGCCACCACCTCTCCCGCCGACTTCCGGGTGTCCGGGTCCACGGGTTTGTCGCCGCGGCGAATCGAGTGCTCTTGTTCCGGAAACTCGTAGCGATGGATGCGCGACTGCTTCTCGGGCCCCAAGTCGCCAACGAAACGGAGCTCGGCGAGCACCGCGCGATCCTCGAGCCGTTCGTCGCGCGGGAGCTCGAGGGTCCGAAAGTACTCCCAATACCCGGATTTTGCCTCGCGCCAGTGCCAGTCGAGCAAGCTCGCGAGCAGACGCTTGGCGGCCTGCTCCTCGTCATCGTGCGCGGGATCCTCGGGTAGCCCGGCGGTGAGGCGAGCCGCGAGCCGCGCGGTCTTTTCGCTCGCCTTTTCCCGCTCGGCGCTCACGGCCTTCTCTTCGTGAACGGGTCGTGCGAGCGGGCGGTCGAGCTGCGCGGCGAGCTCTTCGCGGCGCGCCTCGAGGAAGTCGCGCAGCCGGAGCGCGGAGAGGCAGTCGTCTTCGTTGTAGGTCGCGATCGTCGCGCGCAGCCCGTCGTCGGGTGAGAGCGCTTCTCCGGTCTCGAGCCAAAACCCGAAATGCTGGAGGGCGCGCGCCGCCTCCCGCAGCGGCGTGCGCCGCTCGAAGCCGGTGAGCCGCTCGAGCTCCTTCAGCGTGTAGGCCTCGACGGACGCCGTGAGCGCGTGCTTCACCACGCGGTGCAAGTCCACGAGCACGTGCCGGCGCAGGAGCAGGTCCACCGCGTCCTCCCGCGTATGGTGCCGGCACGACAGCACCTTGAGCGCCTCGTTCTCGCGATGGCCGAAATGGAACACGTGGAGGTCCTGGAACTCTTCGAGCCCGCGCAGGATGCGATCGATCACCGCCTCGAACGCCCGCTTCTCCTCGGCGGGATTCGTCGCCCAAAACGCGTGATAGCGGGGAGGGCCGGGCTCCGTCCTCGAGAAGAAATCGTCGCTCGGCTCGCCGAGCTCGACGAGCCCGAACAAGAACTCGAGGCCGCTCCCCCGCACGAACGGATCGCCCTCGAGATCGAGAAAGAGGTCGCCCGGCGTGGGCTTGGGCAAGCTCTCGAGCCCGGTCCCCGGCTCGAAACCGACGAAGAGCTCGTACAGGGCACGCGCCTCGCGGCGACTCGCCACCTGGAGCCGCGCCTGTCGTTCGAGGCGAGAGAGCGCTTCGGCACCGATCCCGTCGATGGCCGCTCCTTCGGGGAGCGCGGCGAGGGCTTCGACCCGTGCAATGCCCGCCGTCGCGAGTCGCTCGCGTTGCTTCCGCGTGATGCCCGCGACGAGCGAGAGGTGATCGTCGCCGCGCCGTCGCTCCTCGCACCGCTTCCACCACGGGCAGACGTCACAGTGCTCGACGGGCTCGGGATACGGCTCCGCAGGCGCGTCCGCACGCGCGAACCCCTCGAAGCGTCCCCGCAGGCTCCGGTAGTACGCGAGGTAATTCGCAGCACGAAGCGGCTTGGGACGCGGGTCGTCCCCGCCGAGCGCCATCCAGAAGTGTTCCGGAAGAGCTCCCTGCACACGCGCCAGGTGGTCCGTGTAGACGCAGAGCTGCAGCACCGCGCGCGCCTTCTCCTCGCGCGAAAGCTTGGCATCGACCACCTCGTAGCCGTACGCCCCGAAGCGGCTCGGGCGAGGCACCTTCACGAGGAAGTCCGGGCGGCCGAGCCAGGCGCCGTCGAAGAGCACCCCTTGATAGATGACGTCCGCTCCGTCGCGCAGGGCGCGCTCGGTGGCCCGAGCCGCCTGCTCGTGCGCCTCGACGGATGCCGTCGGGGCGTCCGTGATCACGACCACGGAGCGACCGGAGGCCCGATAGTGCTCGAGCACGCGCGCCTCGTGCTCGCGGCCGCGGCGCTCGAGCATCTGCCGCTCGAGGTCGTTCCCGTGCGGCCGCTCGTGGGTGCCCAGCGCCACCCCCAAATCGAGCAGGGTGCGGTGCGAACACTCGGAAAACGCCCCGAGGTCCGTCGCCGTCAGAATGAGACCGGAAGACGAAAAGTGCACGGCGGTCGAGCCGCCGAGGGTACCTTCCCACCTTGGCGCAGAAAAGCCCATCCGGAGCCGGGGCATCGCTTTACAGCACGGCGGGGGCTCCGCTAGATTCGCCGAGGAGATGGCTCCTTCCCGTCGCCTCCCCGTCGGGTGGAGCGAGCGGCGCTTGCCCGATCGCGAGGACCCTTCCTGATGTCGTTCGCTGCGTCGGCCACACGCAGGCTCGGGGGGCGTTTCGTGATCGAGCGCGAGGTCGGGCGCGGCGGCGTCGGCATCGTGTACCGCGCGCACGACCTCGTGACGGATCAGCCCGTCGCCCTCAAAGTGATCAACTCCGAGGCCGGAGTGGCACCGGAGGAGGAGGAGCGGCTGATGCGGGAAGGAGAGGTGCTCGCCAACCTCGACCATCCCGGAATCGTGAAGACGGTCGCCTTCGGCGTGCTGGAGGACACCGGCCTGCCCTTCGTCGCGATGGAATGGCTCGACGGCGAGGATCTCGCGAGCTTCACGCGCAAGAACCCCGTCAGCATCGCCGAGGCGATGACCCTGGCGCTCCGGGTCGGCCAGGCGCTGCAAGCAGCGCACGACGCGGGGATCATTCACCGCGACATCAAGCCCGGAAACATCTTCCTGTGCCGCAAGGGCGACGCGCCTGCGACGCTCTTCGACCTGGAGCCGAAGCTCGTCGACTTCGGCGTGGCGGCCCGAGGCGACATCCGCCTCACGCGCACAGGAGACGTGGTCGGCACACCCGCGTACATGGCACCCGAGCAAGCGCGTGGCGACGCGCCGGTCGACGCGCGTTCCGACATCTACTCGCTGGGCGCGACGCTGTTCGAGCTGATCGCCGGTCGACCGCCCCACGTCGGCCCCACCGTGATCGCCACCCTGGCCCGCCTCGTGACGACGCCGCCGCCGCGGCTCTGCGAGCTCCGGCGCGACGTGCCGCCCGTCGTGGATGCGCTCGTGCACCGCATGCTCGAGACGGACCCCGCGCGCCGCCCGGCATCGATCGCGGAAGTGCTCGAGAGTCTGGACGATTCGCTGCGGAGCCTGAACCGCGCGAGCTGGGTGGACGTCGAGCCGGCGCGATCATCGCGCCTCGGGTCGAGCGCCTCGCGCCTCATCACGTCGATCGTCGCCATCCGCTTCGAGTCCGGCTCGGCGCGCGAGCGCGCGCTCGAATCGTTGCGTCAACGCGGTGCGGACGCGGTGCCGCTCGGGCAGGACGCGATCGTGGCGCACCTCGGCGCGCGACGCGCCGTGGGCAACGAGGCCGCGATCGCGCTCGAGCTCGCGCGGCGCCTCGCCCGCGCGGGCGCGCACGTGGGGATCGCGAGCGGCCGGGCCTGGGTGAACCTGCTCGGCACGGGCGGCGCCGTCCAACCGGTGGGCGAGGTCGTCGAT
>CAYYWA010000286.1:0-7307 GCA_964475255.1 uncultured Sorangium sp.
CTTGAGCTGCCGGGGAGACACGGCGAGTCGGTGGTACGCCTGCGAGCCGGCGAGCGAGTACGTCGCTTCGACGACGTACGTGCGGTTCATCTCGCCCTCGGCGACGCGCCCCTTCGACCAACCGCGCGCGTTGGCGAGACCGCTCGGGAACATCGGCGAGACGAAGTCCGCGTCGAGCGAGAGGATGACCTTCGCCTTGCTGAAGTCGTAGTGCGTCCGGTGCGGCGCCCCGAACGCGAGCACGCTGCCGGCACGCGGCCCCGGAGCGTGGCCGGGCTCGTAGGTCGTCCACTTCGCTTGCGGGAACGCCTCCGCGAAGCGCCGCCGCATGTCGGCGAGCGTCGGCGACGAGCTGCGCTCGGCGAGCACGTGGAGACCGGCGCCCCCGCGCGCCCGAAGCGCCGTGAAATGGGCTCGGGCGAACTTCTCGAACTCCGCCCGCGAGGTCGGCTTGCCACCGCGGCGAACCGTATCGCTGCGATCCGGATCGTACAGAGACAGCACGCTCGCCTGGTGGATGGGCCCGCACGCCCCGAGGCTGTCGGGGTGATTCGGGTTTCCGTCCACCTTGATCGGGCGGCCGTCGTAGCTCGTCACGTGCAAGCCCACGGTGAGGCCCCCGACATCCATCGCCGTCGCGAACTTGCGGGGCACGCCCGGGATGGTCCCTTCGGGGCGACGCGAGAGCGGAACGAGCTTGTCCTCCGGCCAACAACCGGTCGCCCCCGCGAGCGCGAAGGAGGCGCCCATGATCTGCAGGAAGCGGCGACGTTCCGGGGAGTTCGGCGGAAGGTGCTCGAGCGGCGTCGGGAACTCGCGCTCGACGAACTCGCGGAACTCGGGCGTGTTCTCGAGCTCGGCCAGACTACGCCAGTAGAGCGGCTTGAACTTCTTCAGCGATGACATGTCGAGCAATCCGTCGGAGGATTGATGTTGTTCGTCTCACGCAGCGTCTTGCCGTAGGCGACCGGATCTCCCGGTGGCGTCCACGTCATGTTCGTGACCTCTGCGGGAGGACGGAGGTTCGGTTCCGGATTGCGGTGACACTCGAGACACCAGCTCATGCTGAGCGGCTCCTGTTGGTGCACCTCTTCCATCTGGTCGACGCGCCCGTGGCACGACACGCAGCCCACACCGCGAGTGACGTGCGCGCTGTGGTTGAAGTAAACGTAGTCGGGCAAGTCGTGCACCTTCGTCCACGCGATGGGCTGGCCCGTCGCGTGGCTCTCACGCACGGGAGCGAGCAGCGGACTCTGGGTGTGCACCTTGTCGTGGCAGTTCATGCACGTCGCCGTGGCCGGAATCGCCGCGACTGCCGCGTCCTCGACCGTGTTGTGGCAGTAACGGCAATCGAGCCCCAACTGCCCGACGTGCAGCGCGTGGCTGTAAGGGACGGGCTGTTCGGGCATGTAGCCCACGTCCGTCGTTTTCGGCGAGGCTCCGTACCAGACGAGGCCGACCACGTAGAGCGGCGTCGCACCGAGGAGCAAACCAGCCAGGGAGCGGGTCTTGTTGGCCCAGCGCGGGAAGACGAAGAGCTTCATGGTTGAGGAGCGGTGGGGAGGAGTCCGGGACGGACCTTGGGTCGAACCCCGAGTGCCGGCCGTGCGGTGCTTCCGGCGCCGAACGCGATACCACACTCTTCCGAAAATCCCCGCGCTCCCGAGCACTGAAAACCGAACCGCCGTCCGCCGGTGTCGCGGATGGAGGAAGGATGGAAGGAGCCGTCAGGGCGCACGCTGGGAATCACGCGAACGCGAACGGGATCACGGATCTCGCGCGGACGCAGCGTGTCGCTGCTCGCGCCCACCGATGACCGTTCCGTGCGCGCGGAGAAAGGGTTCTCTCGTTCGGACGCGCGCCCTTATGCGCCCACAGACCCGAAATGTAAATGCTTACCCGCCCCGTCGATCCGAACCGGCGAAAATCTAGCTGGTTCCGTAACGTTCCGTTTCCGTAACGGTACCTGATTCACCTCGACTAGCGCGCTGCAGCGCCGATTGTTTCGCGCCGCGCCCAGACGGCCGGCCAACCGGTCATCGACGCTACCAACTCTGGTGCACCGCGTACACGTCGCGTCGAGTATCGAGCCGGAGAAAGCTGATGTGGCCCTGACTGCAGCTACCGCTGTTCAGGTAGAGCGTCCGTTCGTGAGCGACGACCAGCGATAAGTGCGTGTGACCCGTGATGACGATGTCGGCGCGAGCCTTCTCGGCGGCATCCACGGCCCACGCTTGGAACGTGCACTGGTTGGGGTCCATCGCAATCGCCGAACGCTTTTGATCGAGCCCGTCGAGCCATCGATACAGGCGGTGAAACCCGGCGCGTCGGAGCCACCCTCCGATGCAGACTCCGAGCTCGGCGAGGTGACGGGCGACGCGGAACAGGCGATCGTGCTCGTGCCCGTGCGTGAAGAGGAGTCGCCTCCCATCCACGTCGAGCAGCCATCGCTCCCGCGCCCCATCCACGCTTCGCGCCACCATATCGTGATTTCCGTGGATGTACTCGTACCTCGGGCCGCGCAGGCGCCGGGCGATCTCGGGGTGGCTCTCGCGCGCCGCCAAAAGGGCGTGCCGCGCGGCCCACGGGCACCGCGACGTCAGCGTCTCCCAGATGTCCCCGAGCAGAACGATGCGCTCGAAGTGGCGCTCCAAGAAGCAGAGAAACCGAAGGAACTCACCGTCGTCGTGGCCGAAGCCGTCCGCGCGATCCTTCGTCCCGAGGTGCAAGTCCGAGATGACCGCGATCTCCACGGATCCGCACGATCGCGCCCGAACGTGACGGCCGGGGCTCGGCCCCCGGTGCGGACGGGAACGTTTTCATCGCAGTTCCACGACAGGAGGGCGCACGCTCGACGTTTCGCGACACCACGCGTCGGCGCTCACGAGCACCGACATCGTGCTGCGGTGCTCTCCGTCGCGCGGGCGATTCACGACGGACTCCGCCGCGGGCTCACCGCTCGGGCAGAGCTCTCCCGTTCGGCACCGTCGGGATTCATGAAGCCACGCCTGACGCGGCGCGGCCCGTGCGAGGGCTGGGCCTCCCCCCGACGAGAGGAGGCCCAGGATCCGAGACCCGGTCGGAACGGGGCTCAGAACTCCCGCATCTGCTTGCGGATCTTGCCGATCGCCTGCTCTTGAAGCTGGCGGATCCGCTCACGCGAGAGATTGTACTTGTCGCCAATCTCCTTGAGTGTGAGCTCGTCCTCGTTGTCGAGGCCGAAGCGCCAGCGGATGATGCGCGACTCGATCGGCGTGAGCGTGCCGAGCAGCCGCTGCACTTCCTCCGCCCACTTCTGGTTCGCGAGGCGGTCGTACGGGGAGAGGGCGTTCTCCTCGACCAGGAAGTCGATGAAGCGACGTCCGTCCTCGTCACCCACCGGGCGATCCAGCGAGAACGGAGTGTCGGCGTACAGGTCCTTCACCTTGTCGAGCTTGTCCCGCGGTACGCCGGTCTCCTTCTCGAGCTCCTCGATGGTCGGCTCGCGGCCGGTGCGGGCGATGATGGTCTGCGTCGCGCGCGACACGCGATTGTAGGTGTCCAACATGTGCACCGGGATGCGCACCGCCCGACCCTTGTCGGCGAGCGCGCGGCTGATCGCATGCCGGATCCACCACGAGGCGTAGGTCGAGAAGCGGTAGCCGCGCGTGTGATCGAAGCGCTCGACCGCCTTCATCAGGCCGATGTTGCCCTCCTGGATCAGGTCGATCAGCGGGAGGCGGCCACGGTTGTAGCGGCGCGCGATGCTGACCACGAGGCGCAGGTTGGCCTTGACGAAGCGGTTCTTCGCCTGGCGCTGGGCCCAGTCGGCTTGCTTCAGGCGCTCGAGGTAGCGACGGTACCCCGCCGTGTCGGCCACCATCGTGCGCGTGGACGGCGTCTCCTCGTCATCGGGACGCTCCGTCCCCTCGCGCGCGATGCGGAACGCATTCGCCATCCAGATCCGGTCGGAGTCGGGCAGGCGAATGGAGCGGGCCAGCGACTCGGAGAGCTCGGTCCACTGCCGCTGCTGATCGGCGTGGAACTTGGAGCGCTGGCGCCGGTACACCTTCGCCAACCGGCGAAGCTCCGGAATCTGCTGCATCTCCGGCCGCTCCTCGGGCGGGTTCATCGACGAGACGTCCTGCTCGAGCTGGTCGAGGATGAGCTCCGCGACCGGCACGTAGGCGAGCAAGCTCGCCCAGAACGCCACCTCGGCCTGCTCGACCGACTGCGCCGCCTGCAGCTCCTCGTCGGGCCCCATCACCTGATGGGTGGCCATGTCCCGGAAGTACCGGGACAGCATCGAATCGGTAGCGCTGTCGACGTCGCTGCTGGACGATTCCCCAGACCCGGACAGCTCGGACTCGAACGAATCTTCACTCGGTGCGGGCTCCGACGCGGCTCCCACGCGAACCCCGACCGAGGACTCGACGAGCTCGTCGGCGCCCTCCTCGGTCTCCACCACGGGCTCGATTGGCTGCTTCTGGCGAGCCTAGCTCGAGCCTCTAGCTGCTGCCTTCACGCCTGTGGAGCGCTTCTCCTTTCCACCGGTTGCGGAGTTGGCCTCGGACACGCTGTCGACCTCCGATGCATTCTGAAGCAATTTTCGTGCCTTTCCCTGCGGTTGGAGAGCGGGCGCAGGTATCCTCTTCGCGGCGGACGAGGACGACCCCAGCTTCGTCGACGTGCGACGTGAAATGTTGCTGGCGGAGGTGGAGCGGGCGGTCATGATAGAGGGGTTCTGCTCATGGATACGGGCCGCGAGAGCCCATGGATTCGGACGGGGGCGGATTCGACTCGAGTCAGCGCGAATACAATGCTCGAGCTCGGGCCTGCATTCGGTTCGTAACCGGTAAACGGCCCGATTGTTCCTTGGAGTTAGGCTCCGGGCCCAGATTGACGTGTGACATCCATTCGCGTCGCCCCGTCTCGAATCGCGACGCGCGGGATGCCCGCGACATCCCTTACCTTCGGTCGCGTCCGAGCAGAGTCAAGGGCCGGTGGCCTGCCCGAATGACGGGCCTACCGACCGGCTACGCAAGCGTTGCAGCCTCCGGACGCAAACGGCACACCCTGTGCCGTCGCGCGACCCCCAAGCCAGGGAACGAATCCCCCGCCCGAGGGGTGAGACTCAGCTAGCGCGCCCAGCGAGCTGGGTGAGCTGCTTGAACGCCGCGGAGTCCGAAACCGCCATGTCCGCGAGCACCTTGCGGTCGAGCTCGACGCCCGCGCTCCTCAACGAGGAGATGAGCTTCGAGTACGTGGTGCCGTTCTGGCGGCAGGCGGCGTTGATGCGCGTGATCCAGAGCCGCCGCATGTCGCGCTTGCGGAGCTTGCGCCCAACGTACGCGTACTGCCACGACTTCCAGAGAACATGCATCGCCTGGCGGTAATGGTTCTTGCGACCACCCCAGAACCCTTCCACCTGGGCGAGCACACGCTTGTGACGGCGGCGCGGATACGGACCTCTCTTGACGCGCGACATGGGATCTCCTGCGGAATTCAGCCGTACGGCAGCAGAATCTTGATGCGGCGCTCAATCCCGGGCGCCACGATGTCGTTGTCGCGGAGGCGCCGCAGCTGCTTGCGGGACTTGCCGATCATATTGTGCTGAGCCCCCGCCTTGGGGCGGCGAATTTTACCGCTGCCGGTCACGCGAAAGCGTTTGGCCGCGGCGCGGTTCGTCTTCATCTTCGACATGATCGCCTCGCGAGTGGGCCGCTTCGGCGGGCATTGGGCGCGCGCCTGGGGCCAGGGGCCGGCTCTTATGACGGAAGCTGCCCGGCCCGTCAAGACCCCGGAGCGCCCCGAGCCCCCTCCGGGGCGAATTTTTACACGAACCCGCCGGGTTGGGCGCGTCAGCCGGGCGCTAGTCCGGGATGCACATTTGGAAGCGGCGCACGCGGAGCACGTCGGAGGTGGCTTGGGCGTCCCGCGGCTCGACCCACGCGATCAGCGCCTTGTCCGGAGCGACGATGGCCGTCGCGGGCAGATCCGGACCGCGGAACTCGATCTCCGCGCTCGTCGGCATCGCCGAAAGCAGGAGCGGCTCCGGCGGCTCGTCCGGGTCGTCGGAGCTCGGGATGGCCGTGAACACCGTCTCCGAGGTGCTTGGGTCTTCGCCGAAGTCGGCGCGCACCAGCTGGGCGCCGAGCATGGCCAGGCCGTCGGCATCGATGCCGGGCACGACCCAGACGTAGTAGCGGACGCCGGCCGCGTCTCCTGGGAGATCGACGTCGGCGAACGCGGGATTGCGCGCGTATTCCAGCAAGCCCGACGGGGCGCAGCGCTCACTCGGAGGGGTAAGACACCCATACTCCGTGTTGGTGCAGACGATGGCCCGCACCTCCGCCGCGAGCACCTCGGAGGTGACTTTCGTCCAGCCCGCGAGCCACACCCCATCGACGCTGGTCCTGACTCCGAACGTTCGGGAGTACAAGCCGGGGTCCGGCAAGCACTCGGTGACGGACTGCACCCCTCCGGCCTCCGTCCACGCGAACACGCCGTTCGTGTGTGACGCGTAAAGGACGGCCGGAACCTCGGGCGTTCCCAAGGTGGGGTCGAGCCCGGAGATCAAGCTGAGCGCTGCCGCGGGGGCGTCGGGGCTCCCCAGCGTGAAATCCGGCTCCTCCGTCCCGCGGCTATGCAGTCCGATCGTCCCGTCCTCCTGGATCCAGGCTCCCCAAATCGCATCGCCGATTTCCGCCGCGGCGGGCAGGTGGGGCGCGCTGACGGCGAAGCTCTCGCCCACGGGCGCCTGCGTCACGACGTCGAAGCGCCCGTCGAACACGAAGCGCCAGGGACGCGCCGAGGTCCCGGTCTCCCGCAGCAAGCCGAGGTAGGCGTGAATCCGCAGGCCCTGAGAGGCGTCCACGACGAGCGCCGCGGCGCTCACGGGATCACCCGCCAGGGTGGTGTCGGTGAGCTCGCTGATGCGGCTCATGAGCTCGACGGAGTCGCCCTCGGTCCCGACGCGATAGAAGGTCAGCTCCGGGCCGTCGTCGGCGCCAGCGTCGAACGCGGAGAGATAAAACGCGTCCGGACCCGCGGCGACCGTGACCTGCGGGATCCGCCCCCCCGCGATCGTCTCGTCGAGACCGTCGGGGACGAGCCCTTCGAGCGGCGTGCGCTCGCATTCCGGCCCGTCCTCGGTGAGCACGCAGCGATCCAGCGTGCAGGGATCCGAGTCGTCGCAGTCGAGATCGCACGCTGCCCCGGCCGCACCGGCCGCGCGGGCGCCGGAGCCGCCGGCGCCGGCGTCGGATCCGCCCGCACCCGCGCCGGGCTCGGCGTTCCCGCCTTCACCGGCGGCGGCTCCCCCCGCC
>CAYYWA010000287.1:0-2406 GCA_964475255.1 uncultured Sorangium sp.
GTCTGGACCGTGTCTCAGTTCCAGTGTGGCTGATCATCCTCTCAGACCAGCTACCCGTCTTCGCCTTGGTAGGCCATTACCCTACCAACTAGCTGATGGGCCGCAGGCTCATCCTCGAGCGCAAGCTTACATGTAGAGGCCTGCTTTGACCGCAACCTCGACGAGGTCGTGGTCTCATGCTGTATTAGTCCTCCTTTCGGAGGGTTATCCACCACTCGAGGGGAGATTACCTACGTGTTACTCACCCGTGCGCCGCTTTACCGGGGCCGAAGCCCTTTCTCGCACGACTTGCATGTATTAGGCGCGCCGCTAACGTTCGTTCTGAGCCAGGATCAAACTCTCCAGTTTGAATCCTTCGGCAGGCACTGCGGGGCTAAGCCGAGTGCCGCCTTGATGCTCGCTTTGCACTGCGTCGGCTCCGGGGGTCGAAGCTCGACGGTGCGGCTACCCACACGATTTCTCGTGTGCAATCAGACTCAGTTTTCAAGGACCGAGGGGAGTGTGTTTTCTCCCGTCAGGGGCCGCGGAACCTAGTTTCGGATGTCCTCTCTGTCAAGCGGTTCATCCGATTTTTTTCAGGTCCGTTTTCGACCCGCGCCCCGCGGTGTGAACCGTCAAGGGCGCCCCGGCGGTGCCGGGGGGGCGGATTCATGGATCGCTCGGGGCGGTTCGGCAAGTCTTTTTTTGACGGGTTGCCGATTTCCCGTGCGATCTTCCGCAGGCGGTCTTGGGGGACCCACGAGGCGGGCTGCCTCGGGTCTGCCCTCGACCTGACGCCGAGCCGTCCGTGACGTCCCGACGTCCACCCATCTTGAGACCGGCAAGCCGGCCGCGCAAGGGGCGCCCACTGTTTTTTCCATCCTGGCGGAACTCGCCCGGGGGGGAAAGCCCAGCGGGAGGCGGAAGATGGGCCAGGGATCGGAGACGCGCAAGGAGAAATCCGACATCGGGGTCCGATCACGCCGGGACGCCCGCAAACCAGCGACCAGGACGCTCCCGGACGAGGACGAGCTCCGCGCCCGTCCCGAGCTGGGCGAGGAACCCGAGCTCGCCCGGCCCGAGGTCGCGCGCCTGCAAACGCCCGACGATCGTCACGGGACGCCAGCCCCCCTCGAGCCAGACGGCTTCCGGGCGTGGGGCCTCGCTCTGGGCGAGGCGCACCTCGACGCGAAACCACCGGCCCGGGTCCGCGGGAACGCACGGGACGAGCGCCGTTTCCGCGGCGAGCTCCGTCTCGGCTTCGGCGAGCGCCCGCCGGGAGAGTCGGAAGGCGTACCGCGGCAGGACCACGGCGAGCGAGTACCCTTCGCTCAGCGCGCGGAGCAGGAAGCTCTGCCGCGCCGCGCGGATGACCAGCTCGTGCGTGCGCGCGAGCTCGCGCGAGCGTGATCGCCCGAGCACGCTCTGCAGGAGCCGGAGCTCCGCAGCCATCACCCGGGCGTCGAACGGCTCGAGATGACCCGCGTAGTCCACCGTCTCGCCGGAAGCGTCGACGAGGGCGGCGGCGATCGCGTCGCTCGCGTCGCACAGCCGCATGAGGATGCCGCTGATCGCGGAGGCGCCCTGATCGCGCGGCGCGTCGCGGCGCGCCTTCATCTACTCCCCGAGCGCCGTGAGCGCGTCGACGTTGCGGGCCACTGCGATCTCGACCTCCGCCTCGAGCCGCGCCCGCAGCGCCCGTTCCCGCTCGCGGGCGCGCCGTGCGAAAACCTCGGGCTCGAGCACGCGACGGAGATCCGCTCGCGGGATGCGCCGCTCCGGGTACCGTTCCTCGAGCCGGAGCACGTGGAACCCGAAGCGCGTCTCCACCAACCCGCTTTGCTCTCCTGGCCGTGAGAGCGCGTTGGCCGCGCGGGCGAACGCCGCGTCGTACGTCCCTGCCGGGTGATCGCCGGACAGCGAGGACGTCCAGCCGCGTCCGTCCGGCGTGATCGGCGGCAAGCGTTCGGCGCGCACCTCGATGCTGCCCCGCGGGACGGCGCGCGCCGCCCGAATGAACGCGTCGGCATCGCTCGCGTCGCGCACCGCCACCTCGATCGCGCGGGCGACGCGCAGCACCTCCTCCCGCTTCTTCTCGTTTCCTTCGGGGAACAACGCCACCGCGTGTGTCACGCGCGCGCTCTCCGGCCTGTCGAGCTCGGGCCAACGCTGCGCGATGATCGCGTCGAGCTCGGCATCGGTTGGGGGTCCTTCGGCCTCGGCAGCGCGCGCCATCCCTTCCAGCAACGCGCGCGCGAGCACTCCCCGCTCGGTGACCCGACGCACCGCGGGATGAACGGCGCGCGCCGCCTCCGCTCCGAAGAGCGCGTCCGAGAGCGCCCGCTCGCGCGCTTGCTCGAGCGAGACGTTCTGCGCCGCAGCCACGCGCTGCACGGTTTCGAGCCGCACGCTCTCGTCGCCGACCTG
>CAYYWA010000287.1:2416-7307 GCA_964475255.1 uncultured Sorangium sp.
CGATCACGAGGAGCCCCGGCCACGCTCGACTCCGACTCACCGCGAGCCCCCTCGCGGACGCAAGAGGATCGTCGAGGCCCGTAACGCCAGCGCGCCGACGACGAGCCAGTAGAGCGCGAGCACGTCCCGCTGCTCACCGAGCACGTACAGGCCCGCCGCGAACGCCGCGACGGCCCCCGCGAGCAGCACCACGCTGACGACGTCCGCGACCCGCATCCTCAGTTCCCGATGAGCAGCCAGAGCATGCCGAGCCCGAGCACGATGAGCAGGGCCGAGAGCGTCCCCGACGCGGCAGCGACGCGGTCGGCGTTCGATCCGCGCGGACGCGGCGCTCGCTCGAGCGCGACCCGTGTCGCGGCACCGAGCACCCAGAGCCCCGCCGCGAGGGCCACCGCGTGCGCGAGGATGGCGTGCGTGGGTCTCGCTACTCGGAATGCGAGCACGACGAACGAGAGCGCGCCGACGAGCCCGAGCGAAAACGCCAGTGTCGCCCGCCGCCCGAGCGCGCCCCGGCTCGCGAGCGGTGCTCCCGGAATGACGCGCGGATCGTCCTCCGGCACCGTGAGCGGCCCGCGGAGCTCGCCCCAGCCGAACGCGTAGATCATCCACCCGAGCGCACCGAACGCCGCGACGAGCGGCTCGGGGGCGAGCTGGATCCCGTCGTGGCGCGCGCTCACCCAGGTCGCCATCGCCAGACCGATGAAGCCGTGGATCCCGAGCACGCGCCCGAGCCGCGGTACCCGCCCGAGCCAATACACGCCGGCGAACAGCCCGAGCAGAGCGGCCACCGCGGCGAGCCGCGTCAGCACGGAAGCGTCGCGCGCGAACGCCGGCGAGGCGACGGTGGTCGCCCAGGCATAGACACCGGGAAAGAGCCGGCTCCCGCGGAAAGCGAACCCGGGTAGGGAGAGGATCGTGCGGGGCGCGGCCTGTTCCGTCATTCCACGAGCGCTTCCACGAAGCGCGCGAACGTGAGCACCGCGTGCCCCGTCGCTCCCTTCGGAGCCACGCCCTTGGCCCGCTCGCTCAAGACCGGACCCGCGATGTCGCAGTGGATCCACGGCACGTCGCCCACGAACTCGCGCAGGAAGAGCGCGGCCGTGATCGAGCCGCCGTAGCGATCGCCCGTGTGCTTCAGGTCGGCGACGTCGCTCTTCAGCTGATCCGTGAGCTCCTCGATCAGCGGCATCCGCCAGAAGCCTTCGCCGGCTTCGCGCGCGGCGCGCTCGAGCCGGCTCCCGAGCTCGTCGTCGGTCGCGTAGTAGGCGGAGTACGTCTTGCCGAGCGCCACCAGCGCCGCGCCGGTGAGCGTCGCGGCGTCCACGATCACGTCCGGCTCGAGCCGCGTCGCGTAGGTGAGCGCGTCGGCCAGCACGAGACGCCCTTCCGCGTCCGTGTTGATGATCTCGATGGTCTTGCCGTCGAGCGACGTGAAGATGTCCGCGGGGCGGTACGCCGAGCCATCCGGCATGTTCTCCGCGGCGCCGACGATGCCGTGCACCTCCAGCTCGGGGCGCAGCACGGCGACCGCTGCCATCAGGCCGAGGACCGCCGCCGCGCCGGCCATGTCGCTCTTCATCTCCCCCATGCCCTGCGCGGGCTTGATGCAGAGGCCGCCCGAATCGAACGTGAGACCCTTGCCCACGAAGGCGATCCGCTTCGGCTTCTTCTGCGTGCGTTTGCCGCGCGCCGGCGCCTTCTTCGGCTGTGCGGGCGCGTACGTGAGATGGATGAAGCGGGGCTCGTTGGCGCTGCCCTGCCCGACCGCGTAGTGCAGGTTCATCCCGGCTGCTCGAATGCCGGCCTTGTCGAGCACCTTGATCTTCAGCTTGTGCTCACGGGCGATGCCGCGCGCGATTCGCGCCAGCGTCTCCGGCACGAGCACGTTCGGCGGCTCGTTGACGGCGTCGCGCGCGATCGCGACGGCGGACGCGAGATCGGCCCCGAGCGCGAGCGCTTTCTTTCCCGCGGCATCGATGGGCTTGCTCGGCAGACACACGTCGATGCGAGACAGCTCGTGCTTGGGACGGCGGTCGCCCGTGAGGTACTTGGTGAATCGATAGGCGCCGAGGCCCGCCCCTTCCGCCGCGACGCGCAGATCGGCGTCGTCGCGCGGGAGCACCACCCTGAGCCGCCCGCCGGCGGACGCGCCGGCACGCACGCCCGTAGCGACGGCCGAGCGCAAACGCGCCGCGGTCAGCCCCTCCTCCGAGCCCGCGCCGACGAGGAGGATCTTCTTCGTTCGCAGGCGCCCGAGCGTGGGCACCTCGAGGGTTTGATCGGCCTTACCCTCGAACTCCGCCGAGCGCGCGTGCTCGAGCAACGCCCCATCCAGGGCCTCGTTCACGGCGCGCACGGTCGGATGCTCCGCGACCGCCCCCGCGAGAACACAGATGACGATGGTCTCCGGAGCTTCCGCGAGCGGGTCTCGAGGCCCCGGTGAAATTGTCCATGGCATGCCGCTCATGAGTAGCGGTTTCTTCGCTGAGAGACCAGTATCGCCCGCGTCGGGCGCCGGTTTCGGGGGAGCCCGATTTCGGGTGTGGGCCCCGAGCTCGGGTGACCCGAGCGCGCCCGCACCGCTCCCGAGCGTTCGACCGCGACGCGGACCGAGGGCGCCGTCATGTCCGCATTTCACTCGCACTTCCGTTTCTGACAAGATGGGGTCGTGCCGAATACTCCTCGACCCCCGGTGGTGGTGACGGGCGCGGCGGGTGCGCTCGGATCGGCTCTGGTGAGCTACCTGGCCGCCCGCGGCTCGCGTGTGGTCGCCGTCGATCGGCCCGAAGCGGGCGAACGCCTCGCCGAAGTGGCCCGTGAGGCGGTGGGTGTGGTGCCCATCGAGATCGCCGTCACGTCTTCGGAGACGTGGTCGCCGGTCATCGAGCGCATCTCCGCCGATCTCGGGCCCCCCGTCGGGGCCGTGCTCGTGGCCGGCGGCTATCGCGGCGGCAGGCGGCTCGTCGAGCGCGACGGTGACAGCACCTGGCGCAGCATGATCGAGATGAACCTCGAGAGCGCGCGCGTCGCCCTGGGTGCGCTGCTCGGTCCGATGGTGGCACAGAAGCGGGGGAGCATCGTGCTCGTCGGTTCGAGCGCCGCGGTTCGCCCCTGGGAGCACCCGGGCAGCGCCGCCTACGCCGCCGCCAAGGCCGCGGTCGTGGCGCTGGCGCAGACCGCCGCAGCGGAGGTGCTCGCCGACGGCGTGCGCGTGAACGTGGTCCTCCCGAGCACGATCGACACGCCCCAGAACCGCGCGTCGCGGCCCAACGAGGATCCGTCGCGCTGGGTGAGCCCCGGCTCGCTGTGTGAGGTCATCGGATTTCTGCTCTCGGACGCGTCCCGCGACGTGAGCGGCGCGGCGATCCCCGTTTACGGCCGGCTCGGGCCGTAGGCGGCGCGGCTTCCCGCAAGCGTGCGCAGTGCACGACCACTTGCAGCCGTTTACGGCCGGCTCGGGCCGTAGGCGGCGCGGCCCTCACGTGTCCCAGTATTTTTCGGTCGTGATGTGACCGGGATTGCGGACGCGATGGCGCCTCAGCCCGCGCTCCCCGAGCGCGTGCATGGTGTCGTCGATCATGGCGGGGTTGCCACACAAGAGGACGTGCGTCTGCTCCGGCGAGAGCTCGAGACCCGCAGTCGTCTCGAGCCGGCCATCTCGGATCGCGGCGGGGATACGGCCCGCGAGCATGCCCGCCGTCGGCGCCTCACGCGTGAGGAGACGAACGTAGGAGATCCGACGCGGATGTGTGGCGCACAGCCGCTCGAGCTCCGTCGCATACGCGAGCTGGGCGGCCTCACGCACCCCGTGCACGACGACGATTCGCTCGAACCTGCGAAGAACCTCGCCCGCGCGAAGCATGGATATATAAGGAGCGAGCCCCGTCCCCGTCGCGATCATCCAGAGATTGCCGGCCGGCGGGACCCAGCGCAGCGTGAAGAACCCCTGCGGCTTCGCATCGACGAGGAGCGGCGCGCCGACCTCGAGGCGGAAGAGGGCGGGGGTCAGCGCGCCCTCGGCGAGCTCCGTGAGCAGGAACTCGAGCGTCGCGCCCGGTGCGGACGCGATCGAATAGGAGCGGCGAACGACGTGGCCGCCGAGCTCCAAGCCGAGGTTCATGAATTGCCCCGGCTCGAAGGGGGGGACCGGGGCGTCGAGAGTCAGTGTCATCAGCCCGGGCGCCCAGTGATGACGCGCGACGACCCGTGCCTCGATGTAGCCACTCAAACCAAATTCTCCTAGGTGCTGGTACGATAGTGGTCCGAGCGCGGCTTCGCGGCCACGGGCTCCAGGATGCCTGGAGCTCGGGTGGGCGGGCACACGGCGGAAAAGACCGCGTCGCGACGCGAGCTCTCACCGACAAAGCCGAATTACTCCATCCCCGAGCGGCAGAATGTGTACTCTACGCGCGGGATGCCGTTCCCCGTCAGTTGCCCGGCATGCGGGAAGAGCTTTTCGATCGCCGACGAGGCTTACGAGCAGAAGATCAAGGGACGCGTCGTCTCGGTCAAGTGCAAGCAATGCCAGGCACTGATCCGAGTCGACGGAACGCGCCCCCCACCGACTTCGCCTTCGCCTCCTGCAGCAGCGAAAGCCGCCGCACGAAGTAGCGCCGACAAAAACCTCGTCTTCCTCGTCGACACTCCGGGAGGAACGGATCGCGAGCTCAGCACCGCGCAGATCGCGGACGAGCTCCGCGCCGGGAGCATCAACGAGGCGACGCTCGTCTGGCGGGAAGGGATGGCGGAATGGGCGGAGCTCGGGAAGGTGCCGGAGCTCGCGGAGCTCTTGCGCCCCGAGGCCGCAGGACGGCCCGCCAAGATTCGCCCGCTCCAGCCCCCGCTGATGGGAATGTCGTCACCGCCGCCGCCCAATGCGGAGCCCGCGCCG
>CAYYWA010000288.1:0-5004 GCA_964475255.1 uncultured Sorangium sp.
CCACGGCCCAGGCCGCCCAGGGGCAGTACGCGTTCTTTCCGCTTCCGCGTTTGCCGGTGGTGCGGACGCGGAAGCCCACGGGGGCGCACGGGAAGCAAGGAAGGCCTTGGAAGGCGAGCCAGTACGCGCCGACTTCGGTGCGAGCGGATTCCTTGCTCGGGTCGAACGAAAGCAGCGCGCGAAGTCGTTCGGACGCCGCTCGGAAGCGAAGGTTCTTCACGCCCTCGCGCCCATCCCAGGGCCCGTTCAACGCCTCGACGAGGTCGTCGCGTGTGACGTGGTCGAGGATGTCGAGCACCGCGTCCATGAAGCGCTGCTGCCCGGCCGTGAGGTGGAACGACGTCGGCTTGGTCTGCCCGCTTCCGTCGACCGCGACGCCGGTGGCGTAAGCGGCGAAGAACGCTGCGCCCTCCTCGTCGTCCGTCACGCTCCGCATGAGCGCGCGAAAATCCGCCGGCGGCGGTTTGAGGTCTTGGACCTTCCGGTCTGCCGTATTGCGCGCGAAATCGATCGCGGGATGCCCCGTGCGAAAGCGCGCGAGGTCCTCGATCACCAGGTCTTCGATCGCGTCGGGATTTGCGGTAGTGATAGCCGCGATCCAGTTGCCCGAGCGAACGAACCGCAGCTTTGCCTCGGTGTCGAGGCGCGAAACGACGCGAAGAAGCCCGATCGCCGCGAGGAACCCAAGCGGATCCGAGCCATCCAGCCCGGGAAGGATGCGCTCTCGACTCATTTCACCCTCCTTGTTCCATCTCGCTCTGCCTGTGGTCGGAAAGGCGCACTACGGTTTCGGCGTAGGCGAGCTCGTGCCAGCCGTAGCGCTTCATCAAGCGGAAGAAGCGATCGACCACTCCTGAGTCGAAGCGATCGGTGCCGTGATCGCTATTGCCGCGAAGCTCGAGCTCATCGACGACGAACGAGACTGGATCGCCGTCGCCTTCGAGACCGAGCGCGGGCGCAAACGGCCGACACCATCCGTGGTGGCTCGCCACGAGGTGAAGCACCAGGTCCCAATCCGCGCCGCTCGCCTCGACCTTTTCGCGCAACGCGCTCGAACGTTCGATCATCGCGATGCTCACGAGCTCGTGCCGCTGTCCCGCGGGATAACCCGCGCGCTCCCGGGCGAGCCGTCGGGCCTGGGCGTGTTGCCGCGGGATAGGCGACTTTGCGAGGAGCTTTCCGCTCAGCGCATCGACCTCGTCGCCTCCATAGAGCATGAGCTGGAAGCGCGGATCGGCCTTGCCCACGTCGTGAAGTCGCGCCGCCCATTCGACCGAGCGCTTCACCTTCTCAGGCCACGAAAGGCGCTCGGCCAAGCGAGCGGCGAGGGACGCCACACCTCGAAGATGCGAATCGAGCGTGATCTTCGACCCGAGGAAGCTTCCTTCGTCTTCCTCCGTGGTGCTGTCGGATGTGTCGTCCACGATCGGAAGCACCGAAGGACTCTTCTCGAGTCGCTTCCGCGAGATCGCAAGCCACGCCCTCCAAGTTGCCGTCTCTCGCGAAACGAGCCGGCATCGGGAGCCAAGGGCGTTCCGCACCAGGGCGATCCAGCCAGGTGCCGTTTCGTTCCAGTCTTCTCCGGCGACCAATGCCTCGAGTAGCGCTCGTACCTCGTCGACATCCAGCTCCTCATTCGATATGGCACGAAGAGTGGCGAGCTTCTTCCCAGCCTCTTCGGTCAAGAACGGACCGATCACGCGCTCGTCGAGCCGAAGCGAGCCGCGGCCGCGCTGATGAAGCTGAACGACGTCGCCGAGGTCGACGATGCGCGCGGAATCTTCGGCTTTCGCTCCCGGATCGAAGCTCTTGTGCGGGCCGATGCCTCCGTAGCCCGTGGGTACGACGACGACGTCACCCGGCGCGATCTCGCTTCCCGCGCAGATCTTGCCCCGACGCGACTCGTCGGACGCGAACCACACGAAGACGGGCTTGCCTCCGTAGCGCGGCGCGGTCGGTTCCTCTTCAGTCGCCAGACCCTCCACGTCGGACGTCTCGTCGGTCTGGGTCGATCGCGCCGTGAGCCACGACCGCACGGTCCACACCGGAAGCGAGAGCGCCTCGAGCGATCCCGGCGGCACCGCTTCGAGCGCCTCGACGAGCTGTTTCTCGGCCTGCGCCGTCGTGCTCAGGAGATCCTCTTCGGTCACGTCGGCCCTGAAGACCACCTGAACGTCGGGCAGCGCTTGTCGCTTCCCCTCAGGAATACCATGGAGGAACAGAGACACGTCGGGATCGGCGTAGGGCCGCGGCTGCGTTTGCGCCCACTGGTCCAGGTAAGCCGGAAGGAGCACGGGCGCCTCGCGCTTGGGCGCGCAGTACTCCTCGAGCTTGTCGCCGAGTTTCTCGACGTTCGGAGCGAGCGCATCGATCCCGAAGTCGACCATCTTGGACTCGGACGCGATCGATTCGAGCCACTCGAACGTTCTCGAGAGCGCTTCGCCGTACACCGGATCGACGGTCCGCCCGAGGAGATCCGTGCGGCACAGGATCACGCTCTCCGAGCCGCGTCCGCCCAGTCGATCGACGCGCCCGAACCGCTGACGGAGCGCGTCGAGCGAGGCGCACTCGGTGACCATCGCCTCGAAATCGAAGTCCGCGCCCGCCTCGATGCACTGGGTGGTAACCACGACGATGGGCTTTGCATCCTTCGACTCTTCTCGTCCTGCGAGCACGCGCTCGCGAATCCCCAGGATCAGCTCCGACTGGTCGAGCGGACGCATGCGTCCCGTGATGAGGACGCAGTCGTAAGGCGCATTGGCCCCTTGGTGGAGCAAGGTCCACGTGCGGCGCGCGGTGTCGACACGATTCACGACCACGGCCACGGAACGGCGGCCCTTTTCGAAGAGCTCGCGCGCATAGGTAGCAGACGCTTCGGCGAGCGCGGCTCGCTTGGTCTCCTCGGACGCGTTCGCCTTGACTTCGACGCGCACGAGCCTCGCTGGCTTGCTCGCCGAAAGACGCTGATGGAGCTTGCGCGTGGCCTCGTCGTCGCCCTCGCGATCGGCACCCGTGAGGGAAAAGACCTTCTTCTTTGCGGCTTCTGCGTGCGGCGTGGCCGAGAGCTGGACCACGCGGAAGCGACGCGGAATGCCCCCTTCTCCTTCTTGACCTCGGAGCCCCTCGAGTTGATCGAGCACATCCGCGAACGGCCGCGAGAGATGCACTTCGTCGAGCAGAAGCAGCGTGTCGCAGCCGAGAAGGCCCGCGTGCACGGGACGCATGCCGTTGCTCACGCCGTAGCCACGGAAAAAGAGCCGCGAGCCCACCTGATCGACCGTGCTTGCGGCGATCACCGGCACTTGCGGCCACTTGGCCCATGCATCGTCGCGCACCGAAGCGCCGCGGAGCACTGCCGATTGAAGGAGGAGGGCTCCTGGCCCGACGATCTCACGGAGCCGTTCCGCCACCTCTTTCGCGGCAGGTGAGGTCGGCGACTCGAGCGCCTTGCGGATCTTCAGGGCTCGCTCGCCGACCTGATCGACGATCACGCGCCGATCGACCACGAGCACGATGCGCCGCGGAACGCTCTTGCCCCCGTCGCGCACGAGCTCGTAGAGCGCGATGTCGATCAAGCTCGTCTTGCCCGCACCGGTCGGGACGTCGATGACGTCGGGCCATTCGCCGGCCGCGAGCTCCTTGGCGAGCCGGCGCTGCCACTTGAAGGGGGCGTAGCCGTGTACGGCGCGGAAGAACTCGTCGAAGGTCGTCTTCATCGATCACCCATCGGTCTGAACAACCCGAGCCCGAAGAAGCGACCCGCCCCGAGAAGGACCGGGCCCTGGACCTTCCGGTCGAAGAAGATTTCGGCGTGCACGCATACGCGCCTCAGTCCGTTCCCCTCGAGCGGAAACGGCATGAACCTTCGCGCCGGCGCTGCACCCTCGAACAGCGAACGACGGTGCACCCACACCGCAAGGGGCTCGGGCAGGCCTGCGTTCCTGCAGGCGCCCGCGATGGTCCCTTCCGCCGCTTCGACCGCGCGAGCAACGACGTCCGGATCCCTCGATTGGAGGTTTCCGGGGTTTCGATCGAGCGCGACGGCCGTGACGGAAGCCCACCGATGTGCAGGACGCGTCCACGTAGAAGCGCGAAGCGTTGCGGGCTCGCGCTCGCCTCGCCCGCGGCGCACGTGGAGTACGCCGCGGCTCCCGAGCGTGAGTGGAAGCGCGGGCGGCTCGTCGGGGTCGCCCCCCTTCCCGAAGCCCTTCTCGGCGCTTTCGAGCGTCTGCAGCAAGACCCGCCGGTCCTCGTCGGAGATCCCGCGCGGCAAGACGAGCGCAACGCCCAAGATCGTGCCCGTTGCGTAGGAATGGCCCACGTCGGAAAAAGCTGCGATGGCCATGTGCGCCTGCCTCGTCGGCTCGCCGTTCTCCTCGTGGCCGGAAAGCGAAGGCGGAAGCTTCCCATCGGCCGCCTTGATCAGCAGGCCCCGCATCGCGCGCGTGACGTGCTGGGTGAGCGAGTTGTGGAGGAGAAGCCGCCGCCCGTCCTGCGCCTCGGGCACGACCTCGAAGACGATGAAGCGAGCGTCGAACATCGATCGCACCACCTCGCTCGACTCGCTCCGCTCGGACGCGTTGCCGTAGCGGGTGAACACCGCGGGAAGCACGCGCTGCTCCACCGCGCGATGACGTTGGTACACCTCCTCGAGCCGTTCGAGCTGATCGGGCAGCGTGGTGCGAAACGTCGCTTCGCCATCCGGATCGGGAATCCATCTATCGCGCTCGCCGAGCTCGACGTGTTCGGCCACGAAGAACCGGACGCTGACGAAGGAGGAGCTGTGGCCGAGACGCGCGACGCGCGACGCGATGGAGTCGAGCGCCCGAACTACGTCTTCGGAGGGCTCCTCCGCCCACACCATGTGCACCACGTCGCTTTCAGGAATCACGACCGGGAACGTGCGTGGCTGCTTCCCGCGGCCCTCTGGCATGAGCTCGCCTGCGCTCTTAACGCTCCCCTTCCCGTCGTCGGCCCCCCGCCCCGGCGCCCCCCAGACAAGCA
>CAYYWA010000288.1:5014-5904 GCA_964475255.1 uncultured Sorangium sp.
GGCCGTCACTTCCGCACGCGAAGGCCGTGTCAGCAGCCCGCGGCGCGGCCGCGCCCGCGCCCCACCGCTTGCGAAGCTGCTCCTTGGCCTTGGCGAGCTCCTTCTCGGCCTTCTTCTTGGCCTTCGCGTCCGCGTTCGACTCGACCGCGGCGAGCGCCTCCTCGTACTTCGCGATCTGCGCGTCGATGTTGGCGAGGACCGCCACGTCGTTGGGGGGTACGTAGACGAGCTCTTGCAACCTGGCCTCGGCGCTCGATGCGTAGAGCTCCGGCGCAGGGGCCGCGGCAAGCCAGCGGAGAGCCTCGTGCTCGCCTTCTCGCGGTGTACCTTCGGCATAGAGCGCGTCGGTCAGCGCCGAGAACACGCGCGCAGGATGCGGCGGCCACTCGGCGCGTCGCCGATCGTTGAACCGCGTGGCCGCATAACGGCGTGCCAGCAAGTGAATCTCGAGGACTAGCATCAGCCCTCTCCGGCCTCCGCCTCACCCTGCGCCGTCACCTCACGGCTCTTGCGAAGAAGGGCCACGAGCTTGGGCGCGGGCTTGAGATCGATGGCCTGCGTGGGCCACGCCATCCCGACCTTGCGCGCGGCGTCGCTCGCCGCCCGAACGAGCTCGACGGCGTCTTCGGGCTCGAGCGTGTAGTTGCCCTTCACGGCACCATTGCGATCGAGAAGCTCGAGCGAAAGCGGTCCCTCGGGCACGAAAGCACAACGCGATCGGAGATCGTATCCCTGTGCACGCTGGAGCGAAACGGCTGCGAGCCCGAGCGCAGCGAGCGCAGCGCGTGCGCGGAGCTCGACCTCGGCGCGGCGCTCGGGCGCGACGGGCTCGTCCGCCACGTCCTGCGGGAAGCGGAGCCTGCGAAGGGCAGGGAGCGAGAGCGCTGTGG
>CAYYWA010000288.1:5914-7303 GCA_964475255.1 uncultured Sorangium sp.
GGGCGCGGCGCCGGTGAGTTTGCCGCCGCCTGCGTAGTCGACGGTGACGCCACCGGCTTCGCTGTCAATCGACGGCTTGATGTTGCCGTGATTGATGTTGGAAGGCCTACCGGGTTTGTCGCCGCCCTTCCGGCTGAAGAGCGCAGGCTTCCCCTTTTCGATGCGAGCCTCCGCTTCGCAAATCGTCCACTCTTCCTCGGCCTTGTCGGCGGCATAGACTGGCCCCGCGTTGAGCTCGATGCCCGCCGGATCGATGCGCGACGCGGTCTTGCGACCGAACTCCACCCCCACGCCGACGATTTCGGAGACGAGCGCACGCTGGAACTTGGCGCCCTGCCCGCCCTTGGGGCCCGTCGAATCCCACATGCCGAAGACGAGCGCGGCAGGCGAGTGCTTGTAGACGGGCGTGGCATAGTGCGGCGATGCCTCGGTGAACGCGCGGCCCACGGCCGAAGCGCGGAAGCGCACGCCGTCGAGGAGCGAGTCGCGCAAGAGCGCATCGGCGAGGCGGTGCGGCGCCGCAAGCGAAGTTAGGTAGCCGTCGCCGCCGATGGTCGAGAGATCGAGCCGCGGATCTTCATGCGCTTCGCCGGTGAAGTCGATGCGGACGATCGGAAACGCAAGTAGGCTCTCATCCCAGGCGTGTTGAAGCGCTTCCTCCATCCGGTTGGCCTGGCTCGCGACCGAATCGAGAAGCGCGCAGAGCCGACTTTGACCGTCGATGCGCCGGCGCTCGACCGCGTATTTGGTGCGGACCTCTTCGCCGTTGTCGAGCTTCACGAGGATCGTTTCGCCGAACGTCGGCGGGAAGACCTTGTCGCCAGGTCCGCCGAGCGGTTGAAGCTTGGTAACGGCGCGGAACCCGGCAGCGCCGGAAGCGAGTGCGTCGGCCAGGATGTCGTAGTTGAGCTTGGTCATTGTTCCTTCTCCATGAGTGAGGGCTTTTTCGAACGGGCTGCGTCGAAGTTGGGGTTGGCCGCTTGCTCGTTAGAACGCCGCACGCGCGGGCCACGCCGTCCCGGAACTTCCCGTCGACCCGGTCGCCGTCGAGCAGCGCCCGACGGGCGTCCCGCGAAGGAAGCGCTCGAGCGCCTCTTGCCAGGGAAACGGACGCTGGCCTTTGGCAAGCCGAGAGCGCCTCCACAGCTTCCCTCGACGTTTCTCATCCACTTCATCCTGCACTCTGGACGCGTCCTATTCGCCGGGCTGGATATGCCCGCCAGATAAATGTTCAGGCTTGCTCTCGGCCGCCGAGGGCTCGCGGTTCGCCTCGAGCGTTTCCTGAGCCAGTTCGAGCACGAGGCGCCTCAGCGGCCGCCGGCGAGCAGCCGCCCCACGATGCCGAACAGCCCGGGCTCGTTCGGGCGGCCGCGGAGCGCGCGGTCGATG
>CAYYWA010000289.1:0-7273 GCA_964475255.1 uncultured Sorangium sp.
GCGGGCACTCTGTCCGACGCAGTTTTCCGCATATCTCGGCGCGTTCCTAACCGTTCGTCGCTCTAGAACGCGCCCCCCAGCCCAACGCCGATCAGCTTGACTGATCCGCGTTCTAGGACTCCACCGCATCGCGCGAATACACGGCGGGCAGCTCGGCTTCTGGCGTGCCTGCGTCGCGCTCGTCGTCGCGCACGCGGTGCTTGCGCGAGAGGAACGTGTAGAGCGCGGGCACGAGATAGAGCGAGAGGAACGTCGCCGACAGCAGGCCGCCGAGCACCGCGATGCCGAGCGACTGGCGGCTGCCCGCGGCCGAGCCGAGCGAGAACGCGATCGGAACGACGCCGAGCATGGTCGCGAAGCTCGTCATCAGGATGGGACGGAAGCGAGAGGCCGCGGCTTCGAGCGCCGCGTCGCGCAGGTCGAGCCCGGCGCGCTTGCGCTGATTGGCGAACTCCACGATCAGAATACCGTTCTTCGTGACGAGACCGACCAGCATGATGATGCCGATCTGGCTGAAGATGTTGATCGTGGAGCCCGTGAGCTCGAGCGCCACGAGCGCGCCGCCGAGCGACATCGGCACGCTGAGCAGGATGATCAGCGGATCGATGAAGCTCTCGAACTGAGCCGCCAGCACCAGGTACACGATCAAGAGCGCGAGCCCGAACGCGAACAAGAGGCTCGACGAGCTGTCGGCGAAGTCGCGCGCTTCCCCGGCGAGGGCGGTGCTGAAGGTGTCGGGCAGCACCTCCTTGGCCACGGCGTCGAGCGCCGCGATGCCGTCCCCGAGCGTGTGACCCGGCGCGAGGCCGCCGGACACCGTCGCCGAGACGTAGCGGTTGTACCGATACACCGCCGCGGGCACCGTCTGCTCGTCGAAGCTCACCACGTTGTCGAGCGAGACGAGCCTCCCCTCTTTGTTGCGCAAGAACAGGTTCCGAACGTCGTCGGGACGGGCCCGGTGCGACCGCTCGAGCTGGCCGATCACCTGGTACTGCTTGCCGTCCATGACGAAGTAGCCGAGCCGCTGATCGCCGAACCCGAGCTGCAAGGTGCGCCCGACGTCGTACGCGGACACGCCGAGCTCGGCCGCCCGCGCCCGATCGAGCCGCACCGCCGCTTCTTGACGCGTCACCTTGAGGTCGGCGTCGACGAAGCGGAGCTCGGGCCGCTTCTGCGCCTCGTCGAGGAAGCGCGGCAGCACCTCGAGCAAGTCCTCGAGGCGCGGCGCCTGAATCACGTACTGCAACGGCAGCCCGCCCCAGCGCGAGCCGATCGTCGGCGGCTGCCCCGGGAACACCCGGAGCGCCGAGAATTCCTGCAAGCCCTTCGAGATCTGCTGGAAGATCTCCTCCTGCGAGCGCGTCCGCTCGTGCGGCTCCTTGAGATAGACGTTCTGGACCCCCGTGTTGACCGGGCCGCCCCACATCGCGGTGATGCTGTAGGTGCGGGCGACCTCGGGGATGTTCTCGTCGATCCAGTAGGCGAGGTCGTCCAGGGCGCGCTGGGTGTATTCGAAGCTCGCCGTCTCCGGGGCGCGCACGCCGATGCGGATGTTCGAGCGATCCTCGAGCGGCGCGAGCTCGCGCGGCATGCGCGGGAAGCCCCATGCAACGAATCCGAGGATCGCGATCAGCGCCGGCCAGGCGAGCCAGCGCACCCGGAAGAAGGCGTCGAGCGTGCGCCGGTAGCCGCTCACCATGCCCTCGAAGAAGGGTTCGGTGCGGCGCTTCAGCCAGTTCGGGTGCTTCTCTTGCCGCAGCACGAAGCGGCACATCATCGGCGAGAGGCTCAGCGCCACGAACGCGCTGATCAGCACCGAGCCGGCGACCACCACGCCGAACTCCACGAACAGGCGCCCGGTGATGCCCTCCAAGAAGAGCAGCGGAAGGAACACCGCCGCGAGCGAGACGGTCGTGGAGACGACCGCGAAGAAGATCTCGCGCGAGCCGCGGACGGCCGCCTCGAACGGGGACATGCCGAGCTCGATCTTCGCGTAGATGTTCTCGAGCACGACGATCGCGTCGTCGCACACGAGGCCGATCGCGAGCACGAGCGCGACCAACGTGAGCACGTTGATCGAGAACCCGGCGAGGTACATCACGAAGAACGTCGGGATGATGCTGACCGGGATCGCGATCACCGGGATCACGGTCGCGCGCCAGTCGCGCAGGAACGCGAAGATGATCAGGGCGACCAGCCCGAATGCGATGAACAGCGTCTCCTGCACCTCGTGCACCGAGCGGCGCACGTAGCGCGTGAAGTCGTAGCCGATGTCCGCCCGATACTCGGGCGGCAGCACCTTCTTCACGTCCTCGAGCCGCCGGTAGAACTCGTCGGCGATGGCGATGGCGTTGGTGTTCGGCTGCGGAATCACCGCCACGCCGACCAGGGGAACGCCCACGCGCTTGACGCCGCTCCTCAAGTTCTCGGCGCTGAGCTCGGCGCGCCCTACGTCCTCGAGCACGACGATGCGCCCGTCGTCGCGCCGAAGCGTCATGCGGTTGAACTCTTCGGGCGTCGTCAGCCGCGCCAGCGTGCGCAGACCCATCTCCGTTTGGCCGCTCTCGACGCGGCCCGCCGGCAGATCGATGTTCTCGCGCTCGAGCGCCGCCTGCACGTCGGCCGGCGTGATCCCGTGCGCGGCCATGCGATCGGGATCGAGCAAGAGCCGCATCGCGTAGCGCTTGTCGCCGAAGATGCGCACCGCCGAGACGCCGGGGATCGTCTGCATGCGCTCCTTGACGAGCGTGTCGGCGACGTGGGCGACGTCGTAGATCGACTTCGTCTCGCTCTGGATCGTCATGAAGACGATCGGCGAGGCGTCGGCGTCGGCCTTCTCCACGACGGGCGGATCGACGTCCGCGGGCAGCAAGCGCCGCGCGACGGACACCTTGTCGCGCACGTCGTTGGCCGCCGCCTCCATGTCCACGGAGAGGTCGAACTCCACGCGGATCTGGCTCTGACCATCGCGTGAAGTGCTCGAAATCACTCGGATTCCGGCGATCCCCGCGATCGACTGCTCGATCGGCTCCGTGATCTGCGAAGCGATCACGTCCGGGCTCGCGCCGGGGTACGTCGTGGTCACCGTGACCACGGGCGGGTCGACGGCGGGATACTCGCGCACGCCGAGGTAGCGGAACGCCACGAACCCGAACAGCACGAGCAGCGTGCTGAGCACGATCGCCAGCACGGGCCGGCGAATGCTGACTTCCGAGAGCGTCACGGTTTGGCTCGCGTCTCCACGCGCACGGGCTGACCGTCGCGCAGACGCGGAAGGTTCGAGACGATCACCCGATCGCCGGCGGCAAGCCCGCGCAGGATCTGCACCCCGTCCCCGCTGCGCACGCCGGTCTCGACGGGCACGGCGCGCGCCACGCCGTCGCGTTCGACGAACACGCGCTGGCCGTCAGCGCCGGGGATGACGGCGATCGCCGGAACGACGAGCGCCTGCTCGGAGCTCAGCGGGAGCTCCACGCGCGCGAAGGTGCCGGGCAAGAGGCGGGCATCGGTGTTGTCGACGACGCCGCGCACCACGACGCTGCGCGAGGTCTCGTCGAGCGCCGGCTCGAACGCCTGAATCGTGCCGCTGAGCGATCCGCCCACGCCCTCGACGGTGAAGCGGAAGCGCTGCCCCTGCTGCACCTGCCCCGCGTAGCGCTCGGGGAGCGTGAAATCGAGCTTGAGCGAGCTCGTGTCGTGCAGCGTGGCGAGGACGGTGCTCGGCGAGACCCACGCGCCCTCGCTCACGTGCCGCAGGCCGACCGTGCCGGCAAACGGCGCGCGGATCGACGCCTTCGAGAGCGTGACCCCGAGCACGCCGCGCGAAGCGAGCAGCTCGTCGAGCCGGCCCTGGGCCGCGTCGCGCTCCGCCTCCGTCGAGAGCCCCTCGGCGAGCAGCTTGTGTTGGCGCTCCGCGGTCGTCCGCGCGAGCGCGATCTGCACGTCGAGCCGTTCGAGCTCGGCGCGGACGTCCGCGACGTCGAGCTCGAACAACACCTCGCCCTTCTTCACGCGCGTGCCTTCGTCCGCGCGCACGCGCACGAGCCGCCGCGACAGCTCGCTCACCAGCTCGACGGACTCGCGAGCCCGGAGCGTGCCGGTCGCGGGGACCGTGATCTCGACCGCCCGCGGGTCGAGCACGACCACCTCGACCGAAAGAGCGGGGGTCGCGCCGCGCTTTGCGGGCGCCGTGGCCTCGGCCCGCGGTACGGCCGCGGCGCTCTGACCGCGCCCCCGCGACGCTGCGAAGGCCGCGAGGAGAACGCCGGCCAAAGCGACCGATGCGATCAACGGAACTCTGCGCATGGGTCCTGGAGATTGGGACCACAACCCGCGGGCGCAAGCGTTCAATCCCGAGAAATCACACAAGGAACGGGCGCTTTCCGGGTCGGCCCGTCGCCCGATTCCACATAGGATGAAATTCAGGTCGCGGGCTACGCCCCGAGGTCTCGAAGCACGCGCAGGGCCGCGTTGTATCCGCACATGCCGTGGACGCCACCGCCGGGATGGGTGGAGCTCGAGCACAGGTACACGCCGCGCACCGGCATGCGGTAGCGGAAGTAGGGGAAGAAGGGGCGCAGGAAGAGCTGCTGGTTCCACGCGTTCGAGCCGCCGCCGAGATCGCCGCCGACGAGGTTCGCGTTGGCGCGCTCGAGATCGGGCGGCGCGGCGAGGTGGCGTTCGAGCACGAGCGCACGAAAGCCGGGCGCCAGCTCCTCGAGGCGCGCCTCGACGCGATCGGCGAACCGCTCGCGCTCCGCGTCCCAGCCGCCAGGGATCCCCGATGGGACGTGCGTGTATGCGTAGAGCGTGTGCGCCCCGGCGGGAGCGCGCGTCGGATCGATCAGGCTCTGTTGGCCGACGACGAGGTACGGCCGCTCGGGAATTCGTCCGGCGTGCACCGTGCGCGTGTAGTCGGAGAGCTCCTCGATGCTCGCCCCGACGTGCACGGTCGCGCTCCGTCGCGCGGCCGCGTCGTTCCACGGGACTGGGGCCGAGAGCGCCCAGTCGAGCTTGAACGTCCCGAAGCCGGGACGAAACCGCTCCGCGGAAGCGAGCGCAGCGCTCGGGACCGCCGCGCGCGGCAAGAGCTCGAGCAGCAGCGTGCTCGCCCAGGTGTCGGCGACGACGGCGTGCTTCGCCGGGATCTCCTCGCCGTTGTCGAGGACCACCGCCGCGGCGCGCCCGCCGCGCACGACGATGCGCGCGACGCGCGCGCCGAGCCGCAGGTGGCCGCCGTGGAGCTCGAGCAGCGTGACCAGCGCGTCCGTCAGCCGCTGCGCGCCGCCCTGAACGACGGGATAGCCGACGGTGCTCGCCGAGAGCGCGAGCACGTAGGCGAGCGATCCACCGAGCAGGTCGTCCGGGCCGAGATCGGCGTGGAGCCCGAGGCTCGGCAGCACGCGCCGAGCCGCGGTGCTCTCGAACCAGCGCTCGGCGAGCCTTCCGCTCGACGACAGGAACGCCCGGGCCAACGCGACGACGCGCACGAGCCCCACGCGCAACCACGAACGGAGCGCGGGCGGCGGCGCGAGGATGGCGTCGAAGAGCGCGCTCTCGTACGCGGCGTGCTGGCGCGCGAGGCGCTCCCAGCGCTCGGTGTCGCGCTCGCTCCCGAAGTAGTCGCGCGGCAGCCCGCTCGCCGCCTCCAGCCGCGCGATGCACGCGCTCGATCCGTCGGGCGCCGGGTGCGTCGTTTCGATCGGCGCGTTGAGCCAGCGCACGCCGTGCTCTTCGACGGAAAGCTCGCGGAAGGCGCGGCTCACGCGGGACAACGGCAAGAACGCCGCGCCGACGTCGTGCACGAAGCCAGGACGCGTGAGCTCCTCACTGCCGAGCGCGCCCCCGGGGCGCCGCGCGTTCGCTTCGAGCACCAGCACGGACAATCCGCGCTCCGCGAGCTTCGTCGCCGCGACCAGCCCGTTCGGGCCCGAACCTACGACGATGATGTCCGGATCCCGCATCCCGGTCGGAGCGTAGAGCGAGTCCGCGCCGCCGTCCCGGCGAATTTTCCGCGCGCGCGAGGGCCCCTTCGTCGCTTGGTCGCTTCGTCGATGAAACGGCGTTGACCAATCGGCGTTCTAGCCTCGTTTCGTAGGGGCGGCACGCGCCGCCCCTCCCCACGCGGGCACTCTGTCCGACGCAGTTTTCCGCATATCTCGGCGCGTTCCTAACCGCTTGTCGCTCTAGCGGATCGCGGGCAGCGTCGCGACGAACCGCGCGCCGCCCGTGTACGTCTCGTCGAGGGCGATCGTGCCCCCCACGGACTCGACGAGACCGCGGCACACCGCGAGCCCGAGCCCGGTCCCACGGCCGACCTCTTTCGTCGTCGCGAACGGCTCGAACAACACGCCCCGGATCTCCGGGGACACGCCCGGTCCGTCGTCCTCCACCACGAGCTCGACGCTCCCCGCACGCTCGCGCGCCGTCACCGTCACCCGTCCTCCCGCGGCGACGGCGTCGGCCGCGTTCAGCACCAGGTTGAGCGCGATCTGCACGAGCTGCTCGCGGCTCAACGGCACGCGCGGCAGGTCTTGCTCGACGTCGATCGAGAGCTCCACCTCCTTGAGCGCCTTCTGCGGCGACACGAGCGCGATGGTGTCCGCGACGGCGGCGGCGACGTCGCCGGGCTCCGCGCGCTCGCTCGCGGTCGCCGTGGCGCTCGGTCGCGCGAACTGCAAGAGGTCGCGCAAGATGCGGTGAATCCTGTCGGTCTCGCGCCGCATCCGCTCGAGGAAGTCGCGCTGCTCGTGGGCCGTGAGCCCGCCGGCGATCAACAAGTCCTGCATCGCCATGAGCGCGGAGATCGGGTTTCCGATCTCGTGAGCGAGCCCCGCCGCGAGCCGACCGACGGAAGCGAGGCGCTCCGAGCTCACCAGGCGTTGCTGCGCTTCCTTGAGCCGCGCGGTGGCGGCCTCCGCCTCGTCGATCTTGCGCCGGAGCGCGGCTTCGTTGCTGATCAGCGCCTCGGTCATCGTGTTGAGACTGCGACCGAGCTCGGCGAGCTCGCGGACGCGCGTTTCGGGCACGGTGAGCCGCCGCGCGCCGCCCGCGACGCGCTCGGCCGCCCGCGTGAGCGCGTCGAGCGGCCGCACGATGAGCCGCGTGAGCGCGAAGTGCGCAAGCACGAGCAGCGCGAGCGCGACGATGCCCGTGTAAAGCGCGAGCAGGCGCAGGAGCGCCGTCGCTTGAGGCGTCGAGTCCTCGAGCCGCGCGAGCACGGCGAGGGTGCCGGACCCCGCGGGAACCGCGACGAGGAGCGCGCGCCCGGAGG
>CAYYWA010000290.1:0-7273 GCA_964475255.1 uncultured Sorangium sp.
TCGTGCAGCGGGGGCAGGCGTCCTCGTCGTCGATGGTGTCGAGCGAGCAGCCGGGGCCCGTGTAGATGTCGAGGGTCTCGCCATCGTCGGTGCGGACCGTGCAGCAGCCGAAGCAGTCGCAGCCGTTCGGGGTGCGCGCCTGACAAAACTGGACGCAGTCATCGGTCACCTGGCAAAAGGCGTGGTCCTGCTCGAGCTTTCCGTAGAGGCAATCGGTGTGGTAGCGGCAGCCGTCGTTGCCGGCGCCCGAGTCGCCGTCGAAGAAGCAATCCTGCCACTTGGGATCCTTGTTGTCGCCGGAGATCCCGGTCGCGAAGGTGCCCTCGTCGTTGTCGTAGGGGCCCGTGCACTCGGGGTCGAAGCCGTCGACGAGCCCGTCGCCGTCGTCGTCGACGCCGTTGCTGCAGGCGCAGCCGCTGTCGCCGCAGAGATCCGTCCCGATGGGGGTCGAGCCCGTGCCGGCCGAGCCGAGGGTGCCGCCGGTGTCGCCGCTCGTCCCTCCGGTGTCGCCGGGGGTGCCGCCGGTGTCGCCGGTCGAGCCGCCATCCACTCCGTCACCGCTTCCGCCGTCTTCACTTCCACCCTGGCTGCTCTTCGCGCCGCCGGAGCTGGTCGCGTTGCCGGAGCCGGCCGCGTTGCCCGAGCCGCCCACGCCCGAGCCGGGAGGTGCTCCGTCGTCTCCGTCCGAGCTGCATCCGAAAACCGTCCCCCAAGCGAGGGTCGCGAGAACGACCGAGCGGACTCCGAAACCGGCAAAGCGAGTCTTCGACATGGGCAGTAGGCAGTGTGCGGAGCGGCCGAGCACGGCTCACGAAAAAGAGGGGCCATGAAGCGGGCGGCGATGGCGAGCAACGGCGAAGGCTCCGGCACACCCTGTGCGCGCTGCGTGCTCCATTTCGAGACAGCGCGACCGCGATCGGCGCCGCGTCGCTGCCGTGCTGGTGCGCGTTGCCGAGCAGGTTGTCGACGACCTGGGCGATGCGCTCGCCGTCGTGCCAGCCGCGCGTGTCGCCCGTGCTCGTGAACGTCACCGCGCGCCCGGGATGCGCGTCCGGAAATGCTCGACGCATTGAGAGACGAGCTCGACCTGTCGCGGCCCGACGGCGAGCAGCGTCCCGAGCCGACCGTGAGCCAGAAATCCCGAATCGAGCGCACCACGCGGATGGACGGGATCCGGTTCACCGGCCGTGGCTTTTGCCGGCAGGGAGATGGAGGGTAAAGGTGGCGCCCTCGCCGGGCGTGGAGTCGGCGCCGATGTGGCCGCCGTGCCGCTCGACGATTTTCTTGCAGATCGCGAGCCCGATCCCGGTGCCCGGCGTCTTGCGGGAGAGCCTGCGGAAGATCTCGAAGATGCCGTCCGTATAGTTCGGGTCGAAGCCGACGCCGTGGTCGCGCACCCAGATCTTCCAAGATGCGCCGTCCCGCTCCGCGCCGAGCTCGATGCGCGGGGGCGCGTCGCCCGCGGACTCGATCGCGTTGACGAGCAGGTTCTGGAAAAGCTGCACCATCTGGACGCGGTCGGCCCAGATCTCGGGCAGCGCGCTGCGCTCGATCCGAGCGCCGCTCTGCTCGATGGCGAGCGCGAGGTTCTCGATGGCCGCGTCGAGCGCCGCGTCGAGCGACAGGCGCTCGAACGCATGGCCCTTCGTGGACACGCGCGAGTAGGTGAGCAGGCCGTCGAGCAGCGCTTGCATGCGGTGCGCGCCGCCGACGGCGAGCTCGATGAGCTCGTCCGCTTCCGCGTCGAGCTGCCCTTCGTAGCGACGCTCGAGGAGCTGCAGGTACCCCGCCATCGTGCGCAACGGCTCCTGCAAATCGTGCGAAGCGATGTAGACGAACTCCTCGAGCTCCTGGTTTCGCGCGAGCAACGTCGCGCTCAGCTCGGCGAGCTCGGCCGTGCGCTCCGTCACGCGCTCCTCGAGCGTCGTGCGTGCCGCGCGGAGCTCCTCGAGCATGCCGAGCCTGGTTTGGTGCGTGCGCTCGAGCGTCTGATTGTGTCGTTCGAGCTCGCGCTCGCGGGCGCGCGACAGGCTCTCGACGCGCGAGCGGCTCGCCTCGAGCGCCGTCGTCCAGTCGCGCCCCCAGCGGAGCACGTTCGCCTCGTGCGCGTGCAGGACTTGCTCGAACGTCGCCGCGCGCGCCGAAACGAGCGCGCGCTCCGGGAGCGAGGCTTGCATCTCGCGCGTCCCGAGCAAGGCGAGCTTCGTGTAGAGCGCGAGTGTCTCGAAGAGCCGGGCCTTCTCGAGGCTCACCGGCGTCGTCGTGAACGCCACCACCGCGAACACCGCGCCGTGCGGCAGCACGGTGCCGAAGCCGAACACCGACTCGATGCCGTAGCGCTCGACGAAATCGCTCTGCGCCGGAACGTGGACGCTTCCCCGCGCGACCGGCACGTGAAACGCGTTGAAGAGGCGCTGTCGCGTGTCCGTCACGAGGCTCCGCGCCGGGTCCACGAGGTGCTGCACCTCCAGCCCCAGCTGCGCGAGCAGGTGCGAGACCATCGGGAAGCGCTCCACCGCCGCCGCGCTCGGCAACGGAATCGTGCGGTGACCCTTCGAGCGCTCGACGTCGTTCCACGCGGGCTCGAGCCCCCGCGTGGCGAGCAGGGTGAGGCACGGCGTTTCCTCCGTCAGCGCGTGCTCCGGCAGGGTCTTCTGCGCGAACTCCTGGAGCGCCGGAGACAAGCGCGAGTACGGCCTCGTCACGTACGCGCGCACGAGCGGCAGCGCCCGGGCGTGCTCGTCGCGCAGCCGCTCGAACAAGAGCGCGACGAGCCGCTCCGCGACGAGGCGCGTCGTCGGCGCGTTCGCCGTCCGCTCGCGCAAGAGGATCCCGAGCTCCGCCACGTGATGGAGCTCGAGCTCGCTCAACGAGAACGCCCCGAGTGCTCCACGCTGGATCGACGGACTCACGGCTTCCGCGCTCGGCATCCTGCAATTCGGGGACGCACGGTCCCACAGCAGGGGACGTAACACGCGCGGAGTCACGCGTCGTGTTGCGTTCTGCTCCGTACGCCGTGAGGTCATAGGGCATTTCTGCCTCTGGACGCGCGCGGCTTCCGTCCCCCATTCGAGTCTTCGAGACGACTGGAACATCGATGCGAATCCGAAGTCCTGCCCGAACGGGCGTGCCGTCGTGGGCCGGCCCACGGGAAGAGCCATCCCGGGGGTGATCCGGGTGGAGGGGGGACGTCGCGGGCTCCAGGATCGCGCGCTGCGGCTCGATCGCCGGCCATGGGGGCGCCCGGAAATCGGACGAAATTCGGTGTTCCCCGAGAAAACACCGAGGTGATGCGGCGGTCGCGCAGCATTATACGTTCGCTCACCATGGACCGACCGCGCGTTGGGGATGCCCAACTCGGCGGGGGTACGCCCGCCACCCCCGGCTCGGGTGGCTCTCGGGTGAGCCGCGCGCTCGCGTCCCCATTGGCGATTCTGTTCGTGGTTCCCGGGTTGGTCGCGCTCGTCGGCATGTTCCTGACGTTCACCGGCGACCGCGCGCTCCGTGGCAGCAACCTCGACGGGGCGCGCGATCGGCTCTCCGAGCAGACGCGGCTCGTCGCGGCCAACATCCGGCAGGTGCTGGCGCAAGCCGAGCCCGTGCTCGATCGGCTCGCCGCTCGCACGCGCGCGCACGATCCGAGCCAGCCCTTCGAGTCCTTCGCCCACGTGCTCGTCGATCTCGTGCAGGGGCGTCCCGGCATTGCCTACGTGAGCGCGAGCTTTCCCGACGGCACGTTCCAGGGCGCTTACGTCGATGACGATGGCACGCTGCGCTTTCAAGACAGCCGCGTCGAGCCCGCGGGGACGCGCGTGCGCCGCTACGACTTCGCCGAGGGCGGGACGCTCGCGCTGCGGCTCGAAGAGCGGACCGCGTACGACCCGCGCGAGCGCAGCTTTTATCGCCTCGCGCTCGAGAGCGGAAAGCGCGTTTGGACGCCGCCGTATCCCTTTTACATGACGCACTACACGGGCGTGACGCGCACGGAGCCCGTGTACGTCGGGCACGGCGCGGACAAGCGCCTCCACGCCGTCATCACCGTCGACTTCGACGTCAACGTGCTCTCTTCGTATCTGCGCGATCGCCAGCGCGGCGGCGGTCGCGCCGTGCTCTTCGCGCGCGACGGCACGCTGCTCGCTTATCCCTCCGGCGCGCCGCGCATCGCCAAGCTCCCGCTCCGCGCCGATCGCACCTTGCACTATCGCGATCTCGGCGATCCGGTGCTCGAATCCTTTTTCGCGCGGGCCGAGAGCACCGCGGGCACGTCCGAGCTCGCGCTCTTCCCCGTCGAGACCGGGCGCGAGCGCTTCCTCGCCGCCGTCGCGCCGGCGTCCCAGGATCCGGCGCTCGGGTGGTTCGTCGCGTACCTCGCCGACGAGGCGGACGTGTTCAGGAGTCTGCGCGCCTACGAGCGGCGGAGCCTGGCCATCGCCGGCATCGCGGTCGCGCTCGCCGTCCTCGCGGGCGGTCTCTTCGCCTTGCACATCGTGCGGGTGCGCCGCGAAGCCGCCGAGGCGCGCGCCGCGGCGCGGGAGGCTCGCCTCGCCGCGCGCGAGCTCGGCAGCTATCGCCTGGTGAGCTGCCTCGGCAAAGGCGGCATGGGCGAGGTGTGGAAGGCCGAGCACCGGCTGCTCGCGCGCGAGGCCGCGATCAAGCTCATCAACCCCGAGGTCGCCTCCGCGCTCACCCTCGAAGCCCGGGCCCGCTTTCGGCGCGAGGCGGAGACGCTTGCCTCCCTGCGCTCGCGCCACACCATCGAGCTCTTCGACTACGGCGTCTCCGACGACGGCACGTTCTTCTACGTGATGGAGCTGCTCGACGGCATGGACCTCGACACGCTCGTCAAGCGCCACGGCGCGCAGCCCGCCGCGCGGGTCATCCATTTCTTGCTCCAAGCCCTGAGCTCGCTCGCCGAGGCGCACGACGCCGGCCTCGTCCATCGCGACATCAAGCCCGCGAACCTCTTCGTGTGCCGCGCCGCCGACGAAGTCGACGTGATCAAGGGCCTCGACTTCGGGCTCGTGCGCGGCCCGGGCGCCGGGCGCGCGACCGGGCTCGACGACCCGCGGCTCGCCGATGTCCAGACCCTCGCCGACACCATCACGCAGTCGGGGGGCCTCATGGGCACGCCCGCGTACATGGCGCCCGAGCAGATCGCGGGCGGCCACGCCGTCGACGCGCGCACGGATCTCTACGCCCTCGGCTGCGTCGCGTTCTTCCTGCTCACCGGGCGCAAAGTGTTCGACGAGGAGAGCACGCACAAGCTCCTCGCTGCCCACGTCCACGCCGAGCCGCCGCGGCTCGCTTCCGTGGTTCACGGCTACTGCCCGAGCGAGCTCGACGCGCTCGTGCGCGCGTGTCTCGAAAAGTCGCCGGCCCACCGTCCCTCGAGCGCCCGCGCCCTCATTCGCGCCCTCCGGGCCATCGACATCCCTGCCGAGCACGCGTGGACGGACGATCGGGCCCAAGCGTGGTGGGCCGAGCACCGTCCGCGCCCGCGTTCCTTCGCGCCGCCGAGCGTGCTGGAAGAGCTCACCATCATCGACGCACGCGGCCCCACGCTCACGCGTGTCGAGTAGTGCCGTATCGCACAACGAGCTCCCGATATTTCACCGTGAGTGATTCGCGATTCTCGACTCGAGTCGACGAAACAGGGATCCATTTCGGCAATTGGGACGAGTCGTGCCAGCAGCCAGCTCTGGTGTTCGGCGCGGTCCCCGTGTATCGATCGATTGGATCACCATGCGGGAGCGCTGGAGACGCGACCTCGAGCGTTGGCGAACGGCCGGCATCCTCGACGAGCCCACGATTCGGCGCATCGTCGAGTACGAGGCAGCGAGCAAGCGCGCCCGTCCGGTGCCGTGGCTCGCGATCGTGGCGCTCGGCTTCGGCGCGCTCTCGCTCGGCGCGGGGGTTTTGCTGTTCGTCGCCGCCCACTGGGACGCGCTCTCCCCCAATCACCGCTTCGCGCTCGTGCTCTCGATGGTCGGCCTCTTCCATCTCGGCGGCGCGCTCGCGGCGCCGCGTGTCCCGTGGTTCGCGAGCGCGCTGCACGCCACCGGCACCGCAAGCCTCGGTGCCGCGCTCTATCTCACCGCGCAGATCTTCAACCTTCACGAGAACTGGACGGGGGGTCTCTTCCTCTGGGCGCTCGGCGCCCTTCTCGCGTGGGCGCTGCTCAAGAGCGCGCCGCAGGCGGCCTTCGCCGCCGTGCTCGCTCCCGCGTGGCTCGTCGCCGAGCGCGCCGTTCGGCTCGCGCCGGGCACGGGCGTCGACCTCCCCGCCGCGCAGGGCCTCACCCTCGCTTCCATCGTTTACCTCCTCGCGCGGCTCCCCGAGCCCGACGCCGACGACACGCGCCCTCGTCGCGATCGGCACGCCGCCACGCGCCGCGTTCTGTCCATCGTGGGTGCGATCGGCCTCTTTCCGAGCGTCGCTTACCTCTTCCTTGCCCTTCAAACGCCGTGGCAACCCTACGGCGTCGAGCCCTCGACGCGCCCCGTCGGTCCCGGGGAGCTCGCCGCGCATGCCGTCGCCTTCGCCCTGCCGCTCGCGCTCGGCCTCGTCCTCCGCCGGCGTGATGCTTGGTACTTCGTCCCCGTCGCCGTCTGGGTCGGCACCCTCTCCGTGCTCGATCTCGATCGTCCGCGCCCGCTCCTCGTCGCCTGGTTCTCCTGCTTCGTCGCGGCGTGCGCCCTCTCTCTCTGGGGCGCGCGCGATCGCATTCGCGCCATCGAGCGCCTCGGGCTCGCCGGTACCATCGCGTCGATGCTCGGCCTCCTCGTTTGGGCCACCGAGAACGAGACCACCTGGGTCTTCGCCGCGTGCGCCGCGCTCGCCGCCGCCGTCGTGGCCAGCGGTGTCCACCTCACCAAAAAGGACACCATCAACACCGGCGTCCTCCTCTTCGCCCTCACCGTCGCCTTTTTCTACTTCTCCGCCGTCATGGACAAGCTCGGCCGCTCCTTGAGCCTCATCGGCCTCGGCGTCGTCTTCCTCGGCGGCGGCTACCTCCTCGAGCGCGCTCGGCGCCGTCTCGTCGCTGCCGTCGAGGCCAGCGCGCCATGATCTCCATCTCGCCCCGACCGCCGACGTGGAAAGTCCTCCTTCCCGGCGCTCTCGTCTGCCTCGTCCACCTCGCGCTCGTCCTCTCCCTCTTCGTCGAGCTCCACCACGATCGCGCCGTCCTTCCGCGCGCCTGGGCCCGCGCCCTCCCCGTCGATCCCAACGACCCCCTCCGCGGCCGCTACATCGAGCTCCAGCTCGCCGTTGC
>CAYYWA010000291.1:0-977 GCA_964475255.1 uncultured Sorangium sp.
CCAGGCAAACTTTCTGTGGGGGGGCGGCGAGCGGCGCGCGGAGGCGCTCTTCGACGGCCTCCGCGCGCGCGGCGTTCTGGTGCGCAGCTTCCACAAGCGCGGCGGCCGCCTCGGCCAGCAGCTCCGCGTCACGAGCGGCACGCCTTCGGAGAACGACGCCTTCTACGCGGCCTATGAAGCGCTCGTTTCGTGAGCTCGCGCGGGCTCGGGGGTGCCGAGTCCTGGGGGTGCTCGCGCTGGCGCTGCCCGCGTGTCGCTTCGAGCCGGGGCCCGTCACCCGGGTGTTCGACGGCGTTCGGCACGAGGGGCGATACATCGCGCCGAACGCGTACGCGGAGTATGCCCGCGGCGCGCTGCACGAAGCGCGCGGGGATCTCGCGGCGGCGCTCGCGCACTACGAGGCAGCGCTCCGCATCGATCCGCGTTCTCCCGAGATCCGCGCGCGCATCGGCCACCTGCAGTGCCGCCGCTCCCGGTCTTCCGGAGATCGTGCGGCCCAGGCCGCTCGCCGAGCGTTCGCCGGAGCCATCGCCAAAGACCCGCGCTCGAGCATCGCCTGGTTCGAGAGCGCGCGCTGTCAGAGAAAGCACGGCAACCTCGACGCGGCGCTCGCTCAGGCGCGCAAGGCGGCGCGGTTCGATCCCGAGTCCGTCGCGACGTCCGTGCTGGTCGCCGAGCTTTGCGAAGCGCGGGGCGACGCGCCGTGCGCGGCGGCGTGGCTCGACGCCCTGGTCGCGAAGCATCCAGAGTCCCGCCCCGCGTGGAACGCTTTGCTCGCGCACGCCGAACGCCGCCGCGACGCCGGGCGCTTGCTTCGCGGTCGGCGTGCCCTCGCGAGCCTGGGCCAGCCGCCCCCTCCGCACGTCGAGCGCGAAGCAAGCGCCCGGCGTCGCGGCGGCGTGGCTCGACGCCCTGGTCGCGAAGCAACCAGAGTCCCGCCCCGCGTGGAACGCGTTTCTCGCGACCCCCCAACGCCC
>CAYYWA010000291.1:987-7252 GCA_964475255.1 uncultured Sorangium sp.
CCGGCGCGCGCGCGGACGCGTGCGTCGCGGGCGATCTCGGCGCGGCACGCCGCGCGGCCGTGCGGCTGCGTCTGCCTCCGGGGCGCCTCGCCCTCCGCGCCGCGCTCGTCGGCGCGATGCCGATCGCTCGCGAGCAGGCGAAGCTCGTGCTCGCCGCCGATCCGGACGACACGGAGGCCTGGGTGGCCGCGCTCTTGATCGCCGATCTGGAGCGCGACGCCGACGCCTTCGACGATCTCTTGCGTCACCCGCCCGACGAGCCCACGCCGCCGAGCGCGGAAGCCGTCCGCGCGCTGCACGAGCTCGTCTCGCGCCGCGCGGGCGCGGAGTCCGCGCGCGCGCTCCGTGAGGCGACCGGCGTGGAACGCCCCTGACGCGCGAGCGCCGAGGCGTTGCCGCACCCTCGTTCACACTCCTCGCGCGACGAGCCGTTGGGAACGCGCCGAAATGTGTGGAAGGCAGCGTCGAACGGGGTGCACCGCGTGGGAGAGGCCCGCCGAGCTCACTCCTAGAGCGACGAGCGGTTGGGAACGCGCCGAAATGTGCGGAAGACAGCGTCCGTGCTCACCCCAGACGCAATAGTCATTAGTCCAGGCTCGGGATTTCTCGTCGACTGCAGCCCCAGATCTTGGAGTGGGTCTCGAAAGCTCGCGGCGCTGACGCCCGTCGACTTCCAACTCCTCCACACAGAAATCGCGTTTTCGTTCCGAAATGGGACGCAAGAAACGCGAGGCCTCCACGCTGTCGGCAGGGCTCGCGGCTCACCAAAGCGATTGTGTTCGTTCGACGGGAAAGCTAGCTTCCTTTGCTTGGTGACGGCGCGTCCGGAACCGGTCCCAGCGCGGCGCCGCGCTGGGGACCCCCGCCGACACCGAACGCGTCCCCAGGAAGGAATACGGATGTCCCCTCGATCTTCTACCGGGTTCTGGAGCGCGTCTCGACCGAACACACGCTCCTCCCTCTTGCGCGGCCTGACGCGCTCGTCGGCCGCGCTCGTCGCGCTGAGCGCCGCTCTCGCCGCGTGCGCGTCCGAGCACGAGTCCGAGGAAGGCGAAGCCGGCTCGCTCCAGGCGGCCGTCGTGAACGCCAATGCCGCCCAGGCCGGCTGTGGCTACGAGCTCGATACCGGAACGTACACGAAGTGGAACTCGGGCTACCAGGCGTGGGTCACGCTCAAGAACGTGAACGGGCCGACCGGGACCGCGTTCGAGGTGTTCCTCGATGTCGGGAACACATCGATCGCCGACGGGTATCAAGCCGAGTTCGACGCGACCGAGGACGGCTACCGCGTCACGGAGCCCTCGTGGCTGATCTGGCAGCGCATCCCGCAGGGCGCGAGCTACCAGTTCGGGTTCATCGGGAGCGGTGTCTACGCGGGCGTCACACCGTACCTCATATCGGTGAACGGAACCCGCTGCGACCAGGTCGCGCCCGTCGTGGACCTCGAGGTGTCCCAGGGGCTGTTCACCGCCGACGGCGTGCTCACGCTCACCGCGACCGCGAGCGACAACGTGGCGGTGCGCAAGGTGGTCTTCGAGCAGGACGGCGCGGTGATCGGCGAAGACACCGAGGCGCCGTTCGAGCTCGAGGTCGCCGTGACCGACGCGCTGAACGGCCGACATCGCTACACGGCCACCGCCGTGGACCCGAGCGGCAACGCCGGCAGCGACGAGGAGAGCGTCCTGGTCGCCATCGGCAATCGCTTCGTGGGCACGGCGGTCGACGCCCCCGCGGACTACGAGCACGCCGCCCTCTACTTCAATCAGATCACGCCCGGGAACGCGGGCAAGTGGGGCTCGGTCGAGGCAGCTCGAGACACGATGAGCTGGGACCAGCTCGATGCAGCCGTGGCGTTCGCCGCGGAGCACGGCTTCCCCTTCAAGCTCCACACGCTGGTCTGGGGTCAGCAGGAGCCGGCCTGGGTTGCGGCGCTCCCGCCCGAGGAACAGCTCGCGGAGCTCGAGGAGTGGATGGCGGCCCTCGCGGAACGCTACGGCGACTTCGCGATGATCGACGTGGTGAACGAGCCGCTGCACGCGCCGCCGAGCTTCAAGGAAGCGCTCGGCGGTGACGGGGAGACCGGCTGGGACTGGGTGATCACGGCGTTCGAGATGGCGCGCCGGCACTTCCCGCGCTCGGAGCTCCACCTCAACGACTATCAGGTCCTGATCTTCGATCAGTTCACGACCGACTACCTCGAGATCGTCACGCTCTTGCAGGAGCGCGGGTTGATCGACGGCATCGGCGAGCAGGGCCATTTCCTCGAGCGCGCCGAGCTCGACGTGGTGGAGGCGAACCTCGCGCGCCTCGCGGCGACGGGGCTCCCCGTGCACATCTCCGAGCTCGACGTCGACTTCGCGAACGACGCGCGGCACGCGAACCGCTTCCGGGATCTGTTCACCGTGTTCTGGGAGAACCCCTCGGTGGTGGGGGTGACGCACTGGGGGCACCTCGAGGGACACATGTGGCGCCCCAATGCGTTTCTCATCAACGCGGACGGCACGCCGCGCCCGGCGCTCGACTGGCTCACCTGCTACCTGGGCGGCGGCGACGAGTGCCCCGTGCCCGAGTACGTCCCCGGGCCCTTCGAGGGCGACGACTCGGGGCTCGTCCTCGAAGCCGAGGACTACGACGACGCGGAGGGCTTGCTCGCGCTCGGCAACGCCGTCGCCTACACGGACGACGGGGATTGGTTCGGCTACGGCGAGGTGGTGTTCCAGGACGGCTGGGACACGTTCTCCGTGACGTATGCCAAGGGCGGCGGAGACCTCGGGAGCCTCTCGCTCCATCTCGATTCGCTCGAGAGCGATCCCGTGCTCACCCTCGAGCTGCCGGAAACCGGGAGCTGGGGCACGAACGCGACGCTCGAGCTGCCCTGGGCGCCCATCGCGGGGTCGCACGCCGTCTTCGTGCGGTTCAGCGGAGGCTCCGGCCTCGCGAACGTCGATCGGCTGGCGTTCCGGTCCTCCGAGCAGCCGGGACCGAACCTGATCCCGAACGGCGATTTCGAGTCGGGCACGGCCGGGTGGTTCAGCTGGGGCGGCACGATCGGCACGAGCACGGAGCTCGTGCACGGGGGCAACCAGAGTCTCGTCCTCACCGACCGCGCCGGGAACGGACCCGCGGCGTACGACCTGACGGGCGTCGTCACGCCGGGGACGATCTACGACGCTCGCTTCTTCGTCACGATCACGGGCGCGCCGACGGCACCGGTGAACCTCACGATGAAAGCCGTGTGCGGCGGCACTGAGGAGTACCCGTGGTTCGCGAACCACCCCGCGGTGCCGGAGGGGGTCTGGGTGGAGCTCCGGGGTCCCCTGTCGGTCCCGGACTGCGACCTCACCGAGCTCCTCGTCTACGCCGAGGGCCCCCCCGAGGGCGTGGACCTGTACGTCGATGACGTGTTCGTGCGCGAGCCGGCGGTCTCGAACCTCGTCACCAACGGCGACTTCGAGTCCAGCGCTGCCGGTTGGTTCACGTGGGACGGCACGCTCGCGGTGACGAGCGAGCGGGCGCATGGCGGAAACCAGAGCCTCGCCCTGACGAATCGCAGCGGGAACGGCCCCGCCGCGTACAATCTGACGAGCGCGGTCACCCCCGGCGCGAGCTACACGGCCACGTTCTTCGTCACGGTGGGCGGCGCCGAGACGGCCCCCGTGAACATCACGACGAAGATCGTCTGCGACGGAGAGCCCGACGCTTACCCCTGGGTCGCCAATCATCCGGCGGTGCCCGACGGGGAGTGGGTGGAGCTGAGCAACTCGTTCACCGTGCCCGACTGCGATCTGACCGAGCTGCTCGTCTACGCGGAAGGCCCTCCCGGGGGCGTCGATCTCTACGTGGACGACGTCTCCATCCGATAGCCGCGACACGTCGCCTCGGGAGCCGGTCCGATCACGGTGTCGGACCGAGCTCCCAGGGCGGCGGCGTGAAGCGCTCGACGAGGTGCTCGAGGAACGCCTTCACCTTGGGAGAGAGCTGCCGCGTGCTCGGGTACACCGCGTGGACCGGGATGTCCGTCGAGCACCAGTCGGGCAACACGCGGGAGAGGCGCTTTTGGCGGATCGCGTCGACGCACCGGAACACGGGGAGCAGCGCGATGCCGACGCCGCCGAGGGCCGCCTCGACGAGAAAGTCGAAATCGTTCACGACCATGCGCGGCCGCACGTTGACGTGAAGCGTCTCGGACTTTCCCTGGAGCCGCCACGTCGCGCGGTCGGCGCCCGCGCCGAAGACCAGGCAATCGAGCCGCTCGAGCTCCTCGGGGGCGCCGGGCGCGCCGTGCTTTTCGAGGAACTGGGGGGCGGCCACGACGTAGCTCCGGAACGAGCCGAGGCTGCGAGCGACCAGCGTCGAGTCGGCGAGGCGTCCCGCGCGAATCGCGACGTCGAACCCCTCCTCGACCAGGTCCACGATGCGATCCCCGCACACGATCTCGAGCTCGACCTCCGGGTACCGATCGAGGAACGCGGCGAGCGCCGGACCGAGGTAACCGAAGTTCATCGGAGCCGCAACGCGCAGGAGCCCCCTCGGGAGCTCCTGCATCCGCGTGACGGCGAGCTCGGCCTCTTCGATCTCGGCGACGACGCGCGACGCATGGAGATAGTAGGTGCGTCCGACGTCGGTGAGGCTCAACCGGCGCGTCGTGCGCTGGAGCAGCCGCGCGCCGAGGCGGCGTTCGAGCTCGGCGACCTTCCTGCTCACCGTCGACTTCGGCATCGAGAGCTCCCGCGCGGCCGCCGTGAAGCTCCCGGTTCGAGCGACGTGGGTGAAGACCAAGATCTCGTTCAGGTCCAAGCGGGGCTCCAGAGCGACTGTTCCACTGGCGGAACAGTGATTCCGATTATGACCCCCTAGCCGCTCATACGGAACGGTCCTAGGTTCTTCTCTGCTTCGGAAAGAAAGGAAAACCCCAATGGAATCGAAGAACTGGAACCTGGACCTCGCTCACTCGGCCATTCACTTCACCGTCCGGCACATGGTCTTCGCCAAAGTCCGCGGTCGCTTCGGCTCGTTTCGGGGCACGCTCGACCTCGACGACGCCGACCTCACGCGCGGACGCGTCAGCGTGGAGATCGACGCGGCGAGCATCGACACCGGCGTCGCCGATCGGGACACGCACCTGCGCTCCGCCGACTTCCTGGACGCCGAGCACTTCCCGCACCTGAAGTTCGAGAGCACGCGCGTGGAGAAGGTCGACGGCAACCGCTACCGGGTCGTCGGCAATCTGACGATCCGCGACGTGACCCGCGAGGTCGTCCTCGATGTGGAGCACGGTGGCGTCGCCAAGGATCCCTGGGGCAACCAGCGGACCGCCTTCACCGCGACGGCGGCCCTCGACCGGCGCGACTACGGCCTCAAGTGGAATCAGGCGCTCGAGGCGGGCGGCGTTCTCGTCGGCGAGCGCGTCGACATCGAGATCGAGGTGCAGGCCGTGCGCACCGCGGCCACGCAGGTCGCGTGACGACGCGGGCATGGAGCGCCGCGACTTCTTGCGCTCTCTCGCTTCCGGAGCCGCCGCAGCCCTCACTCTGGGGTGCGGTCGCTCCGGCTCGAGCGGACGCCCCGAGGGGAAAGCAATGACGAACCCGCTGGAAACGAGCGCAGGGCCCAGTACCGCGCGCACGGACCGAATGCCCGTCGTGTTCGTGGGCCACGGCTCACCGATGAACGCGATAGAAGACAACCGCTTCAACCGCGGGTTCGCGGCGTTGCGTGGTCTCGTGCCGAAGCCCAAGGCCATCGTGGCGATCTCCGCGCACTGGTTCGTGAACGGGACGTACCTCACGGCGCAGCCGAACCCGCGCACGATCCACGATTTCGGCGGCTTCCCGCGGGCGCTGTACGAGATCGAGTACCCCGCGCCGGGCAACGTCGACCTCGCACGGCGCATCCGCACGCTGCTCGGCGAGCAACGCGCTGCGCTCAGCACCGACTGGGGTCTCGATCACGGGACGTGGTGCGTCCTCCGCTGCATGTTTCCGGAGGCGGACGTCCCGGTCCTCCAGCTCAGCATCGACCGGAGGCTCGAGCCCGCGCGCCACTACGAGCTCGCTCGGTCGCTCGCGGAGCTGCGCGACGAGGGCGTGCTCCTCCTCGGCAGCGGCAACGTCGTCCACAACCTCCGAGACGCGTTCCGCCGCATGCAGACCGGCGACACGGAAACGCCGGAGTGGGCACGCAGCTTCGACGCGACCGTCCGCGACATCGTCCTCCACCACGATCACGAGGCGCTCGTTTCGCTCTGGCCGCAACACGAGTCCGC
>CAYYWA010000292.1:0-7250 GCA_964475255.1 uncultured Sorangium sp.
CGGTGGTGGCGTCCCCGTAGGCGGCGGTGGCGCCGATGGCGGCTCGGGCGGCGGTTCTGCTGGAGCAGCCACGGACATCCCTGCCGACACCTCGAAGGAAGGGTTCAAGGCGTTCCTCGAGAGTGACGAATACAAGAGCTGGTATTCGCAGACGGACGCGCCGCGCGAGACCGAGTTTCAGACCTCGCCGCACGGTCGCGTGCGCGTGTTCATGAGCGAGCGGTTGGTCGCGGCCAAGCAGGCAGGCATCGACGGCGATCCGGATCCGTATCCTGCCGGCAGCATGGCCGTGAAGGAGCTCTACGATGATGGCGACATGCTGGTCGGCCGCGCGGCGATGCTCAAGGCCGCGGACGGCAAGGGCAGCATGACGTGGCTCTACTACTGCAACGGTCCCGAGGGGCGCTGCGCGACCAGCAAGTCCGGAGAGATGTACGGCAAGGGTCTCTCGGACTGCAACTTCTGCCACGGCGAGTTCTTCTACGTGGGCCTCGAACCGCTCGAGTAGCGGCTCGTCGAGCACCGCGCGCCTTGGCCCCGCTCACGCGCGCTGAAAGTCGTAGACGGAGCCCAAGCCGAGCAGGGTCGTGAGCTCGTCGAGCGCGCGGCGGCTCTCGTCGAGCAACATCGGGTCCGCGAGATCGTCGAGCACGACGCGGTCGCGGTAGTTGCGCTCGATCCACGCGACGAGCTCCTGGTCGAGCTCCGCGGACCACAGCACGCGCGCGCCGAGCGCGGCACGCTCGTCGTCCGTGAGCGCGACGCGCAGGCGCAAGCACGCCGGGCCCCCGCCGTTCTTCATCGAGCCGTTGACGTCCACGTAGATCACCTCGGCGATCTCCGGGACCGCGGAGGCCGCGCGCTCGAGGAAGCGACGCGCGTTCGCGATCTCACGGCTCTCGAGCGGCGCGACCAACAGCAGCCGATCGTCGGGGAGCGGGACGAGCTCCGAGTTGAACGGATACGCGGCCACCGCGTCGCGGAGCGGCAGCTCGGCCTCGCTCGCGACCACGGCGCGGAACCGCTCGCCCACCGACGCGCGCAAGCGCTCGAGGAGCGCCGGAAGCTCGACGAACGCGCGCTCGTGCACCAAGAAGCGATCGCGCGCGCCGACGGCGAGCACGTCCGTGTGGAACGCGCCCGCGTCGATGCCGGCCGGATCCTGCTGCCAGAAGATCACTTGCGTCGGTGAGAGCCCGTGCAGGCGCGCCACGGCTTCGCTCGCGGCGCGCGCTTGCCGCGCCGGAAAGCGCTCGGGGCGGAGCGCCGCATCGGGAGCGCGACCCCACGCGAACAAGTGCACGCCGCCGCGGTCCCCGACGAACCGAGTGTGATTGGCCGCGCCCTCGTCGCCGAGCTCCGGGTGGCCCGGCAGCGCCTCGTGCACGGCGAAGAGCTCGGGCGCGCCGAAGATCCGGCGAAGGATACGGCGCGTGAACGGTGGCTCGAAGCTCCGGTGCAGCATGGCGACGAGGTTCGCCGGCGTGAAATGGACGCGGCCGTCGGGCGTGTCGGGGCTCGGCGCGACGGTCGCGGCGTTTGCCGCCCACATCGCCGACGCGCTGCTCACCGCCCGGAGGAGGCGCGGATTCGTTCGAAATGCCGCGAAGAGCACGTCCGCGTCCGTGCCGGAGAACCCGAGCCGGCGCAGCGCCGGGACGAGCGGCCGCTCGTGCGGGGGCAGAACGCCCTGTGGCACGCCCCGGGCCGCGAGGGTCCGGAGCTTGACGAGTCCTTCGAGCGCGGCGCCGCGCGGGTTCGCGGGCTGCCCTTCGTGCGCCACGCTGGCGAGGTTGCCTTCGCTCAGCCCTCCGTGCTGGTGCGTCGGCCCAACGAGGCCGTTGAAGGCGAATTCCTGGAGCGCCATCCGTGGAGTCTGACGCCGCGGCGGCGAGGGGACACGCGATCCGTTCGGGGGAGGAAAGTGTTAGGATGCCGCATGCCCTTCGTTCCGCGGCGCCTCGGGCAGTGGTCCCGCGTCGTGCTCCTGGCGCTTCCTTGCTCCATCGCCGCGGTGGGAACCTGGGCAACGCCCGCCCGCGCCCAAGCCGCCCAGGCGCAGGACGAGCAAACGCTCGCCCGCGCCCGCGCGCACTTTCAGCGCGCCATCGAGCTCGAGCAGGCCGGGAACTGGGCAGAGGCGCTCCGCGCGTTCCGCGAGGTGGGACAGGTGCGCATGACGCCGCAGGTTCGCTTCCACATCGCGCTCTGTGAGGAGCGACTCGGACGTCTGGTCGCGGCCCTCGGCGGCTACGAGCTCGCGCTCGCCGACGCGGACAGCGTCGGGCCGGACTTTCGCGCCGAGGTCACGGAGCGTGTCGAGAAGCTGCGTGCGCGCATTCCTCACATCTCCATTCAGCGGGGGAGCGGCGCCGAGGCCGCGACCATTCGTCTGGACGGAGTGACGCTCGGGAGCACCTCGATCGGCGTGCAGGTTCCGCTCGATCCCGGTCCCCACGTGGTGATGGCCGAAGCTCCGGGCTACGAGCGCTTCGAGACGACGGTGACGCTCGAAGAAGGGGCAACGCAAGCCGTCGACGTCGTGCTCACGCCGCTGCCGGAGCCGCCGCCGGCTTTCGTGCTGCCGCCGTATGCGGAGCCATCCCGCCCGCCCGTGGCCGCGTACGTGATCGGCGGCGTCGGCGTCGCGAGCCTGGTCACGTCCGGCGTCTTCTTCCTACTTCGCGAGAACGCGCTCGAGGAGCTCGAGCCCGCGTGCCCCGGCGGCACCTGTCCGCCGGACGACAAGAGCCTCCGCGACACGAACGATCGCATGCGTTTCTTCCACTACGGCTCTCAGGTGGCGCTCGGTGTCGGCATCGCCGCCGTGGGCACCTCGGTCGTCCTGCTGCTCGCGAATCAACGCACGGTCGAGCGACCGCCGGCGCGCGTGAGCGTCACGCCCGCGCTCGGCGTGGGCACGGCCGGAGCCAACGTTCAGCTGACGTTCTGAAGCGGCCGCGCGGCTTGCCTGTCGCCTCCGAGCGGCGCGTCTCGAGCATCGCCATCGGCTCCCGCAGCGTGGCGGTGTGACCGCGGGCTTTCGAGCTCCGGATCAGAAGCCCGGGTCGTGCTTCCACCAGTCCTTCTTCTGCGGAGGACGGGGGCGGGGCGCCGGTGCAGGCGGAGGCGGGCGGCGGATCTGTTGCTGCACGGGGCGCGCCTCGCTCTCTTCCGGGGGGATCGCCTCGACGGGCGCCGGAGGCGGGTCGGCCTTTTCCTCCGAAGCCGCTGGAGCGTTCGACTCGGCGACGGTCACGGGCGACGGTGCGTGCGCCGGAGTCGGCGGCGGCGCCGCGATCGCGCTCGGCGCCGGTTTGGCTGGCTTGGCATCGTCTTGCCAAAAACCACCGAGCGCCGCGCCCGCGGCGCCGAGCACGGCGAGGGCGCCCACGATCATCGCCGTCCGTCGGCGTGCGAGCGCCTGGGGTGCGGAAGCGCGCGTGAGCGCCGTGGCATCCACCACGGTCTCCGAGAGCGCGCTCGAGCGCAGCGGTGCCGCGCTGATGCGCTGGATGGCGCTCTGATCGGCGCGCTCGAGCGCTTCACGGAGCGTGTTGCGCCGCTCTTCCAGCCGATCGCCCACCAGCTTGCGCACGAACTCCGCCACGTCCTGGTCGGTGTTCGCGCGCTCGCTCGCTGGCAGCACCTGGTCGAGGTCCTTGAGCAGGTCGTTGGCCGTCGGGTAGCGATCCGCCGGATTCTTGGCGAGCGCCTTGAGGAGCACGGCTTCGAGCGCCGGCGGGTAGTCCGGCACGAGCTTGCTCGGAGCCACCGCCGGCTGCGGCGAGCAGATGTTGTACATGGTCGCCGCGTCGGACTCCCTGCGGAAGGGATGCTTCCCCGTGGTGAGTGCGTACAGCACGATGCCGATCGCGAACACGTCCACCCGCCGATCGATGCTCTCGCCGTCGATCTGCTCGGGGGCCATGTAGCCCACCTTGCCTTTGATCTGTCCCGCGCCGGTGGCGCCGCGGCCGTTCGCGGTCGCCTTCGCCACACCGAAATCGACGACTTTCGCGACGCCGTCGTAAGTAACCAGCAAATTTTGCGGAGAAACGTCGCGGTGGACCAAACCCACGAGCTGCCCGTTGGGATCGCGCAGCTCGTGGGCCGCGTGGAGCCCGGCGCACGCCTGCATCACGATGCGCACGGCGATGGGCAGCGGCACGCCCCCGAGGGGCTTGGCCGCCTTCATGATTTGGTTCAACGGCACGCCGTCGATCCACTCCATGACGAGGAAGAGGACGCCGTCCTGCTCGCCGAGGTCGAGGATCTCGACCACGTGCGGGTGCCGGATTTGCGACGCGAGCGAGGCCTCGTCGAGGAACATCTGCTCGAACTGGTCGTCCTCGCTGAGCCGCGGCAGCATCGTCTTCACCGCGACGATCTTCTGGAACCCGCGCGTGCCTTTCAGGCGCGCCGCCCACACCATCGCCATGCCGCCGGCGGCGATCGGAATGAGCAGCTCGTAGCGTCCGAGGACGTGCCCGGGACCCACGGGCCCGGGAGCTAGGCTGGACGCCCCTTCGATGGCGGTGTTCACAGAGATTTCCTTGAGTGTTACAAAGTCCTGCGATCTCCTCAAGGCAGGCGCAAAATCAAACTCGCAACACGGCGGAAATCGACAACACTGGAACCTCTGGACCCGTGTAGGCCAGTGTGGTCGGGAGTGGCTGGGTGCAGAGCGTCGCGGGGCGGGTCGGCCCGCGTGACAGCGTTTGGAACCCCCAATTTTGCAGGGCCCGCGCTTACCCCGAGGGTGATGCCCGGGCGATGAAGCGCGGGACGGAACCGTTCCCGGGTTGGAAGCAGCGCCGTTTGGGCACCTATCGAATGCGACTCGCGGAGCCGTCCGCGGGTTCGCCGCTACTGACAACCGTCAATTCTTTTCCGAGGTGCCCGCGCCGCTGGCGGCGGGTGCGCTGCGTGCGGATCGGATCCGATCAGGGCAGCGCGTAGGCCTCCACCGCGTTGCCCAGGAAGCGCGGGACGAGGATGCGGCGGCGCTTGGCGTCGAAGCCGATGTCAGCGGGACCGTCCACGTCGGAGACGACGGCCTCGAAGGAACCGCTCGGCGTTCCGCGGTACACGGCGTTGCCTTCCCAGCTCGAGATGAGCAGCGTGCCGTCGTCGAGGAGCACGAGCCCGTCGAGCCCACCCTTCGGGAGCTTGGCGAGGTCCGTGCGCTTGCCCGAGGCATCGAGCTCGTACAGGTCGTTGCTCCCGATGGTGACCACGAGCAAACCGCTGTCGCGGAACCGGAGCCCGTTCGGCGCGCCGAGCTCTCCGGTCGCGAACGGCTTCACCTTGCCTGCCTTGTCGATCACGAAAACCGTGCCCGGTCCCTTCATCTGGGAGCCGCTATCGGACACGAACACGCGGCCGTCGGGGGCCGCCGCGAGATCGTTCAAGAAGTGCGCGCCGGGCACCGAAATGTCGCCCTTCGAGGCGCCCGTCTGCGCGTCGAAGCGTCGGACCACGTCGATGTCGGTGACGTACAGCACTCCATCGACGAGCAACAGGCCCTTCGGCGCGTTCAGCGTGACCTTGTTCTGCCCGCCCGCGATGAAGCGGAGGTTCTTCACCGAGCCGTCCGGGGTGAGCTCCGAGATGAACCCGTTGTTGTCCTTCTCGAGCGGCGAGCCGTTGATGTTCGAGACCAGATACCGATCCTGCGCCTCGTCGTGGATCACGCTCTCCGGCGTGGAGAGCCCTTCGTAGCGAAGGGCGAGCGTGGCGAGCTGGGGCGCCACTTCGGGCTGCTCGGCTTCGGGCGGCGGCGCCGTCGAGGTCTCGACGGGGGCCGGCGGGATCTCGGCTGCCGGCGGCGGCGCGGCCTCGGGCGGCGGTTGGCTGGCGCAGGCAGCGAGAACCGCCGCTGTCGAAAGGACACGAGAGCGAAGGAGCGAAATCCTGGTTCCCACCAACATGGCGGAGTGGATAGGCATATCGGCTCCTGGTGTCAACGCGCTTTCAGCGATTCGTTTTGCCACGCTCGCGCGCGCCGCTGTAGGCTCGGCCCGCGATGACGCCGCTCGGGCGGTACGTGGTGGAGACCGTGCTCACGCTGCTCGCCGTGGCGGGGCTTGCCGTCGTCGTCCTCTATTTCGCTCGGCGCGCTGGCGTCGGGCGTCCGAGCGGACCGCTCTCGCTCGCCGGGCGGCTCTCGCTCGACGCGCGCCGAGCCATCTACCTCGTGCGCGTGGCCGACGTGATCTACGTGGTGGGTGCGAGCGAAGCGGGCCTTTCCAAGCTGGGTGAGCTTCCACGCGGAACGCTCGACGCGCTCGGACCCGAGCTTTTGGAGAAGGAACCGACGCCCGGATTCCGCGACATTTTGGAGCGCCTGCGCCGCGGCGGAAGCGCGGATCGCGACGGAGGATCCGGAGATGCGTCGTAGCGGCGCTCGAGGCGTCCTCGGGAGCGGCGTCGCCGTCGCAATGCTGCTCATGGGTGCTCCGGCTGCCGCGCAACCAGCATCCGCTGCGCGCGCCGAGGAGCTCCTGGCGAGCCCGATCGCGCTCGTGGTCGTGCTCGGCGCGGTGGCGCTGTTGCCCTTCGCCTTCATGACGCTCACTGCGTTCGTGAAGATCTCCACCGTTCTTCAAATCGTGCGGGGCGCGATCGGCGCGCAGAACGTCCCGTCGAACCTCGTGGTGATGGCGCTCGCGGGCGCGCTCACCGTCCTCGCCATGGCGCCGGTCGGCGGGCGCATCGCCGAGCGCGCAGAGCCGTTGTTCGCGCCGGGCGCCCAGCGCGGCACGAGCGCCTGGGTCCTCGGCCTCGTGGAGGCCGCGCGCGATCCGCTGCGACGCTTTCTCGACGCCAATGCGTCCCAGCGGGAGCGCGGCCGTTTCTACGAGATGGCGCGCTCGACGCGTCCCGCCGAGATGCGCGACGCCGTCGCGCGCGACGACCTCGTCGTGCTCGTCCCCGCCTTCGTGGTCACCGAGCTGCTCGAAGCCTTCGCCCTCGGCTTCGCGCTCTACCTCCCGTTTCTGATCATCGACCTCGTCGTCGCGAACGTCCTCCTCGCGCTCGGCATGCAAATGCTCAACCCGACTCAAGTGAGCTTGCCGTTCAAGCTCCTCTTGTTCGTCGCCGTCGACGGCTGGGGCCTCCTCTCCCAAGCCCTCGTCACGGGCTACAGCACTGGCTGAGCCGCGCTGGCGAAAGCGGCGCACTCGCTCGGCGAGACCACGAATCGACCACGCTCGGAACGCTCGAGCCCGAGTTCGCCGGGCATG
>CAYYWA010000293.1:0-7235 GCA_964475255.1 uncultured Sorangium sp.
TGCCGACCGGCCGCGGCCGCGCGCCCCGGGGGCGCGTCCGCCGCCTCCGGAAGGCCCCTGAGGTGTGATCCCCATGCCGCCCTGTGGGGGGTGCGCCATGCCGCCGTTGCCGACCGAAGCGCCGCCCATGCCGTTCGGGAGACTGCCGCCCGTGCCGGAGGTGCCCGTGCCCACGCCGGTCCCGCCGCTGCTCCCACCGAACGAGAACCCGGACGGTTCCGACGGAGGCTCCGCCGGCCCGCTGCAGCCTGCGCCGCCGAGGATCAGAACGGACGGAACGAACAGGAACGTGGAAGCGCGACGCGCCGAATTGCGGCTCCTCGTGTGATTACTCATGAATGCTCACCTCGAGTCTGGTCCTGGCTTGGCTTTGGCCCTCGCACCCGAGATCCCACCGCGGGTGCAAGGAAGGAAATGTGTTCGTCCGGTCCGTATGTGTAGCGGACTCCGCGAGTCGAATCAGGCGATTTGATCGAATTGCCGTGTCCCGAGATTCCTCGCGTAGCGATGCAATGCCGTTCGCAGCGGTCTCGGCGCGAGACGGGCTCGCGAGCGCGGGTCCGCGGCGCGCGAGCCACACACCCACGAGAGCATCTTCCACGCAAAATTCCACGAGCGAAGTAGTGCGCGGACATGCCGGGAGCACCACGTAGGTGTGTCGTCACCGATCACCGCGGCGAGCAGTCGCCCAAAGTTCACCAGCGCCGAGCGCAGCTCAGTTTGGAACCGCCAAGCAACGACGAAGTCCGGGCGAGGAGGCTTCGGAGCTCGGCGGCGCGTGCACTGCGGATCACTCCGGCCAGTCAGCGAGGGCTGGAGAAATCCCGCGTGGAACAGGGGACAGAACTGACCCCGGGGCTCGGCGCGGACGAGCCCCGGGTGGCGGGCTCGCCCAATCAGGCGCGCATCGCGTCCACGGGCGAGACGCGGGCCGCGCGCAGGGCGGGGAAGAAGCCGCCGAGGATGCCCATGGCGGCCCCGAACACGAACGCGATGGCGAGCAGCAGCGGGTTCGGATCGAAGCCGAACGTCACTTCCTGGAAGGTCGCGAAGTTCATCATCGAGACCTCGGCGAACGAGAGCAGGAACGCCGAGAAGAGCCCGCAGATCCCCCCGATCGAAGCCAGGACCACGGCCTCGAGGAGGAACGAGAACAAGATCGAGGTGCGCGAGAAGCCGAGCGCGCGGAGCGTTCCGATCTCGCGCTGCCGCTGCGCGACGGCAGCGTTCATCGTGATGGTCGCGCCGATCATCGCGCCGATCGAAAAGAAGATCGTGATCACGATACCGAGCGCCCACACGAAGATGCTCGTGCCCTGTGATTGCTTCTCGTAGTAGTCCTTTTCGCGGAAGGCCTCGAGCCCGAGCTGCTTGTCGGTCTCCATGATGGCCTTGAACGCCTCGTAGCGGCTCGACGAGTCGAGGCGCACCGTGACGGAGGAGACGAGCCCCTCGCGTCCGAACGAGCTGCGTACCGTGTCGATGTCGGCCCAGATCTCCGACTCGAAGCTCGAGCCACCGGCGTCGAAGATGCCGACGACTTTGACGGGGCGGTTCTTCTTGAGCTCGAAGCTCTTTCCGAGCTCGACACCCTCGAATCGCCCGGCGATGCCGCGGCCGACCATCACCTCGTCGGTCCCCGGAGTCGGAGCGCGCCCTTCGACGATTTTCACGTTCGGGCGGAGCGTGAGCACGTTGTCCGAGATGCCGCGCACCTGGACGTTCGACACCTGACCCTCGGTGCCCCGCTTCGCCATCGTGATGACGACGACGAGCTCGCCCGCGCCGACTGGCGCGCCTTCGTTCGTCTTCTTCACTCCCGCGGCGGCGAGCACGAGGCTCACCGTGCGCACCTCGATGCTGCTCGCGAGCTCCGTGTCGGAGCCCTTGCGCAAGACGAGCGCGTAGTCCGGCCGCCCGCCGCTCACCAGCGTCTTTTGGATACCGGCTCCCAGCATGAGTGAAGCCGAGAGGACGAACACCACGAGGCCGATGCCGAGCGCCGTCGCGATCGTCGTCGCCTTGCGAACGAACAAGCTGCGCACGTTGTAGCTGATCGGAATCATGCGGGTCCTCCTCCTCAGCCGATTCGACGCAGGGAGTCGACGACGTTGAGCTTGGCCGCTCGATACGCGGGAATCGCGGCGGCGCAGAGCGCGAGGAGCACGGCGAGCGCGAGCGCGGCGCCCGCCACGGCGGGCTGAATGCGGAAGTAGGGGAACATCCCGCCCATGTTCTCTTCGAGGAAGCGCCCGAGACCGCGCTCGACGAGAGGATAGGAGAGCAAGAGCCCGAGCACGCCTCCGATCAGGCCCACCGCGATGGCTTCCCCGATCACCGAGATGACGATGTGCCGCGGCATGAAGCCGATGGCGCGGAGCACGCCGTACTCGTGCGTGCGCTCTCGAACCCCCATCGCGATCGTGTTGCCGAGGATCAGGGCCATGATGGCGAGGATCACGATCGAAACGAGATCGATGGCGTCGAGCACGGCCGAGAACATGCCGAGGAAGGAGGCCTGCAGCGCGCGCTCGCTCATGCTCAGCGTCTGGATGTCGCGCTCGGCGAATTTCTCGTCGATCGCGCGGCAGAGTTGGGCAGACCGGCTCGGATCGGCGACGCGCGCCACGATCCACCCGATGGTGTCCTGTTGGCGTGGCGGCAAGGACTCGTTCAGGTACTTCCAGTGGAACCAGAAGCTCGACCGGTCCACCGTGGCGCGAGTCGCCGTGTAGATTCCGGAGATCTCGAACTCCCAGTCGCCCGGATAGATCGTGCCGCGGAGCCGGACCTTGTCGCCGACCTTCCAGCCCTTTTTCTTGGCGAGGACGTCGCCGACGAGGGCGCCGCGCCGATTCTGCTTCCAGGCCTCCGCTTGCTCGGGAGGGACCAGCATCTCGTCGTACACGGCGAGCAGGTCCGAAGGCTCGACGGCCACGGTCCCGAAGAAGTCGTTCTCGTTCTTCGGATCTTTGGCGCCGAACCAGTTCGCGTAGGCGACCGCCGTCACTCCGGGGATCGCGCGCACCTCTTCCGCGTAGCGGAGCGGCAGCGGCATGATCATCGTGACCTTGTGGCGGATACCGATGCGATCGCTCGCGCTCTGTTCGATCGCGACGGTCCACGACCAGATCACCGTGCGGAGCAGCACGAACGCGACGATCGCGACGGCCACGCCGAAGACAGTGAGGAGTGCGCGGAGCCGGTTCCGCGCGACGTTGCGGACGGCAATGGAAGTGAGATTCACCGTCGCCTCACACGAGGTTGCCCTTGTCGAGGCGCCGCACGGCCCCGGCGCGCTCGGCGGCTGCCGGATCGTGGGTGACCATCACGATCGTCTTTTTGAACTCTTTGTTCAGCTTCTCGAGCAAGTTCAAGATGTCGTTCGCGCTCTCCCGATCCAGATCGCCCGTCGGCTCGTCGGCGACGATGATCTTCGGATCCGTCACGATCGCCCGCGCGATCGCGACGCGCTGCTCCTGACCACCCGAGAGCTGGCGGGGCAGGTGGTCCATGCGATGATCGAGCCCGACGACCTTGAGCGCGATCTCGGCGCGCTTGCGGCGCTCGGCGGCGGGGAGCTTCGCCAAGAGCAGCGGCAGCTCGACGTTCTCGCGCGCGGTGAGCACCGGCATCAGGTTGTACGTCTGGAAAATGAAGCCGATGTTCGCGGCACGGAAGCGCGCGCGCTGATCCTCCGCCATCGCGCCGATGTCGGCCCCGGCGACGGTGAGCTTTCCGCCCGTCGGGCGGTCGAGCCCCGCGATCAGGTTCAACAGCGTGGATTTTCCGGACCCGCTCGGGCCCATCAGTGCTTCGTACGCTCCTTCGTGAATCTCGAGGTCGATGGACCTCAGCACTTCGAGCGCTTCCTTGTCACGGAAGAAGGTCTTGCTGACTTTTTCCAGGCGAATCATGGGGGTCGTGCCGTTCGTCGCTTCGGTCATGCTCCCTCCGTTCGGGCCGTCGCTCGAGCGCGGCCGTCAGCTCTCGGTTCGTTCTTTGACTGCTTGCCCGTCGGCAAGAGTGCTCGGTGGCTCCTTGACGAGGCGCGTGCCCGCCGCTGGCCCCTCGACGAGCTCGAATCCGCTGCCGAATGCGGCGCCCAGCGTCACCGGGGTGGCCCGGACGCGGCCGCCGTCGACGACGAACACGATGCGCGCGCCGTTCACCGTCGCGAGCGCCGAGCTCGGGACGATGAGCTTGGGAGGCTTCTGGATTGCCTCCTTGTCGACTTCTTCGCTCAAGAAGCTCACACGCGCGGACATCTCCGGCAGCGCGCCTTCGTTTTCGTCCACGAACGCGACCTTCACCATCACCGTGGCCTTGGAGCGGTCGATCTTCGGGGTGATCTGCATGACGCGCCCGCGGTAGCGCCGCGTCGGGTACGCATCGAGGACGATTTCCGCGGGGCCGCCGACCTTGACCAGGTTGAGGCGCTGCTCGGGCACGTCGGTCTCCACCATGAGCGTGTCGAAATCGGCGATCTCGACGCCGCCCATGTCCACCGAGAGGCCTGCCGGCTGCGGGCCCACGAACTCGCCGAGCTCCGGCGGCTTGTTCAGCACGGTGCCGCCGATCGGCGCGACGATGGTGTAGTTCTGGAGGTTGACGCGGAGCGCGGAGACGAACGAGCTGGCGGCGCGCACGTCGGCCTCGGCGGCGTGCATTTGCTCGCGGAGCGCGTGTGCGCGCGCCAACAGATCGTCGGCGGCCGACTGCGGGCCGACCCCCTGGGCGGCGAGCGTCTTCGCCCGAGCGGCTTGTTGTTCGACCTCGACGAGGGTGGCCTTGGCCGCCTGCACGCGGGCGCGGGCCGCGTGAACGGCGCTCGTCGCGCGTGCGACCTCCGCGTTGTGGTCCGCCGGGTCGATCTCGAACAGCACGTCTCCGGCCTCGACCTTCGAGCCTTGCTTCACGTGGACGCGCTGGACTTTCCCGCCAACTTTGGCCGCGACGCGTGAAATCGACTGGGGGACGACGTACCCCGTCGACGTCAGCTCGACGGCCGCCTGCGCTGGTGAGACCAGGACGACCTCCGTGAGCTCGACTTCCGTCTTGAAGATCTTGGCTTCGAGGTACGGGACGCCGAACGCGTAGGCAGCCCCGAGCAGCCCGGCGACGAGGCCGAGCGAGAGGATCGTCTTCCAGATTCCCCCGGAACGTGGCGGCTTCGGCGCGGAGCGATCGATGCGGAGGGCGGCGAGATTGGAGGAAAGCTCGTCGGACATCTGGTTGCCTCGGCGTGCCGCGCGGGGCGAATCGCTACCACAACCCTGCCGCGGCGTCGCTGAGGACTCGACGGGGCTGGTGCGATTGCGCCGTCGGTGAAACATCGGAAACGACGCGAGCGGCCGACCCGCCGCATTCGAGTCGCGTGACCCGTTTACCTTCGCCCGAAGGCGCGCAATTTGCGACCGATCGGGTTCCGGAGGAGGATCGGCCCATGAGCTCGGCATCGGGCACCCTCGTCCTCATCGACGGCGTCCTTCGCTCCGCAGAGGAGGCCACCGTCAGCGTCTTCGATCGCGGGTTCCTCTACGGAGATGCGGTCTTCGAGACGATGCGGACGTACGGCGGCCGCCCCTTCGCGCTGGACGAGCACCTGGAACGGTTGGAGCGAAGCGCCGAGCGCGTGCTCATCCGCATGCCGGTATCCCGCGCGGTGCTCGAGGCGGAGATCGAGCGAGGGCTTCGCGAGGGCGGGTACGCGGAGAGCGTGGTGCGGGTCGTGATCACGCGCGGCCAAGCAGCTTCGCTCGGGCTGGACCCCGCCCGGGCGCTCACGCCGCTGCGCCTCGTCATCGTCGCGCCGCTGAGCCCGCTCCCGGTGGAGAAGTACGAGCGCGGCATTCGCGTGATCACGCATCGGACTCAGCGTGTCGCCGACGGGACGGAGGCAGCGGGCGCGAAGATCACGAACTACCTCGTCTCCGTGCTCGCGATGGACGCGGCGGCGCGGCGCAGCGCGGAAGAGGCCCTGCTCGTCGATGCCGAAGGGCGCGTGCTCGAGGGCACGACCTCGAACGTGTTCGGCGTGCTCGGCAGCGAGCTCGTGACACCGCCGGAGCACCTCGGAATTCTCGCGGGGATCACGCGCGCGCACGTTCTCACGCTGGCGCGTGAGCTCGGGATCCCCACCCACATCCGCCCCATCCACGAGAGCGAGCTCGCACGCTTCGACGAGCTCTTCATCTCCTCGTCGATTCGGGAGATCGTGCCCGTCGTTTCCGTGAACGAAACCAGCGTCGGCACAGGACGACCAGGCGCCGTAACTCAACGGCTGCTCACCGCGTTTCGCGCGGCGGCGCGGCGTGCCGTGGGCCTCGAGACGGGCTCGCCGCTCTAAAATTTAGCGCGCGGCTTCCGGGGCGGGCGCCTGACTCGGCTCGGACGGTGCGCGGGAGACGGGCACGCTCACTCGGCCCCCACGCCGGGCCGCGAGCGCGAGGATCGCTTTCTCGAAGAACGCGCGGAGAAAGGGAATCGCGTGCGGGGGATCGGTGATGAGCCCCGCCGACTCGATGCAGCGCATCGTGGCCACCACCTCGAGGGCGCGCGCCTCGCCCTCGGTTGCGAGCACGCTGAGCGCGCTGTCCTTCATCAACTGAACGAGGCCCGTGCGCCGTTCGGGAGTGAAGTAGCGATCCGTCGCGGCCTCGATGGCCGCGGTGAACGCCGCGCGGGACTCCTCGGACTCGGGCGAGACTTCGGGGCCGAGCTTCTCTCCGACCTCGGCGAGCATGCGCTCAACCTCCGGAGGCTCCGGAAACCAGGCACGAAACTCCGGGAGCTGGTGCAACGCGGCCGAGCGCTGCGAGAGCTCGCGGGCGTCTTCGTCGGAGAGCTCGAGTCCCTCGGTGTCGAGCGGATGCGGCTCCGGGCTGTCCGGGAGCGGTACGAGGAGGTCCGCGGCGCTGGTCATGCCGAGCGGGAGCGGGAGGCCGCGCCCGACGTGCCGATCGCGCGTCTCGGTGATGCGCTGCCGCGCGTAAGCGGCCGAAATGCGGGCAGGCTCGAGGCCCATGGCCGAGGCCCGCTTGAGCGCCTCTTTCAACGATTTTCCGCTGAGCTCGCCCACGTTGACGCGCTCGATCAGCTCGCCGCGCACGTAGAAGAAGGCGCTCCGCGCGCGGCTCGCTGCTGGCCGCGTGGCGAGGACGATGAGCACCGTGCCCGCTGGATCGGGCGGCACGAGCCACGCCTCGGTCGTCGTCTCCGCGAGCGCCGGGGCC